>CAJQPT010000292.1 GCA_905480285.1 uncultured bacterium
GTCCGTCAGGTGGAAGCCTCCGAGGTCCAGCGGCGTATCCGTGAGATTCCGCAGCTCGAACCAGTCATCGAAGTCGCCCGCCGCGTCAGCGATCGTGCGGGTGTTGTCGCTCTGCGCCTCGTTGATCCTGACCCGCGTCCCTGCACAGTATGTGCCTGAGAAGGGCGGACTCCACTCGATCCCGTCGAAGACGCGCGCGCGGAGTTGCGAAGTTCCCCGGGGGAGGATGACCGGTCCCGTCGCCGCAGTGGCGACCGGGTTCACGACTCCAAGCGATCCGCGGGGGTCCGATCCGTCGAGCGTGTAGTAGACCGTGCCGGACCCGGAGAGCGTCAGGTCGGTGTTCGCCCGATACCTGCCGGGCGCCCTCGAGGGGACAGGAGCCGAGATCGAGGGGAAGAGTCGTGGCGTGGCGGCCGCCAATTGCTGAAGGAGCACCTGGCCCCGGATGGGGAAGAAGTCGTTCAGCAAGCGATCCCGCTCAGTCACCCAGTCCGTCAGGTTGAAGCGCCCAGGCGCGTGGAAGTAATTGCCCCAGCGGGCGTACTCCATCAGGACGGCGGGGCCCAGTTCGGTCGCGATCGCGTAGTAACGAGAAGCTGGAACGTTCCGCTCCGGAAAGGCGGGGTCGTACGTTGTACCGATCACGTCGAACCCTGGCTCGACCCAGAAGGTGCCTCCCGGGGTCCGGAGGTGGACCTGGGCTCGATCCGCGAGCAGCATCCGATAGTCCGGGTGAGCGAGGGCCGCGGTGTGAATGAAGCTGACGTTCAAGGAGCTGCTGCTCTGGATCCCGGTCCTGTCCCAGAATCCATCGTTGACGGCCGTAGCGGCGCTACCCCAATAGAGGGTGGCCTCCGCGTCCCAGCTGTGAAAGACGAACCGGCCCTCGGTGTTCACGTCAGAAGGGTCGCTGGAGTTTCGCGCGTGAGCTGTGGCCATCCAGTTGTTGAAAGGCCAGTCGGTGTTCCCGGCGTACCAGTTCATCAACATGTAGTCCGCGTAGTTCTCGAGGTCGACTCGCTCTACAAGCGCCTCGAACGCGTCTTCCCCAAACCACTGTTGCCCGGGTGAGACTCCAGAGATGCAGATGTCGTACACCTCTTTCCAAAGCCCCGGAGCCGCACTTCCCACAGGGTTGCTGTTCCCGGCGGCTACAACGCCGCGCCGGACCCAGTCGTACTCCTCGGCGTCCCCGCCGCCGTAGGCGGCAGCGAAGCGCTCGTCCGGTCGCTCGTGCAGGTGGAGCACGCCCCAATACAGGCCATTGAGGTAGAGGTGTACCCAGCGCCCGTGGGGCGAGAGGTGCCCCATGTCACCGTGGATCGAAGCGGCGAACTCGTCCCGCGTCTCTTGGGCGTGAATCTTCGTCGTCGATCCCGCCGGTGCGTTGATGGAGAGCTGCGTGCCGCAGTCGAGGATGAGGTAGTCAAAGCGATCCAGCGGCGAGTTGTCGAAGACCTTGTACTCGAGTTTCGATGGGCCGAACTCCGCCTTGAACTTCAGGGCCATGGACAGCTGGCTGCGGTTGTTGGCGCTAGTGTTGGTGCCTCCCTGAATCCCGACTCCGCAATCGATCTGGAACTCAAGGCCACTCTGAGGGTCTAGCCACTCGACAGAACACGGCCGTGTCCAGGACTCACCTTCCTCGGAGGAGTTGGCGTAGATACCCACTCGACCAGAGGGAGCCATGAATCCGAAGAGGTCATCCGGGTGCAACTGGAGCGAGATTGAAGGAAGAGCTCCGAGGCTCTCTTGAACTTGCTCCGGGGTATAGGGGGCCGTGACGAGACTGTCGAGTCCGTACCAAGCTCCCGGCCGTGTGCCGCCCCGGTCCCAGTTCGCACCGGACTGGTCGATCCACTCCGCAGGGAGATTGCGCCCGAGCGCTGTGTTGATCGTCTGGTCTTCCACTGACGCCGGAAAGATCCAGCTCCCGGTGGTTACGGGCGAGGGTAGAGAGCCTGCTTCGAAGGCACGGGCCCTCAGCGTCGTCGTACCGGCGATCTGCAGTGGCCCGGTGTAGATCGCATCCTGGTTGGAGGGCTCTCTACCGTCGAGCGTGTAGCGGATGGTGGAGGCGGGGCTCGCGTGCTGCAGGCCCAGGACCAGAGGATCCGATTCAAGCCCCGGCGGAATTGAGAAGGTCACTGGCGCCAGGATGGAGCCGCCGCCAACCCCGTTTGCGGCACCGGGGGTGGGGGGGTCGAAGAAGGAGAGCGTGACGAGGTCGCTCTCGTACCCGTACGAGATGTCGGCTGTCTGGGCCGGGTAGGCCGGGGTGAATCGCGTAGAGGCCAGGCCCGCTGGGCTCACGAGCGCGAGGTACTCACCGCCTGTGGAGAGACGGAAGTTGGTGTGAAGCGGCTGCCCGGCCACTGTGCGATCCTTGTCAGAGGCGAACACCACCACGTAGCCGCCAGGGGGAAGGACCTCGGCCGGGAGGGCCCACTTCGAGGGATCTCCCGCGTCATCGGTGAGGCGCCAGCCACCGAGGTCTACCGGGACAGCTGAAGGGTTGTGGATCTCAATCCAATCCGAGCGGTCCCCGTCCTCGTCTCTGATCCCACCCTCGTTGTTCGCAAGGAACTCGGTGAGGATCGGTTGCTGCGCAGAGACAGAACCAGGAGTGCTGGCAAGGGCTACGAGTCCGGCAATGATTGCGTGGGAGCGCAGGAGTAGCACGACAGTGAAATCGGGTGGGGCCTGGAGAGAAAACGAGACGCCGGCTTGGGACGTTGTTAAAAGCCCGTTGCCTCAATTCAATATACAGATAAAAATAGACGCTCGGCTTCCGACCATGGAGCCGCGCCGCTATGTCCCAAAACGACCGCACTCTCACCTCTCGATACGAGTGGAAGTACTTCGTCCCGGCGAGCATTCTGCCGTCGATTCGAGCCATGGTGCAGCCGTTTGTGAGGCCGGATCACTTCGCGCGCCAACACGCTGACCGGCGCTACCCCATCGTCAGCCTCTACCTCGATGGGGACGGGCTGGAGCTGTATCGGACGACGGTCGAGGGGCACCGCAACCGCTTCAAGCTCCGGGTGCGCGCCTACGACGATGACCCCAACTCGCCGGTCTTCCTCGAGGTCAAGAAGCGCTCGAACGTGGTGGTCCGCAAGACCCGCGCGAGGGTCTCGCGCGAGGTCGCGGAGGCGGTGCTCAGCGGTCGCCCCGCGCCCCTTTCGGAGGTGGAGGGGGCCAGCGAGTTCGCCCTTCGGCTTGGCGAGCTCGGCGCCCGCCCCCTGGTCCGCGTGCGCTA
>CAJQPT010000293.1 GCA_905480285.1 uncultured bacterium
ACGTGGGCCTGCGGGCCTGGCTCACGGGCCGCAGGGACCTGGCCGTGCACGTGTACGGTTCGGAGCTGGATCTGGTCCAGGACGGTGAGGGCCGGTGGAACGTCGAGCGGCTGCTCGCCGCCGACGATGGGGGCGGCCCCCTCAGCAAGCCCAGCCAGGAGCCCAGCCCTGAGCCTCGAGGGGAGCCCAGGGGGGAGAGCCAACCTCCCGCTGGCGACGGGCCCGCGCCCCGCCGCCGACCGCTGGACCTCCACGGCCGGGTCGAGTTCGCAGAGTGCACGGTGACCGTGCGCTCTCCCGAGAGCGCCCTACAGCTCGCGGACGTCCGCTTCACCATCGGCCTCGACGGCCCCGAGCAATCCTCCGCCGTCCGCCTCGAGGGTCATGTCTTCGGCGGGACGGGCAGCGTCGGAGACTTCTACGCCGACCTCTTCCTCTGGCCCGACGCTGGCCCTGGCCTCGAGGTCGACCGCATCGACGTCACGGACCTCGAGCTGGGAGTCGTCCGGGAGGCCATGCGCCTCGTCGGGGTCGAGGCGGACGAGCGACTGTCGTTCGGGGGGACCGCCGACCTGCACGTCGGGGGCGGCGCCGAGGATCTCCGGGCCGACGCGCCCTTCGCTATCGAGGCCACGGCCGAGCTCCAGGGGTTGCAGGTGGAGTACCCCGACGGAGCAGGCGAGCTCGCCTCGATCGCAGAGGGTGATCCCGTCCGCCTCCGCGTGAAGGTCGCCAGGTTGGTGGACGGCGACACCCCGGATCTTGAAGGGATCCTGGAGGCGCGTGACGGCGAGGTGCGCGCAGACTTCGCCGCTGACCCGGAGTTCCGTGGGGAGTTGCGGCTCGACGGCGCGTCCCTGGACACGACGCTGGCGCCGCTGGTGGCGAGGCTGCACCCGGCGGCGCCGCAGCCTTCGAGCGTGGCGCTCACGAGCGGGGCCCTGGGCCTCGTGGACGCCACGGTCTCCCTGGGAGGCGCCTCCCCCGGGCGCTGGTCGGACCCCTCGGCCTGGTCCGGCGGCGGGAGCCTGACCCTCCGCGAGGTGGACCTCGCCCGCTCGCCGCTCGTCACCGGTCTGCTCGACGGGCTCGGCGCCGCTGGCCTGCTCCCGGCGATCGACAGGGCGGGGGTCGAGGTCACCCGGGTCGCGGCCACGCGACCCCTCAACTGGTCCCTCGCGAACGGACGGGTGACGTACCCGGACCCGTGGACCTGGACCATCGCTGAGCTCGAGACCACCTTCACGGGCTCGGTGGGCCTCGATCGCACCGTGGACCTGAGCTGGAACGTCCCCGTGGACGCCGCCCTCGCGGGGTCGAAGGACGCCCTCCGGTGGCTGGAGGGCGAGACCCTCTCCGTCGAGGTCGGAGGCACCCTCTCGAGGCCGACCGTCGACTTCGACGCGGCGCTCAAGGACTTGCTGGGTCGAGCCACCACCGGCGGGCTAGAGGGCGGGCTCGGCGGCCTGCTGGAGCGAGAGCTGGGCCTCGGAGGCGGAGGCGCCAGCCCTGCAGCGCTGCTCCGAGAGGCGGACCGACTCTGGTCCGAGGGAGACCGGGCGGGCGCGGCGCCGATCTACCGAAGGATCCGCGACGAGTTCTCCCTGTCGCCCGTCTACCTCCTGAACCGCGATCGAATCAAGTCGCGCCGCAACGGCTGAGCGGCTCAGGTCGCGGGGTCGCGGCGGGCTGAAGCGATGAGCACGCGGTTCATGGGGGAGATCGTCGCGGCGATCGACTTCCACCGCACGCGGTGCCCCGCCTGCTCGAGGGCGTAGGTGCGGTGGACGTCGATGGCCTCGTCCGCGCCGAGGGCGAGCTTGAGCCCTTCGGGCGCGGGGTGTCCGCGGTGGGGCCGGCAGCACGGGAGCGCCGCGATGGCGCCGCCGGCCTCTACGGCCAGCTCGATGGCGCGATCGGTGCGCAGGCCGCAGGCGTGGATCGCGATCACGCCGGTGCCGGGCTCGAGGGTGGTGCGCTTGAGCTGCTCCCGGCGCCACTCGACCTTGGGCGGCGCCCAGGGGGCCACGTCGGCGGCGGCCTGCAGGATGAGGTCGGCGCTCGCCGGCCGCTCGCGGTCCACGAGGTGGACGCGCTCGACCTCGCGCTCGAAGATGGCGAAGAGGAGCCCCGCGAGGCCGTGGCCGCAGCACAGGTCCGCGACCACCGGCGCGCGCACCACCTTGCGAGCGAGGGCGAAGACCTCGGTGGCCTCGAGCAGCTCCTTGAGGCAGGTCGCCCTTCGCTTGCAGAGCGCACGCGCGAACGCCGCGGGGAGCGAATCACCCGTGAACAGCCGCGCATCCTCGGGCCGGAGGGTGCTGCGAGATCCATGGAGCGAGGGGCGGGAGGACAGCTCGCGGTGAAAGCGGAGCTTCGCGGGGGACCCCGCCTCGCCTTCATTGCTTCGCTGTTCTTCCATGGCTCACCACCCCGTGTTCGCTTCGCTGGCGTGAGGCCACGAGATGGTAGGCCAGCGGAGTCCCAAGGGGGCGGCCCTGTTCCCGGGGACGTGGCTCCCGACGGCCTTGCGCTGAGCCGTAAGTTCGGGGAACAGCCGCAAGTTCGGGGAATAGAAGCGAGGCGAACGCGTCTCTCCCTCGCACTGGCCGACGCCGCGTCCGCCGCACCACTCATCTTCTTACAACGATTACCGTGCCATGCGAGTCCACCCGACGGTCTGCCTGGGCCTGAGCCTCTTTCTCCTCCAACCGCCCCTTGCTTCCGCCAGCGTGTCGCCGGAGGAGGGGGCCGTTCAGCCTTCAGTCGCGCCGGTCATCGGAGACGACCTCTTCCCTGCAGCGACCGGAGCGCTCGAGGTCGTCCTCGACGACGGGGGGGAAGGGCCGAGCTTCCTCGAACTGACTCGCACGTACGGCGTCCTCACCGGTCAGCACGTCACCTTCAGCGAGGAGACCAAGGTGCTGCTTGAGGCGTCCAGGGTGCAGCTGGACCGGAGCCTCGAGGTTCCGGCGGCGGATGTTCAGCGGATCTTCGAGGTGATGCTCCGCCAGTCCAGCTTCAGCCTCGCAGTGGAGAGCGCGGCGTCGCCGAGGGTGCTCAGGGTTCGAAGCCTCGAGTCCATCGAGCGGAGCGATATCAAGCAGACGAGCAGGCTGATCACCGCCGATCAACTGGAGCTGGCGCGCCGCCATCCGGCCCTGCAGTTCCACGTGGTCGTGGCGCTTCCCCACAGCGACGTGCGCCAGCTGAGCAACAGCCTCAGGACGATGATCAAGGATCCGGTCACCACCATGCTGCTCCCCGCGGGAAACAGCTCCTCCATGGTCGTCGGTGGGTTCGGGGACTGGGTGTTCGAGCAGGCCAAGATGCTGCAGGCCATGGACGCGGCGGCGGCCAGCGCTCAGGTCGAGCGCGGCGAGATCATCATCGCCCTGTCCACAGGGCGCGCAGAGGCGATCGCCGAGACCCTGAAGGGAGTCTTCAGCGACTCGAGCACGCGGCGGAATCACCAGGTCTTTATCCGGGCCAGCGAGGAGACCAACTCGCTCCTCGTCAGCGCACCGAACAGCCGGATGGAAGCGATCCGGAGGGTGATCAACGCCCTCGATCGCTGACCGCGAGGGCGCAGGTCCGCGTGTCCCATGGGGCCCGGGGGTGGTCGGATAACGACCACCCCCGGGCCTCTTCCATGGGCGGCCAAGGGGCCGGTTGGCCAGAGGGGGCCGGGTCGCAAAAAGGGGCAGGGCGGCGCGGCCGATGTGCCGCAGTGGTAAGGCTCCGGTCGCGGAGCGGGCGCGGTCGGCGGCGTGCCTCTAACCTGGGGCCTCCCTCACCCCGATCCGTGACCGATGCTCCTCTCCCTCGCCTGCGCCCTCTCACTCTCCGCTGCTCCTGTCGCCATCCAGGGCGGCTCGTCCCCCGCCGAGCTGCTGGAGGGCCTCTCGTTCCGCGAGATCGGTCCCTACCGCGGCGGCCGCTCGGCCGCGGTCTGCGGCCTCGACGGTGATCCGGACACGTATTACATGGGCGCCGCCGGCGGCGGTGTGTGGAAGACCACCGACGGGGGCGAGGGCTGGGACAACGTCTCGGACGGGTTCTTCGGCGGGTCCATTGGCGCGGTCGCGGTGAGCGAGTGGGACCCCAACGTCGTCTACGCCGGCGGCGGGGAGAAGACCGTGCGAGGCAACGTGGGGCACGGGGACGGCGTGTGGCGGTCTGACGATGCCGGCAAGACCTGGCGCATGATCGGCCTGGCGGACAGCCACCACATCTCGCGCATCCGGATCCACCCGCGCGATCCGGACACCGCGTGGGTCGCGGTGATGGGGCACCTTTACGGGCCACACCCCACCCGCGGGGTGTACCGCACGACCGACGGGGGCGAGACCTGGGACGAGCTGCTCTTCGTGAGCGACGACGTGGGCTGCGTGGACCTTGCCCTCGATCCGAGCAACCCGCGCGTCATGTTCGCGACCTTCTGGAGGATCCGCCGTACGCCGTACTCCCTCAGCTCCGGCGGCGAGGGATCGTCCATCTGGAGGAGCACCGACGGCGGCGACACCTGGGCCGACATCAGCGCGAACGAGGGCCTCCCCGAGGGCACCATTGGCATCGCGGGCGTGAGCGTCTCCGGCGCGGACCCGGAGGTGGTGTACGCCATCATCGAGGCTGAAGAGGGCGGCGTGTTCCGATCGAGCGACGGGGGGGACACCTGGAAGCGCACCAACAGCGAGCGCAAGCTCCGCCAGCGCGCCTGGTATTACTCGCGGCTCGTGGCGGACCCCGCCGATGAGGACACAGTCTACGTGATGAACGTGGGCTTCCACCGCTCCACGGACGGCGGCAAGACCTTCGAACGGATCTCGACGCCCCACGGGGACAACCACGACCTGTGGATCGCCCCGAGCGACCCGGCGCGGATGATCGAGTCCAACGACGGCGGCGCCAACGTGAGCGTGGACGGCGGCGCCTCGTGGACCGACCAGGACATGCAGCCCACCTCGCAGATGTACCGGGTCTCCGTGGACACGGCCTTCCCGTACCGGCTCCTCGGCGGCCAGCAGGACAACTCCGCGGTGCGGATCCGGTCTCGCTCCCTGGACGGCGGCTCCATCGGCGTGCGCGACTGGGAGCCCACGGCGGGCGGAGAGAGCGGCCACATCGCCGCCCACCCCGCGGACCCCGACATCGTCTTCGGCGGCTCCTACGGCGGCTACCTGACCATGCGGAACCACCGCACGGGCCAGCGCCGCAATGTGACCGTGTGGCCGGACAACCCCATGGGCGCCGGCGCCGAGGGCATGCGCTACCGATTCCAGTGGAACTTCCCCCTGTTCTTCTCCCCCCACGGGGACCTGGACGTGGCGCCCGGCGAGGAGGGGAGCCCCGCGCTCTACGCGGCCTCCAACGTGCTCTTCCGCTCCACGGACCTGGGCCAGAGCTGGAAGCAGATCAGCCCGGACCTGACCCGCAACGACCCGGCGCGGCTCGTCTCGTCGGGCGGCCCGATCACCAAGGACAACACCGGGGTCGAGTACTACTGCACGATCTTTGCGGCCTTCGAGCACCCGCTGCAGAAGGGGATCCTGTGGTGCGGCTCCGACGACGGCCGGGTTCACGTGAGCGTCGACGACGGTGCCAGCTGGGAGGACGTGACCCCCGGCGCGCTCCCCGAGTGGACCCAGGTCAACGACCTCATCCCCGATCCCTTCACCTCGGGCGGCGCGTACCTCGCGGGCACGCGCTACAAGCTCGACGACTTCCGTCCGTACCTCTACCACACCACCGACTTCGGTCGCACCTGGCGGGACCTCTCGGGCGGGATCGAGGGCGACCACTTCGTGCGCGCCATCGAGGCCGACCCCGAGCGGCGCGGCCTGCTCTTCGCGGGGACCGAGCGCGGGCTCTATGTCTCCTTCGAGGACGGGAAGAGCTGGGACCCGCTGCAGCTGGACCTGCCAGTGGTCCCGATCACGGACCTCGCCATGGCCCAGGGGGACCTCGTGGTCGCGACCCAGGGGAGGGGCTTCTGGATCCTCGACGAGCTGACGCCCCTCCGTCAGCTGGACATCAAGAGCCACGCTGGTGCCACCGTGCTCTACGCCCCGATGGACACCACGCGCGCCATGGGCGGCCGCGGCCGCGGCGGGGACCCCGCCGGCACCAACCCGGCCTTCGGGATGACCATCGACTACCGACTGGCCACCGATACCAAGGATGTGGAGCTGACCATCAAGGACTACGACGGCGGGGTGGTGCGCACCTTCATGCCGAAGGGTGAGGGCAGCGGCGGCGAGTTCGCCGCCGAGCGCAGCGATGTCCTGCCCACGGGCGCGGGGTTCCACCGGTTCACCTGGAACCTGCGGGCGACCGGGGCCGAGTCCTTCGACGACATGATCCTGTGGAACGGCGGCCTCGGCGGCCCCAAGGTCCCGCCCGGCCAGTACCGCGTGGAGCTCACCGTGGACGGCGAGACCGCCGGTGTCTCCGCCCTCGTCCTCGCCGACCCGCGCTCGGACGCGACCGGCATGGATCTCGTGGCGCAATACCGCTTCGCGCGCTCCACGGGCGAGCTCCTGACCCGCGCCCACACGGCGATCCGCGACCTGCGGGCCGCGCGGGAGGACCTCGAGAGGCTCGGAGGGCGCCTCCCGGAAGGGGAGGGCGCCGAGGCCCTTGAGGCTCGCATCGACGCGGCCCTCGAGGTGATGGGGGCGGTGGAGGAGGAGCTCTATCAGACGAAGAACCGCAGTCGTCAGGACCCACTCAACTTCCCGATCCGGCTCACGGACAAGCTCGCCGGGGTGCGCTCCGGCGCGCTCCAGGGGGAGTTCCGGCCCACGGACCAGATGGTCGCCGTGGCCGCCGAGCTCTCCGCCGCCATCGAGGGGGCCCTGGAGCGGCTCGCCCCCGTGCTCGACGTCGAGCTGCGGGAGATCGACGCCGCGGCGCGGGCGCTCGGGACCCCGCTGCTGCGGCTGCCCGAGGTTGAATCCGATGTCGAGCCGGTCGCGGAGCCGGCCAAGGAGCCGGCCGAGGAATCCGCCGCGGAGATCGACGAGGACTGAGGTCTCCCCGGAGGGCCCGCGGCCCACTCCTTTGGGCGACCTGCGGCCTGTTCGAGCAAGGAGCCGCGCCAAGCAAGGCACTCAGCGGAGCAGAGAGCCCAGCGGAGCAGAGAGCCCAGCGGAGCAAAGAGCCCAGCGGAGTGGGGACTTCAGCCGCGCAGTGAGTTCTGCCAAGCAGTGAGCTCAGCCGTGCGGTGAGCTCCGCCGAGGGGTGAGCTCCGCCGAGGGGTGAACTCCGCCGAGGGGTGAGCTCTGCCGAGGGGTGAACTCTGCCGAGCGGTGAGCTCAGTCGAGCACGGAGTAGCGCAGGACGATCCTGCGGACCCGGTTGGGGTCGCTCGCAGGGAGCACCAGAACGCTCGGCTCGCGCTCCATGGTCAAGGTTCCGCTGCCGCCCGGAAGCTGGGCGAGGACCACGGGGAGCGTGACCGACCCCACGCGGGTGGAGCTGAAGGTGGGGCTGGTGTCGTACACGGTGAGCTCGACCGTGGCGTCGCCCCGCGCGGTCACCTCGAGCACGTTGCCCGGCGGCGGGGCTAGATTGTCTTCGAACACGAGGAAGGGAGCTGTCGCGCCTCCGCCTGTCTCGGCCACGTCCTCACCGTCGGCGCTGGCCCGCACTTCGAAGTCCGGCTCCGAGCCGTCACCGGACCACGCGGACCCCCCGGCCGCAGGATCGCAGGCGACCTCCAGCAGCACGAGGCGCACCGTGCGCTGGTTCCGGCGCAGGGCGACCTCGCGGTCCTCGAGGCGCTTGCGCAGGAAGGCTGAGTCCGAGTGGTCAGGGTCGAGGGACTCGAGTTGGGTCAGCAGCCCGGCGGCCTCGGCCAGCCTGTCCCCGTCCAGGGACCCCACGATGGCCTGTACCAGCTCGCTCGGAGTGGCGCCTGAGTCGGTGCTCCCCGAGGTCCGATCGGGTGTGAGCCCGGGCTGGAAGAGGCTCCGGGTGTAGCGCACCACGAGGTTCGTCACGGGCGCATCGGGGTCCTCGAACTCCACGATGCCGCCGGTGAGGTGGGGGAGGGCCGAGACCTCCACGGGCCCGAACACGACCTCGGGTCCGCTGATCAGGCCGCCGGGTTCCACCAGCTCGAGGGTCACGCCCAGATCGAAGGAGGTCCGGACCGTGAAGACGTTGGCGCGCCGGGCGCCGCTCGCTCGTGAGAACGACGGCACCAGCAGTCCCGACGAGTGGACGACCTCTCCGCCGATGCGGACCCGCGCGAAGACGGCGTCGAGCTCGGTCTCGAAGGACTCGATACGGAAGGCCATGGGGCGCAGGGCGGCCCGGTGAGCGGCCACTCGCAGCTGGATCCGCTGCGCGAGGTCGGCGGCCGGTACGGAGTCGCCGTGCTGAGCCCGC
>CAJQPT010000294.1 GCA_905480285.1 uncultured bacterium
ATCGTCAAGGAGCTCGGTCGGGCGGAGGCGCCGGCCAAGGACTACGGCATCGGTGCCTGGGAGCTCCATCGGGTCGCCACGCGGGACGGCGTGGAGCTCGACGTGGCGCTGCTCAAGCCGGCGGACTTCGACCCCGCGCGCTCCTACGCCGTGTGGATCTCCACCTACTCGGGACCGGCTGCGCCGTCGGTGCGCAACCGTTGGAACAGCAGCACCTTCTTCCAGTTCCTCGCGCAGCAGGGCGTGCTCGTGCTGCAGACCAACGTGCGCTCGTCCACCAGCCGCGGCCACGACGCGACCTCCGCGCTCTATCGACGCGTGGGGCTGCAGGAGGTCGACGATATGGTCGACGTCCTGGACTGGCTCACCGCGAACCCCTGGGCCGACGGCGACCGCGTGGGCATCACGGGGTACAGCTTCGGCGGCACCATGACCGCGAACTGTCTGTGTCGAACGGATCGCTTCAAGCTCGGCGTCGCCGGGGGCGGCGTCTACGACTGGCGCATGTACGACACGATCTACACCGAGCGCTACATGCGGACACCCTCGGATAACCTCGAGGGCTACGAGGCGACCAGCGTCCTCGGCGTGGCGAAGGGCCTCAATGGCTTCCTCCACATGCACCACGGGATCATGGACGACAACGTGCACGTGCAGAACATGTTCCAGATGGCG
Organism: uncultured bacterium; assembly: GCA_905480285.1. GTDB lineage: Bacteria > Planctomycetota > UBA1135 > UBA1135 > Saltatorellus. Next base: position 676 of record CAJQPT010000294.1, read on the forward strand.
CACGCGCTCATGAAGGCTGGCAAGACCGATTGGTCCATGATGGCCTACCCCCAGACGCGTCACGGGATCCGCGATCGCGACCTCGCCTGGCACTCGCGTCAGACCGAGTGGGCGCTCATTCAGGAGCACCTCCTTGGCGGCGGCGACGGCTGACCGCTGATCCCTCTTGGGCGCTGCTGCCTTGAGTGCGGCGCGCGGACCGGAGTGGGCGAGTGGAGCGCCGGCTTCGAGGGTCATTCGTCCGGGGGTGCCCGGCCAGCCGGGACCAGCCGAGCGAGACCCGCCAGGCCGGACCGGTGAGGCCGGACCGGTGAGGCTGGGCCCGTCAGGAAGGCCAGTCAGGGGGGCCGCTCAGGCCAGATCGGTCAGGCAGAGCCGCTCAGGCAGGGCCGCTCAGGCAGGGCCCGTCAGGCGGGACCGATACGACGCGTGCTCCCGAGCACCGTGCCGCCTCAGGCGGGCTCGGGGGCCCCGGGGGTACCGGGGGCCTCGGAGCGTCGGACGAGGGTGTAGGCGGCCGGGATGAGCAAGAGGGTGATCAGGGTCGACCCGACCAGTCCGCCGACCACGGCGCGTGCCAGGGGCGCCTGGGCGTCGGCGCCCTCCCCGATCCCGAAGGCCAGGGGGAGGAGCGCCAGGACCGTGGTGAGCGTCGTCATCAGGATCGGTCGGAGGCGGCGACGGCCGGCCTCGGCCACCGCCTCGCGCACGGGGGTGCCGTCCTGGACCAGGCGCCCGGCCTGATCGACCAGGAGGATGGCGTTGTTCACCACAACCCCGCCCAGGACGATGCAGCCAATGGCGCTCTGGATGTTGAGGGTCGTACCGGTGAGGTGCAGCGTCACCAGGACGCCGATGGCCGCGAAGGGGACCGAGAGCATGACCACCAGGGGGTCGCGCAGGGACTCGTACTGGCAGGCGAGCACCATGTAGACCAGGGCGATGGCCAGCAGGAACGACAGCACGAGTTCGCGCGTCGCCTTCTCCTGTTCTTCGAACGTGCCCGCCACCTCGACCGCGTGCCCCCGGGGCCGCGGAAGCGCGGTGAGCTCGGCTTGCAGGTCTCGGGCCACGGACCCTTCGGGCCGGCCTGCGACATTGGCGGAGACCGTGACCACGCGCTGCTGGTCCTTGCGCTCGATCACGAGGGGGCCGCGGCTCGGCTTGGCGTCGACGAGGTTCCGCAAGGCGACCGCGTCGCCCCCCGGGGTGCTCAGGGTCATGTCCAGCACCTCGTCGATGGAGCGTCGCTCGGCGTCCTCCAGCTGGACGAGGATCCGATACGAGTTACCGTCCGCGCGGAACTCGCCCGCTCGAGCGCCGGCGAAGCCCACCTCCAGGACCCGCGCCACGTCGCGGACGGAGAGCCCGACGTCGGCCACCTTGCCCCGGTCCACGAGGATCTCCTGCTGGGGCGTCCCGGCGCGCCGGCTGACCGTGACGTCGGTCACGCCGGGCGTCTCCTCGGCGATGCGCGCGGCGTGGGCCGCGAGGCCTTCGAGGACGTCAAGGTCAGGGCCGCGGACCTCGATCTCCACGCCGCCCTCGCTCCCGAGCACGCGCTGCAAGAGAAACTGCCCCTCGGGTGCGCGGGTCCGGATCGACATGCCGGCGACTTGCCCCGAGAGGGCGGCTCGAAGGGCGTCCGCGATCTCGGCGTTGGACCGAGTGCGCTCCCGCGCGGGGACGAGAGACATCTGGATGTCTCCCTGGGCCGAGACGGTGCCGCGCCAGCCGGGTCCGACGGAGACCACGCTGGACACAAGCTCGGGAACCAGCGGCATGGCCAGCGCGGTCATCCGGCGGGTCTGGCGGTCCACGAGGTCGAGCCGGGTGCCCACGGCCATCTCCCCGGTGACTCGCACCTCGCCCTCGTCGCTGGGGGGCAGGTACTCGGTCCCGATGAGGGGGTAGAGGAGCAGGCTGGCACCGAGCGCCGCGCCGGACAGGGCGACCACCACGAGGGGCCGGCGGACGGCGCGTCGTAGGAGCCCAGCGTAGGCGCTATCGAGGCGTTGGAACCCGCGCTCGGCGAAGGCAGCGAAGGAGCCCTGGGAGCTCGGCCGCGCGAGGAGCCTGGAGGCGAGGACGGGGACGAGGCTCAGGGAGACGAGCAGCGAGCAGATCAGGCTGAAGACGACGACGAGGGCCAGCTCGCCGAACAGCGCGCCGGCCACGCCCTCGATGAAGGCGAGGGGGAGGAAGATGACCAGGGTCGTGATCGTGCTCGCGAGGATGGCGCTGGCCACCTCCTCGGCGCCGGTGACCGAGGCGGTCACGGCGTCCTCTCCATACTCGCTGCGCCGGCGGAAGATGTTCTCCAGGACGACCACCGAGCTGTCCACCATCATGCCGACGCCGAGAGCGAGGCCCCCGAGGGTCATGAGGTTGAGGGTCAGCCCGCCGAGCTCGAGGAGGGCGAAGGTCGCCACCATGGAGATCGGGATCGACGCCGCGATGACGAGGGTGCTGCGCAGACTCCGGAGGAAGAAGAGCAGCACGAGGATCGCGAACGCGCTCCCGTAGAGGACCGAGCTCGCCACGTTGTCGATGGAGCGGCGGATGAAGTCGCCCTGGTTGGAGGTGACGACGACGTTGAGCTGGGGGTAAGCCACATTGACGCGCTCCACCTCCTCGAGGATGGCCTTGGCGACCTCGACGGTGTTGGCGTCGGACTGCTTCCGGATCGCCACCCTGAGCCCGAGGTCGCCGTCCACGCGGACGTAGCGATCAAGCTTCTCGTAGGTGTCCTTCACCACGGCGATCTGACCGACGGTGACGGCGCCGTCGCCGCGCTCGAGGATCACCGTGTCTCGGATCTCGTCCAGGGTCTGGAACTCCGCTGGCGCCCGCAGGGTCACCTCGTAGCGACCCTCCTCCAGCTGGCCGGCCGGGCGGTCCAGGTTGGCCTCCCGCAGCGCGGTGAGCACGCGGTCGAGGGGGATTCCCAGGGCGTTGAGTCGTTGGGGGTCGAGCTCGACCCGGACCTCGCGCGTGAAGCTGCCCCAGGGGTCCACCTGGGCCACGCCGGGGATCCGCGAGAAGCGGAAGCGGATCTGGTCCTCCACCAGCTGGGTCAGGGCCACGGGGTCGAGCTTGCTGCTGACCCCCAGGATCACGATGGGGAAGCTGCCGATGTCGAACTTCTGGACCCGGGGGCGGGTCACCTCGTCGGGAAGCTCGTCCACCTCCTGGTCCACGCGGGCCTGCAGGTCGATGGCCGCAGCGTCGACGTTGACGCCATACCCGAAGCGGACCGTGACGCGGCTCGACCCCTCCAGGGACGTGGACTCGATCTCCTCCACCCCGGGGACCGTGGCGGCCACCTCCTCGATGATCTGCGTGACGAGGCGCTCGACCACCTCTGGGCTCGCGCCCTCGTATGTGGTCCGGATCGTGCACGAGGGCATCTCCACCTCGGGCAGGAGGTCGATCCTCAGGCGGCCCAGGGCGAAGACGCCGAGGGCCACGACCATGAGCGACACCATGGTCGCGAAGACCGGACGCCGGACGCTGGCGGCGGGGAGGCTCATCGCCCGCCGTTGGCGTTGGGCCCGGCGTCAAACACGCTCACCTCGCTGCCGTCATCGCAGAGCTCCTGCCCAAGGACCACGACCCCGCCGGAGAGCCCGTCGCCGAAGACCTGGACCCTGGCGTCCTCCTGCAAGCCGCGTTGGACCGGGGCCCATCGGACGGTCTTCGCGCCGAGCGGGAGGACGAAGACGCCCTCGATGCCGTCGCGCGCCGTCAGGGCGTCCACGGGCACGATGGTCGCGTCTTCTGCGTGATCAAGCTCGAGCGTGGCGCGGACGAACATGCCGGGTCGGAGCCGCAGGTCGGCGTTGTCGACCTCGAGCTCGACGCGGACCTGCCGGGTGCTCCGTCGAAAGACGGGCGCGATGCGCGCCACGCGCCCCTCGAATGACTGGCCCGGATAAGCGTCGGTCGTGAAGCTCGCTCGCTGGTCCACGGCGAGCCTCGAGAAGTCGCGCTCGGGGACAAAGATCACGGCGACGATGGGGTCGAGCGCGACGAGCGAGAGGATCGGCGTGCTCGAGTTGACGATAGAGCCCACGTCGACGAAGCGCTCGGCGATGTACCTGGACGGGCCGGCGGGCGCCCCCGAGCCGTCGCCGGCGGGGCGGTCCTTGTGGATCGAAGCGGCGGGCGCCTCCCACTCGGCCACGATCCGTGTCTGTCCCAGGCGCACGCGCGCGGTCTCAAGGGAGGCCTCGCTCCGTACGACCCTGGCCTTCGCGACGGCGACCATGGCTCGGCTGGCGGCGTCGGCGGCCTCGGCGCTCTCCAACTCGGCCGAGGACGCGATGCCCTCCTGCTGGAGTTGCGCCTGGCGCGCGAGGACCCGCTTGGCCAGATTCGCTGAGGCCTCGGCCTCTTCAAGGGTGGCCCGACCGACGGCCTGATCCGCCTCCGCCTGGGCCACGGCCTGCACCAGCTCATCGTCGTCGATCCACGCGATGACCTGGCCGTTCTCGACGGGGTCGCCGATGTCCACGGAGAGGCGCTCGACGTTGCCGGCGACGCGCGGTGCGACCACGACCTCTGCCGAGGCCTCGAGGGTTCCGGTGAACACGCGCCGCTCGGTCAGGGGTCCGATCTCGATGTCAGCGACCTCGACGGGGGCGGCCCGCTCAGCTCCGGCCCCTGCGGCGCTCGCGCTCTGCGGGGACTCTGGCGCGCAGCTCGCCGCGAGGGAGAGGGCGATGAGCGCGGCGGCTCGGTGTCGGGGTTGCTGATTCATGGGACTGGAGGGGGCGCGGACGCGTTGCGGGCGGGCGTTCGTCCGGCGTGCTTGGAGCGATGCGGGGCCCGGGGGGTCAGTAGGGCGTGGCGCGGTCGAGGCAGAGGCCGAGCCCATTGGCGAGCTCTCTGAGATCGTCGGGGATAGGCGCCGCCACGTCGAGGCGGAGGTCTCCCTCAAGGGCGAGCCGGCTCGCGTGGAGGGCCTGGCGGGGGTGCGCCGCGCACGGAGGAGAGCGATACCACTCCTCTCCAACCAGCGGATGGCCCAGGTGCGCGGCGTGGATCCGGATCTGGTGGGTCCTCCCGGTCAGGATCCTGACGCGCAGCAGGGAATGTTCCGGGCCCCGATCGAGGACCTCGAACTCCGTGTGGGCCGAGCGTCCATGGGCGGTGACCCCCAGGCTGGTGCCGTCCACCATCCCGATGGGGTCGGTGACGATCCGGGTCTCCCAAGGGGGACACCCGTGGACCATGGCGAGGTAGTGCTTTCGAGCCGAGGGCGCGGACAGCGCCCCCTTCAGGGCGGCGACATGGCGCCGCTCCGTGGTGAACACGTTGACGCCGCTCGTGTCGGCGTCGAGCTGGTGGATGGCCCAGACCATGCCTCCGGCGCGCTGGATCACCGCGTGCTGGAGGCAATCGTCATCGTCCAGGCTTCGGCCAGTGGACGGGAGGCCGGGGGGCTTGTCGATGACGAGGACAGTTCCCGCTTCGAGCAGGATCCGGCCTTCCAGGTCGCGGGGCATCATGCGGGACGGCTCAGGGAGACCAGGCAGGGGGGGGCAGGCGCGCTCTTGCCGGCATGTGGGGTCCGGCGGACTTGAGCTACACTAGTGTGGTCCCCTCACCATCACCCAGATCAACATGTTCAAGACCCTACTTCCCGCGGCGCTCGCGCTTGGCCTTGTGGCCTGCACGGCCGAGACCACCGAAATCGACACGACCAACGCCCCGGCCGACGGCAACGCCGCCGGCATGGGCGTCGCCAAAGCCCAGACCGTGACGCTCCGGCTCACGGGCATGACATGAGGCGCGGGCTGCCCCCCGCAAGTGCGGTCTGCACTTGCTGAGCTCGACGGAATCGAAGAGTCCGATGTCGTGGTGGACTACGACAAGAAGACCGCGACGGTCGATTGCGCAGGAGCGAACGTTGAGCCGAAGGCGCTGATCGCCGCCTTCGAGGGCACGCGCTTCTCGGCGACGCTCTGATGCCCGCGGCGCCGTTCGCGGCGCCCCATCGAGAAGGAGGCCCCGCAGCATTCGCTGCGGGGCCTCCTTCGTTCGTCTACGGGCGATCCCGCAGGGCCAGGATGAGGGGCTCTTCGCTCCCTCACGTCGGGCTCTACTGGAACGTCACCTCGACGCCCTGGGCGAAGTTCGAGGTCGCCACGCCCATGGACGAGTCCCGGAACCAGGTGGTGAAGTTGAACACGTCACCGGGCGCCGCGGCGATGAACCCTGTGGGGCTGGGAATCATGGTCAGGTCCGCGGGGAGGGTGATGGTGCCTGCTGATCCCGAGTTGAGGATCTGCCCGGGGCCGACGTAGCGGCCGATGGCCCCGCCCAGGCAGAGGTTGCCCTGGCTGCCACCCGGGTTGGCGACGAAGCCCTGGGACTGGCTGACCAGGAAGAAGCCGAAGGAGTTCGAGGGCATAGAGCTGCAGACGAGGTTGAAGTCGTTCAGCGAGACGAGCGGCGTCCCGGTGACGCTGATCACCGCGGGCGCACCCGACGAGTTCGTCACCGCCGGTCCGCAGTAGCTCGTCCCGAAGCTCGGGCCTGTACCCGGGAAGATCTGGATGCCATTCAGGCTATCGAACGAGGCGGTGACGGAGACGTCGATCACCAGGGGCTGGCCCACACCCACGGTCACCGTGTGCTGTGAGTGCGTGATTCCCAGGGCGTAGCCGAGGCAGAAGTCGCCGCCCACGTCCTGCGCCGGGTCGAGAGATCCCGGGACGTTGACGTTGGTGAGGAAGGCCGCGCTGTCCGGGGCCATGGCGTAGGTCAGGACCGTGTAGGTCCCGCCGGGCAGGCCGTCAAAGCGGAACTGACTGGAGCCGCCGATGTACCCGCAATCGTCCATGAGCGCCTGGTCGTCGCCTGTCGTGCACAGCTCGTCGAAGAAGAGCGGCAGCGGGTCCGTACCGAGCCCGTCCCAGGTCAGCGTCACGGCGGTTGGGCTGCTGCTGATGTCGTTGAGCGGCGGGCTCACGAGGACCGGTCCAGCGACGAAGTCGAGGTCGAGATCGTTCCAGAATCCGCCGACGGACGCGGCGGCCCCGAAGGTGGTGGCAGGGGTGCCTGCTCCCCCAGAAACGCTGCCGATATCGACGTAGATGGAGGGTTGCTGGGCAAGGGTGACGCCACCTGTGGCGATCGCGGCAGCGAGTCCGTAGAGCAGACGGTTCATTTGAATTCGGGGAAGGGGTTCTGGGCGCGGCCGGCTCGCCGCTGCATCGAGGCTATCGAACTTCTGCGGGGAGCGCGAAGGGACCGCCAGTGGCGACACCGTAGAGGGGTGTGTGCATCGTCCCGAGACGAGCCAGGCGGGCTGAATCGGGGGCCGCTCGCCTTACGTCCCGGTCCTGAGGAGGGGCCTGCGGGCTCGCCGCTTCGCCGTTCGGAAGGCGGAACTGAGCGCCGACTCTGGACGGCGGCGTTCGTTGACCGAAGATGGCGGACCCGCTCATCGGACCCCGAGTCAAAGACGCCCATGCGAGTACCCAGCGCCCTCACACCTCCCCGCCGCGTCCTCATGGGGCCTGGACCCTCTGATGTGGACGACGCGGTCCTGGCGGCGATGGCCCGCCCGACGCTCGGCCACCTCGACCCTCGCTTCCTGGAGGTGATGGATGAGCTCAGGCAGATGCTCCGGGCGGTGTTTCGCACGGAGAACGAGCTGACCATGCCCATGTCGGGGACCGGATCGGCGGGGATGGAGACCTGCATGGTCAACCTCCTCGAGCCTGGGGACCGTGTCCTCGTGGGGGTCAACGGGGTGTTCGGCACGCGGATGGCGGAGGTCGCGCGCCGCTGCGGCGCGGAGGTGACCGAGGTGAAGGGAGAGTGGGGCCGCGCCTTCGATGCCGAGGCGCTCCGCGCCGGCGCGCAGCACGGCCGCTACGACCTGGTGGCGGTCGTCCACGCAGAGACGTCCACCGGCGTGCTGCAGCCGGTTCCACCCGTTCGTGAGCTCGCGGACGACCTCGGCGCGCTCCTCCTGATCGACTGCGTGACCTCCCTCGCGGGCCATGCCGTGGAGATCGACGGATGGGGCGTGGACGCCGCGTATTCGGGCACGCAGAAGTGCCTCTCCTGTCCGCCCGGCCTCGCGCCGGTCACCTTCTCCGCGCGCGCAGTGGAGAAGATGCGCGCGCGCAAGACCCCGGTGCAGTCCTGGTACCTCGACCTCTCTCTGATCCAGGGCTACTGGGGCGAAGAGCGCAGCTACCATCACACGGCTCCGATCAATATGCTCTATGGCCTCCATGAGGCGCTCCGCTTGGTGCTTGAGGAGGGGCTCGACGCACGCATCGAGCGCCACCGACTCCACTCGCAGATGTTCTGCTCCGGCCTCGAGACTCTGGGGCTCAGCGCCCGCGTCCCGGAGGCCGAGCGGCTCTCGCCGCTGACCACCATCGCCATCCCGGACGGGGTCGACGACGCCGCGGTCCGCGGTCACCTCCTGGAGCACTATGGCCTGGAGATCGGCGGCGGGCTCGGCCCGATGAAGGGCAACACCTGGCGCGTCGGCCTGATGGGCGCCGGCTCCACCGAGCGCAACGTGAAGCTCTGCCTCGCGGCGCTGCGCGAGGCCCTGGGCCAGGGCTAGGGCCTGCGTCCTTGCCAGGGCCAAAGCGAGGGCCCGGGCGCGCGGGGTCCAGGCCGAGCGGCTGGATCCAGAAGGGGAGGCCCGGCAGCCGAGAGGTCAGGGAGCCGGGTCGCCCTGCGCAGCAACCTCGAAGGATGCACTCACGTTGGGGGGACTTCCCTTGAGTCTCCCCCCTGCACTTCTCCACAGTCTTGGGAGCCCGCGCGGGGCCGGGGCGGGGGTCCTCGGCGCTCCGTGGAGTCCCCACCATGTCGAAGATCCACACCGCTCTTGAGTTGGCCCAACGCGGCCGCTCCCGCTCCCTCGGACTGCTGGTCGCGGGCGCTCTCGCCCTGCTGCCACTCACTGCATGCGGGGGGGGCGGCGGCGGGAGCCAGGCTCCCGGCGCTGGAACTCCGGCGACGGTCACGGCCCTCTCGCCAGACGCGCGAGTGGACCTGCCCGGGAGGGTGAGCGTCTTCCTGAAGGTCACCGAGGGGGACGGGTCTCCCGCGGCGGATCTCATCGGGTCCGACTTCAACGTCTACGAGAACGAGCAGCTGGTCTCCCAGACGGAGAGCGCCCAGCGCCTGGTGGCCCAGCCCCAGGTCTTCCGCTCCTATCTGCACCTGATCCTCGACCGGAGCAACAGCGTCCAGTCAGCCGGCGCGGCCGAGGTGCAGGAGGGAGCGCGGCAGTTCATCGAGGCGGTCACGGCAGAGCCCGAGAACTACGTCAAGGTCAGCTGGTTCGACGGCTCGCCGATGATCCACGAGATCTCCGGCTATGACTTCGGGTTCTCCAACGACCGCGAGCTCCTGCTCGCAGCCGTGGACGCTCTGAACGACGAGCCGCCGTTCAGCACCTCGACGAACCTCTACGGGGCGGTGGTCGACGGCATCAGCGCGCTGGATGAGGTGGACACGAGCTCGGCCAACAGCGGCGTGGAGAACCGGTCCCTCACCCTCGTGACCTTCACGGACGGGACGCACCAGGCGGGGCCGGCGGTCACCCTGCAGGACGCCACAGACGCCATCGAGAGCGTCAGCCCGGAGGGCACCGAGCACACCGCGTTCACCATCGGCGTGGGCCAGGAATACGACGCGGCGGTGCTCGCGGCCCTCGGGCCCAACGGGACGGCCACGGCCACGGAGTTCGGTGAGCTCGCCGAGGCCTTCGAGCAGATCGGCGGGCAGGTCCGAGACCTCGCCAACAGCTTCTACTTCCTGAGCTACTGCTCGCCGAAGACGAGCGGTATCAACAGCCTGCGGATCTCTGTGCTCCCGCAACCGAACAACTCGGCGGACGCCCAGTTCACCTTCGACGCCAGGTACTTCGGTGGGGGCTGTGCCTTCCTCGACATCAAGAACCACCCCGAGCTCGGCGGCGCGGGAGCGCGGGCGTTCATCGCGGACGCGGTGGAGCTGGCCTCCGGCGAGGTCCTCGCCTGCGGCTGGCGGACCGACGACTGCCTTGAGCCCGGGTGCGGCACCCCCTCGACGGCGTTCGTCGCCCGGTTCCGCGCGAGCCCCGCATCCGAGGTCGGCTCCAACCTCCCCGACGGGCGGCTGGACCCGGACTTCGGTGTCTCGGGGGTGCAGGTGCTCGAGGTGCCTCCCTTCGCGGTGAGCGGGGCCACGTCCCTGGCGGTGGATGGGACCACGGGGGACGTCATCGTCGGTGGCTGGGCCCGCGCGAGCGCCTCCAGCGGCTTCTCTCAGGCCTCCCTGTGGCGCGTGGCGTCCGATGGGAGCGGGTCGACTCGGGTGGATCTTCCGAACCCCTCGATCACGGATCAGGCCGTCCTCGACCTGGCACCCGCGGCCTCCGGCGGCTTCGTGGCCGTGGGATTCCAGGGCATCGGCTCCCGGAGCTACGCCACGTGGAGCCTGCTCCCGGACCTGACGCTCGACCCGGGCTTTGGCGCGGCGGGCGTCGTGTACGCGCCGGCGATCCCGGAGGTTGGGAACGAGGGCGCCACGGGCGTCGTGGCGGGGAACGATCGCTTCTACGTGATCGGGCACGCCGCTGGCGGGATCCGGGTCCTCGCCCTCGACCCTACCTCCGGCAGCGCTATCGCGGGCTTCGGGGGAGGGACCGTCGAGCCCCTGCGCTTCTTCGGCGGCGCGACGTACGGCGCCTACTGCGGCGAGGCCAGCCTCGACGGCGCCTCGAATCTCGTCCTCGCGGGTTCCCTGACCGGAGCCTTCGGCGGCGCGGTGGTCCGCGATCAGCCGGCGCTCTGGCGGCTCCTGCCCGACGGCAACCCCGACACCACGTTTGCGGGGAGCCTCTCCTCGCCGACCTCCGGGACCGGCGTGGTGACGCTGCGCGATGGGTCGACCAATAATCCTGAGATCGACTTTGGACGTGACACCAGCCTGAGGTCCCTCGCGATCGGGCCCGACGGGACTCTCATCGTTGCGGGCCAGCGGAACAACGCCGAGGGGCACACCGACCTCGCCGTCTTCGCGTTCGGGACCACCGGGATCCTCTCCAGCGCCTACAACTTCCTCGGCTTCCTCATCGATGACGGCGCGAGCGCCGACGACTCATTCGAGTCGGGGAGCGTGGTCCGCGTCCTGCAGTCCGGCGCCATCTGGGCGCTGGGGTCTTCGAACCCGAATGACCCCTCGGGGCCCGCGGGGACCGACGATGTCCCGACGATCTGGGTCGACCGGGATCCTGGGCGAGTCTTCCCGCCCATCGGAAACTGAGCGACTCCGTCCGGCACATCGAGCCGGACGCGCCAGCCCTCAGTAGCTGGCGCCCACGCCAATCGTGACCTGCGAGTAGTCGCTGTCGAAGTCGGTGCCGTCGATGGAGTGATCGGTGAAGAAGGTCATGCGACCGTCGATCAAGACGTGGACCGAGCGCGAGACCTCGAGGAGGAGGCCTGCGTGCCCGTAGGCACCCAGGTCACTGCTGCTCTCTCGTGCCTGGAGCCCGCCCGAGGTCACCCGCGTGTCGTTGGTGATCCAGGTGGCGCCGGCGCCCAGGTAAGGGCGCAGCGAGCCCTCCCCGGCCTGGGCCCGGAGCCCGGCGTAGAACTCGCTCTGGAAGAGGTCGAGGTTCCCGGTTCCGCCCCCGGAGAGCCGGGCGCCGCGCGCGCGATCGTCTGCGAACTGGAAGCCCAACTCGAAGCCCAATCCGAAGCTCGGCGAGCCGCCGGCGGAGATCCTGGAGAACTCCACGCCGAACGCCTGGGGCTCATCGGTGGGCGCGAAGTCCCGGCCGAGCCGGCGCTGGCCAAACGTGAACGTGAGGCGGCCGGAGGTGGGCTGAGAGTAGTCCCCTGCCGCGGGCGACTGCCCGGTGGCGGTGGAGGGCCCTGTGGTGGTGAAGGAGCCTGTGGTGGTGAAGGAGCCTGTGGCGGTGGAGGAGCCTGTGGCGGTGGAGGAACCTGTGGCGATTGAGGGACCTGCAGCGATGGCGGTACCGGTAGCGCGGGAGCGCGTGGGAGCTGCCGCGCAGCTTGCGAGCAGCGCCGCGAGGGCACCGGCGGCTGAGGCTCGGAGGGGGCCGTTCATGGGTTCAGGAGGGCGGAGCCAGGCGGCCTGGCCGAGAGTCGCGGCGCGCTCGTCGTCAGGAGCGAGGCGCGTGGGATGATGCGCCTGGGCCCATGTGCCGGTGAACGCGCACGGGGCCGCGCCGGAGTGCGGCGCGGCCCCGCGCGTAAGTAAGAAGGGGGCGTATGAGGGGTGCGGAAGAGGGGGCGGAGGAGCGCCGCCCTTCCGGCTCACATGTAGCCCAGGCCCTTCATCTTGGCCATGCTGTCGGCGTCGCCGGACTTGGCGATGTCCTGCTTGAGGGCCTCGACGAGCTCGTCGATCGTGCTGTCCTCGGCCCAGCGCTTCTTGCCGGCGTCCATGACATCGATGGCCTGCAGGTACGCGGCGTGGGTCCTCAGGCCGCTGACCACGTACTTGTAGTCCCTGGGCTCGACCATGTCCGGGTGGGCCTTGGCGAAGGCCAGGAAGGCGTCGCGGGACTCGTCGGCGCGGCTCTCGGCCAGGGCCTCGGCGTAGACGATGACGAGCTCCTTGTGGTCGGCTGAGCCCGTCTCGACCGACGCGAGCTGGCTCTCGGAGGCCTCGATGGCCGCGTCGTACTGGCCTTGTTGGATGAGCTGGGACGGATCAGCGGACTCCTCGCCTGAGCAGGCGGCGAGGGTGAACGTCAGCGAGAGGGGGAGGAGGATGTTCTTGAACTGCATGGGATTGGGGGCCGCCCGTGGTTGGCTGAGGGACGGGCTGGCCGGGAAGGTGGGCTGGTGGAGGCGCCTGAGAGGGCCTGAACGGCCTCCGGGGGTAGCTTACTGCGGCTACGGGCCCGGGGCGTGGAGCGTGAGCTGCGCGCCCGGGTCGAGAGAGGGGGAGGCGGGACGATCCCAAGGCGGGACACTCCAATCGCACTCAAGTTCGACCCCTGGGGCTCCGATAGGAGTACGATCAGAGTGCGATTGGAGTGTCGAGCCCCCTGGGTTCGCTCTGATCGGTCCCTCATTCGCTACCAAGTCGCATCCAGTAGGCCGCCGTGAGAGAGTCCAAAGTCACCGTCAAGATCCCCAGGCCCCTGTATCGAAAGATCCAACAGGTGGTCGACGGGTCCGGATTCAACTCGCCCACGGACTTCATCGTCTTCGTGCTCCGAGACCTGATGGGGGATACGCCTTCCGTCCAGGCCGCTCCCGCGGAGGGGGTGGAGGGCTCTGACTACACCCAGGAAGAGCTCGACGACGTGAAGCGCAAGCTCGAGAACCTCGGCTACCTCTGATCACCAGCACTGGGCTTCGCCCACACCAATCCCCACCAACATGACTGCCGCCAACGTTTCCATTCTTCCCGTCCACGGTGGCCTCGAGGCCCCTGTCAACCGCATCGACGCCGCCGCAGCGAGCGCCGGCGCGGACCTCGCCAAGGTGGACGTGAACGAGGTGGATCGCACCACGCTCTACCGCATCGCGGACGGGACCCTCTCGCCCCTCGAGGGGCCGATGGCCCGCGCGGACTACGACTCGGTCCTCTCCGAGCAGGCCATCGAGCGCAACGGCGGGAAGTGGGCCTGGACCATCCCGATCATCCTCCCGGTCACCGACGCCGAGGCCGCCGCGTGCACCGGCGGGGCGAAGATCGCCCTCTGCTCCGACGGCGAGGTCTTCGGGGTCCTCGAGGTCGACGGCGGCGCCTATGACTGGGACAAGGCGGCCTTCATCAAGGCGGTCTATCGCACCGAGCGCACGGACCACCCGGGCGCGCGCCTGTGGACCGCGGATGAGCGCACCAAGCTCGTCGGCGGCACCATCACCCTCGCGCCCGCCGAGGACACCCGCCCGTTCGCTGGCCGTGTGATGGGCCCGACCCAGACCCGCAGCCTGATCATGGACCGCGGCTGGGAGCAGTCCATTGCCTTCCAGACCCGTAACCCCCTCCACCGCGCCCACGAGTACGCGCTGGTCTACGGCGCCGAGGTCATCCTGCGCGACACCGGCAAGAAGACCGGCGTCATCCTCAACCCGCTGGTGGGTCAGCTCAAGGGCGACGACGTCCCGGCCTCGACCCGCATGGACACCTACGAGGCGCTCGTGTCGAACCGGCTCCTCGGCGAAGGCGACAAGGACGTCGAGCT
>CAJQPT010000295.1 GCA_905480285.1 uncultured bacterium
CTCCTCGCCGCCGCTGCATCGTGTCAGTACGCGCCGGAGCGGACCATTCCGGACCCGCTCCCCGAGACCCTCGAGTGGGCGATCCCTGAGGCCGGCTCGTCCGCCTTCCTGGGAGTCGAGGTGCGCGAGAATGACAGCGGCTCCCTCGAGAGCCTGTCCTTTGACCCCGGTGTTCGAGTGCACACCGTCACCGAGCGCTCCCCCGCAGCTGCCGCCGGGATTCAGACCGACGACATCTTGCTGGACTTCAACGGTACCGAGCTGGCGGTCCCCGAGGACCTCACGGCTCTCCTCGAGGGCTTCGAGGCCGGGGTGCCGGCGACCCTGCGGGTCCAGCGCGGCGACACCGTCTTCAAGGTCGAGGCCGCCGTGGAGGCCGGCGCCAGCGCCGCGGCTCCTGCCGAGGCCCTCTTCGTCATGGATACCGCGCGCACCCTCGGGGCCTGGGGCACCTCGAAGGGGGCCGTCCTCGTCGCCAGCAACCCCAAAGGTCCGCTGCGTGGGCTGCCGGTCGGAACGAGGGTCGTGGCCCTCGACGGAGAGCCCATCGTCTCCGGGCGCGGCCTGGTTCGTCGGCTGGTCGCCACGGAGCCCGGGACCAAGGTGACCTTCACCACCGAGGGAGATGACGGCACGAACGGGTCCCGTTCGGTGTCCCTGCTCGGGGAGGGTCGCCGGGTCACGCGCGCCTCCGTGCCCATCCTCACGACCTACACCTCGACGGCCGATCGGTCGCGCACGTCCTTCGTCCTCCTGGACCTCTACTTCATCTCCCTGCTGCGCTACTCGCGAGACGGCGGCGAGAAGCGGACCAGCGTGCTGCGCTTCTTCCAGTGGAACACCGGCGTCGGGGAGCTGGACGGATGAGCCTCCTCCCCACGCTCCTCGGGGTCGCCGCGCTCGCCGGCGGCGGAGATGCGTCGTTCATCGACGCCTCCGTCCGTGTGGAGGGCTCGATCCTCGACTGGCGCTTCGTCGACCTCGAACAGGACGGCCAGACGGAGCTCGTCCTGTCCCTGCGGACGCCCTCGGGATCCAGGGAGCTGCAGCTCTTCCGCTGCAGCGCGCGGGCAATCGAGCCGGAGCCGTTCCGCAAGATCCCCGTCCTCAAGGACATCGTCGCCTGGACCTTCGCTGACGTCCGGGCGGACCTCGACGGCCGCGAGCTCGTGCTCCTGACCCGCCAGGGCGCCTGGTCGTTTGACCCGCGGCGGACCAGCTACAAGGGCAACATCGAGCGCCTCGCCAGGGTCCAGCTCATGTTCGACTTCCCGACCACGCGGCAGCTGCCCTACTGGGACTACGTGATCCAGAGCGGCGAGGGGCAGCTCGACCACCTGTTGCTCCCGCGCCGGGACGGCTTCGAGGTCATCGCCCCTGCGGCGACGAGGTCATCGGAGGGGGACCTCCCCTACGCCTCCGCCGCGGACTTCACCGCTCAGCGGATCACGGCCGCCACCGACCCCGAGGACAACAACCAGCGCGCCGACGAGGCTCGCGCGCGGAACAGGGAGCGTGAGACGCGCTTCGAGGTGACCGTGGGCGATCGCTTCCAGCCGTTCCTGGGCGAAGGCCTCGGGGACGCCCTGGTGAACGACACCACCAGCCTCCAGGCCCCCGCGATCGTGGACCTGAACGGGGACGGGCGCGACGACCTCCTGCTCGTCGGGGACGACGAGCTCCGGGTCCACCTGAGCGGCCCCACCGGCATCCCTGCCCGCCCCACGCGGGTGGAGCCCATCCCGGACTACCTGCGGTCGGGAGACCAGGACGCAGCCCTCCGCCTCGTCGACGTGGACGGGGATGGACGCCTCGACCTGGTCGGGCTCTGGCAGGCAGAGAGCGGTGAGCTCGAGAACGGCCAGTGGCGCATCTACGTGATGCGCTCGACCCCCGAAGCGTTGATCCCGGCGAAGCCCTCCCAGGTGCTGCGGTTCGAGGGCGCGGAGCTGCGGGCGACCGTCGCGGACGTGGACGGCGACGGACGCCCCGACCTCGCCCTGCGGCGCTTCGAGATGCCGAGCATGATCGAGACGGTCACCGGCCTCGAGTTCCGCTACTCGTACCTGCTCTACCTGGGGACCAAGAAGGGGCTCTTCGACCGCCGCCCCGCCCTCAAGAGCGAGCGCACGTTCGACGAGAACTCGATCCGCGAGATCATCGCGAACCGCGACCTCTCCATGGACTGCAGCGGGGACGGGGTCGCCGACCTCGTGGAGGTCGACCTCAAGGGCCGCCTCGGGGTCCGACGGCTGCGGAAGACCTCGTCGCTGTTCGGCGGAGACAGCTGGCAGATCGACGAGGGCTACTGGAAGCAGTACTCCGCGCGGGGGTCCGTCCAGTCGCTCACCGTGATGGACCTGAACGGCGACGGCATCGGTGACATCGTGAGCGCCGCGGACTCCGTCCTCACCGTCTACCTCTCCCAGCAACGATGACGCTCAAGAGCCTCACCCACGGACTCGCTGCGCTCCTCGCAGCGACCGGCAGCGCCGCCCACGCGGCCTCACCCATCCGGCCCGCGTCCCTCTCCCCCCGGCAGGACAGGGACTTCGTGGAGACCCGACTCGCCGTGGCGAAGAAGGGAGGGCTCCTCGCCCTCCGCGACCTGACGGGCGACGGCCGGATCGAGCTGCTCTCCCTGACCTCGGCCGGCATCCTCGCCCAGGTCCTGGACGCCGAGGGCAAGTACGCCGCCGCCGGGGCGCTCCTGGAGTGGCCCGCCGGCAGCACGGGCTGGGACCTCGCCGACCTGGACGGCGACGGACGTGTCGAGGTCCTGATGGTCTCGGACGGGAAGACCCTGGTCCGCCGCTCGTTCACTCCCGCAGGCGCGTGGTCCGAGCCCGAGGCGGTGCTCGAGACGGGCATGTACCTGCCCGCGGCCACCGTGCGCGTCCCGTTCACCCGCGACCTGGACGAGGACGGCCGGCTCGACCTCGTCCTCCCCGGTCCCGGCCGCTTTCACATGCGCCTCAACCGGGGCCTGGATGACGCCGGGAGGCTCGTCTGGTCCGACCCGATCGAGGTCGAGTACGAGCCCGAGATCGACTACCGGACGGGCGACCCCGACCGCCTCTCGTCCACGTTCTCCCAGCGGGTGCGCGTCCCCTGGTTCAGCATGGACGACATCGACGGGGACGGGCAGCTCGACCTGGTGTCCGAGACCTCGGAGCGGGTGGCCTTCCACCTCGCGAAGCCCGAGATCGACGCGCGGCCGACCTGGAGCCTGGACCTCTCCGAGCTGCGGAGCGCGCCGTCAGCCAGCGACCTCGACCTCGACAACCTCCTGGGCGCGGTCAGCGGGCTCGCCCAGTGGCGCGCGGTCGACCTCGACGGCGAGGGGCCCAGGGACCTCATCGTGAGCTCCGAGGGCACCTTCAAGGTCTACCGCGGCGCGACCCTCGCGGGCCCCTCCGGCGCCCCGGACCAGGTCCTCAAGGCCTCGGGGAACGTGCTCTACTTCTTCGTGCGCGACGTGCTCGGGGACGACGCGCCCGACCTCCAGATCGTGCGCGGCGAGCGCATCTCACTGGCGCAGCTGGTGAAGTTCCTCGTGGTGCCCGGCAAGCTGGACTTCGACGTCTTCACCTACGAGAACAAGGGGGGCACCTTCGACCGACGCCCCACCCGCCGGACGACCCTGGCCCTGCGGATCCCGCGCATCTTCAAGCTCATGAACGAGTTCGAGGAGGTCTCCGAGCAGCTCGAGGCCCAGTGGGACATCCCCGCCCGCAGGCTCGACTGGGACGGCGACGGCGAGGCGAACGACATCGTCGACGTGGTGGACGATCAGCTGATGATCTTCGCCAACTGCGCCCCCGCCCAGCAGCGCTTCGAGGACCTCTCCGTGGAGGACGGCGTGGACGGCATCATCGAGAAGGTCGTGCTCAACGACCTCGATCGCCTCGGCGACGGCGAGGAGAGCGTCATCGACCTCGGGGAGCTCGATCGATTTGCGGTCGCACCTGGAAAGGGGCTGCGCGACGCGACCGCAGGGAAGACGCCGGTCGCCACGTTCCCCACCTGGCCCGGCAAGGACGACCGGGGCGTGCGCGCCCGCGACCTTGATGGCGACGGTCGCCTTGACCTCATCACCGTGGTGGACGGGCCCGAGGGGCTGCAGGTCCAGTTCTTGGTCCGGCGCTGAGCCTCGCCCTCGCGACACCCACCTCGCCGCGCTCAGACCTCGAAGCGCTTGAAGGCGAGGAGGTGCCCGCCAGCATGGTGCGCGACCCCGGTGTCGCCCGGCGCGAGGCGGCGCGCGAGCGCGTCCGGGACCTCGAGGTTGGTCCGGGAGCCGCCCTCGTGTTCGATGATGACCCGGCGGACCGAGCTCAGGTGCTCCCCGTGCCCCGTGGTCTCGGTCTGGACGTCACGAATCTCCGCGACCTGCGCCTTCGAGGGCGACGACGCGAGCTCGACCGTCTTCGCCCCTCTCCCGAGGGCCTTCACCACGAGCACGATGACCATCACGGCGGGCACGAGGGAGAAGAGCCCCGGGGCGCCGATCCCGGACGCGGTCGACGCGATGAACCCTGCCACGACCACCGCGAAGCCGATCGGGATCAGCCCGAGGCCTTGCCGGGTGGCGAGCGGCGCGGTGGAGACCTGCCGCCCAAGCTCCGCCTGAACCTCCCGCCGCCCGAGGAGGACCTCCAGGCGCGCCTGGCGCTCGTCCGCCGCGCTCACCACCGGAGGGGCCGCTGGCTCGGGGAAGCGCGCCCCGCAGTAGGCGCAGAACCGATCCTCCTCGGTCCGCGCCGCGGCGCCGCACTCGCTGCACTTCGTGGACGTCATCTGGACGACGATACGCCCGAGGCCGCGGACGATTCACGGGAAGCCGGATCTTGTTCCACCGCGACCCGGCGCCCCTTGGGACGCAGCTGGTGGGCCAGGTAGGCCCCTGCCCAGACCAGCGAGGAGAGCCCGTGGGCCCACGCCCAGAGCGTGCGGCTCGCCTCGGATTCGGCGACCTGCAGCAGGACCCCGGTGAGCACCATCGGCCCGAAGAGGAGCGCCAGCCCGAGCCCCGTCGCCCGGCGGGCCCAGGGCCGGAGGAGCCTCGGCGCGACGTGACCGCTCCAGATGAGTCCGACGGCGAAGACGAGGAGCGGCGCGGCGACGAGGTGCAAGTTGCGAAGCGCCGGCTCCCACGGGTGGATCCCGCTCCACTCCATCGCCAGCACCGGATCCTCGGGTTCGGGGCCGAGGTCGTGTACGTAGCGCAGGTACGCCCAGATCGCGCCGCTCCCGATGACAAGGAACGACGCGATGTGGAGGAGGCGTGCGGAGAGGCGGCTCACGTGAGCACCGTATTCGCCAGGCTCAGGGAGTCAAGGGACCGCGAGCGTCGCGGCGCTTCCCCGCTGGACCTTCTTCACACGGCCGACCTTCGCCCCGAGCACCTCGTGCAGGGCGAGCGCCCGCCGGGACGCATTGGCCACCGCGCGGCAGGTCAGGGTCGCTCCGGTCGTGCCGTCCAGGCCGCGGCCGAGCGTCAGAGGCCGGCCCTGCTCGCGCCCCTTGAGCGAGTCGTAGAAGGCGTCCTGGGCCAGGTACTCCGGAGGCTCGGCGAAGGCCACGGTGTCCACACAGCGCAGGTCGCCGTCCGGGTTCACCGCCACCATCAGCGTCTCGCGCTTCGAACGCACGACGTGGGAGTCGAAGAAGGCGGTGCCAACGACCTCGCCCTTGCGGCGCGCGACGTACGCGAAGGTGGTCTTCTTGCGGAACTTCTTCTGGTCGGCGAGCTTGTTGACCTTCGCCCGCTCGGGGTCCCCGAGGCGGCAGACCACGCGCTCGATGGTGCAGCCCGGGAACGCCCGCTCGAGGGCCTGGTCGATGACCTCGCTCCCCCCCCGGCTCCAGGCGGAGTCGAAGGAGAGGACGATGGCCGTGAGGGCGAGGGGCAGCAGGGTTCGGAGGCGCAGCATGGCGGGATCAGAAGGCGTAGCCAATCAGGAAGCGGTACACGTCATCGCCCTCGTCGAGCACCGTGTAGTCCGTCTTGAGGACCACCTGGTCGAGGGGGCGGTAGTTGAGACCCATGGTCGTGTAGGTGTCGACCTTCCCGCCGGAGGGTGAGAAGCCGGTGGCCATCTTGGCCTGGGTGTCGAGGTCCTCGTAGCGCACGAACGCATCGAGGCTCTGCCCCGCGGGCGAGTCGATGAACGAGAACAGGTCATAGCCCGCCTCGAGGTACCAGCCCCGCATCTGCTCCGCGAGGTTCTCCCCGGTCCGGGCGTTGAACGCGGCGGTGTCGTCGATGTCCGAGGACGCGTAGAGCCCGCGGACCGTCCACGGCCCCTCGTTCCACTCGCCGTGGAGATCCCAGATCGTCGTCCCCAGATCCTCGGGTGTGTTGACCCCCGAGTTGCCGTGGAAGATCGACGCGCCGAGGGTGACGCCGGGGATCGCGATGTAGTCGAGGCGGCCCGTGAGCGCGACCGTGTCGATGGAGGCGCGGTTCGCCTTCTGGCGGCCGCCGCGGACGCCGTCGGCGTTGAACTCCTCACCGTTCAGGCCGTTGATGGCGTAGCCGGTCCACGCGAAGTCGCCGAGCTGGCCGTAGCCGCCGATCCCGGTCGAGCGCCACGTCGAGGGGATGATGCGCTTCTCGGTCTCGGGCCGGGCGGAGGCCAGGAAGGTGGTCGGCTCGTGGCGCTCGTTGATGAAGCCAAGCGGCACGAGGACGACGCCGCCGCGGAGCGCGGTGGTGTCCGTCAGCAGGTGGTCCAGGTAGGCAAACTCCACGGACACGCTGCCCGCGGAGTCCGTGGTCGCCGAGGTGGCGCCGGTGGTGCCGTGCTCGATCTCGATCTCCGAGTTGAAGATCCAGTCGTCCGAGAAGCGGCTGCCGAAGTACATGATCCAGCGCAGGGCGTCGAAGTCGTCCCCGCTCTGATTCCGGGTCGCCTCGCCGAGGAACTCGCCGTAGCCGCCGAAGGAGAGGCCGTCGGCGGAGTAGACCGCCGAGGCCCGCGGCGCGAGGTTACGGCTGGCCAACGCCTCCCAGGCGGCCTTCTTCTGCTCGTCCACCTCGGAGGCGGGAGCCACGTCGACCTCTGCGTCCGCGAGAGCGTCCATGGCCGCCTCGAGCTCGGCGGAGATCCGGTCACGGTCCGCTTCCAGGGCGCGGAGGCGGGCCTCGATGTCGTCAGCGGCAGGCTGTTGACCCGCCTGAGGGGCGGGGGCGAGGGCGGTCAGGAGAGCGAGCGAGAACATGGTCAACGGTCCTGTGAAGGAGGCCGGCAGGCGCGCGTCGGGGAGTGACGCTTGGCGATGCGAGAGACCACAACTGAGATCCGTTCTCAGAGCAAGCGCATTTGAGACTCATTCGCAAATAGAGCCAAAAAGCCGCACCTCGGACCTCTAGAACAGACATCTGGAAGAGCCCTCTAGCCCCGCATCACCTCTCGATCCGGCGCAGCTGGATGTCTCGAAACTCGATCACCGCCCCCTCGGACTGGAGGCAGATGGGGCCGGAGACCTCCTCGCACCAGTCCGCCGTGTTCTGCAGCACACCGTTCACCCGCAGCTCGACCCTGGGACCATCGACCAGGATCTCGTAGCGGTTCCATTCACCGACCGGATGCTCCGACGAGGGCGCCCGCCGCTTCGTGTTCCGGCCCCGAAGGCGCCCGGGGTCCGTGCGCATCCCGAAGGCGTCGATGTTCCAGAAGTCCCCGGCGTTCCGGTGCTGGAGCTGCGCCTCGATGGAGCGCGGCCAGACCTTGTCCTCGCCGGTCATACGCAGGAGCACGCCCGAGTTGCCCGGACCGCTCGACGGGTCGAAGCGCCACTCAAGGGTGAGGAGGTAGCTCTCGAAGCTCTCGCGCGTCTTCAGGTACCCCGACGGCCGCCCCTCGCAGCGGATGATGCCGTCGCGCACGGACCACACGTCGTCGAACGCCATCGACGGATCGGACAGGTGATACGTCCAGGCATCGAGCCCTCCCCCATCGAAGAGGACGATCGGGTCACCTGGCTCCGGCGCGGCCTCATGGTCCTCCCCGAGGAACGCCACGAGGTCCGCGAGCTCCTGGGGCGAGAGGTCTGTCGCCAGGCCCTGGGGCATGGTCGAGACCTTCTGCTTGGTCCGCTGCTTGATCTCATCGCGGCCGAAGGTGACGCGCTCGCCGTCCGTCTCGAGCAGCGCCACGGTGGCGCCGTCGGCCAGCAGGAAGCCCGAGTGCAGGAGCCCGTCCTCGGTCTCCAGCAGATAGGTGTCGTAGCCGAACGCGATGGACGCGCTCGGGTTCAGGATGGCGTCGAAGAGCGCCTCCCCCGTGAGCTTCTTGCGGATCTGGGTGAGCTCGGGACCGAGGTCGATCCCGACCCGCACGTCGCCGAGCTGAAAGGCGTGGCACGTGACGCACCGCGCGCGCTCCTCGTCCAGGAACACCTCGCGCCCACGCGCCGCGTCGCCCTCAAGCGCCATCAACGCCGCCATCGACGGGATCGCCGCCCCCTCCATGCCCGGCCGCTCAAAATGCTCGCTCGCGAGGGCGCGGATCGCGAGCTGGTCGCTGCCGTGGAGCAGCGCCGCGACCTCGGGCACCGCCGCGAGGTCCAGCTCCCCGTCGCGCTTGGCCTGGATCAAGAGCAGGGCGCCCTGCTCGTTGGAGGCGAGCCGCTGCAGCGCCGCCGCGCGCCCCTCCGCCGAGGCGTCCTCGGACATGAACTCCGCGAGCCACTCGAGGACCGCCGCCGGCTCGTCCGCGCGCTCGAGCCAGACCTCGAAGCTCACCGACGTGCTGGACCCGATGTTCTGGTCCGTGCCGCCCCGCTCGGGGCCGCAGCTGCCCACGAGGCGCACCGCGCCCGCGGGGATCGCGAAGGCCACCTCGCTGTGGGCGTGGGTCCCGATGCCGCGCTCGTACGTTGCGTCTCCGACCTCGAGCGGGCCGCCCTGGGGGTCACGGTTCGAGTTGACGCTGCCCCACTCGGCGCGAGCCTCCACCCAGCCGCTCGAGAGCGACACCTCGCGCCCGTCGGCCATCACCACGCGCGGGTCGATCCAGGCCGCCCAGTCGCAGGAGTTCCCGTCACCACCGTTGGTCACCACCAGCCACGCCATGGAGACGCGGTCGAGCTCGACGTCGAAGTCGGCGGTGCCCTCGCCCATGACCTCGCTCGTCCAGGCCCGCTCCGCGTCGGCGAGGGTCCCGGTGGAGATGTTCAGCCCGTAGTCCCGCCAGTCGTTGCCGCTGCGGTGCTCAACCCACCAGCCGGCGTAGCCGCGCAGGTCCTCGGGGCCAGCCACCGCCGCCACGGCCACGGCGTCGGCCGCGGCGCGGCCCGGGGCGAAGGCCAGAGCGTCGAGCGCCCGCCGCCGAGCGCCGGCGTCCAGCTGCGGGCTCATGGCGCGGGCCGCGAGCGCCACCACGGCGCCCTCGGGGTGCAGCCGCCAGGCCAGGGCCTCGAAGCGCGCGTCCCATGCGAGAGGCGTGTCCGCGAAGGACGCCGAGAGCTCCGCGTAGGCGAGATCGGGGTCCTGCTCGAGCACCTGAACCAGGGCCTCCAGCAGCCAGGGGTCCGTGCCGTCCACGCGCGCCGCCGCCTCGAGGCAGAGCTCCAGCACGGGGCCCTCCAGCGCCTCCCCGCGGAGGCTCTGCAGCACCCGGCGGAGCATCGCCGGCTCCATCTCCGCGATCAGGCCGTGACCGACGAGGGAGGCTGCCGTGGACGGGGCATCCTGCTGCAGCGCGGCCTCGACCATGAAGACGCTGGCCGGAGGGATCTCGATGGAGGGGTTCTTCGAGCCGCCTGCCGGGGGAGGAGGGAGCCTCAGGAGATCATCTTCGAGCTCCATCGAGGTCAGGACCTGTGCGCAGCGAGCCGCGAAGCGCTCGTCGCCTCCGCGACTGACCGCCGCCATCACGAGCGCGGGCACGACCTCATCTCCCATCATCATGAGGGCTGCGCGGGCGAGTTCGCGCACCGCGGGCGCCGGAGACTTGAGCGCCGCGAGTGCCCCGGGGAACCCGCTGACGTCCACGGCGGGCGTCTTGACCTCGGCTCCCGCCGGCGCGATGCGCAGGATCCGCCCGTAGGCCTCCCGGTCCCGCGCGGCGTGCCCCCCGACGCCGGGGTCGTACCAGTCCGCCACGTAGACCTCACCCGCGGGGCCGACCGCGACGTCGCTGGGACGGAACCACTGACCGGTCTGACCGGTCTCGTCCGCCCGAGGGCGGATCAGGAAGCCGGGGTCCAGCTCGATCCCCGCGCCCACGGCCCGGGGCTGGTGGGCGTAGACCACGCGCGCGCCGGCGTCGCAGTTGAGCACCGCGCCGTCGATCCAGCGCGCCATGAGCTCCCCCTCGTACACGGCGACCCCGGTCGGCCCGCCGCCGCCGTTGATCGTGCCCGCAGGCAGGACGCCGGGGTCACCCTGGTGCCAGTGCGCCTCCTGCGTCGTGAGCCCCGGGCGGCGATCCGCCTGCCAGGAGCGCGAGCCGTCCGAGCTGAAGAAGCCGTAGTCGCCCCCCGGCATGATCCAGGTGGTCCGGCAGGAGCGGTTCCCGTCGTCGTCGTTGTCGGCGGTGAACAGCTCCCCCATGGCGTTGACCGCCACCTCGTAGTTGTTCCGGAAGTTGTGGCCCATGACCTCGATGTCCGACCCGTCGTGGTTCATGCGCAGCACGAGCCCGCCGGTCCACACCTGGCCGTCATCGCTCACGAGGCCGGGGCGGTTCTCCACCGACCGCGGGCCGCCGCCGCTGTACAGGCTGCCGGACCGCAGAGACCAGCCGTCGGGGCCCGTCACCATGTGCGGCCCCGCGTTGCCCACGGCCACGTAGAGCTTGCCGTCCACGTGGGGCGTCACCGAGTGCAGCCCGTGGTCGTGGTCGAAGCCGCCGAAGCCGGTGAGCACCACCTCGCGACGGTCGGCGATGTCGTCCCCGTCGGTGTCCTCGTACACGTAGAGGTTGGGCGAGCAGGACACGTAGATCCGGTCCCCCACGACGGCGATCCCCAGCGGCGCGGTGAGGTCGGGGTCCTGGACGAAGACCTTGGACGCGTCGCAGACCCCGTCGCCGTCGGTGTCCTCCAGGATCACGACCCGGTCGCCCCCGTCGAAGTGCTTGCCGGGGTTGCGCCCCCCC
>CAJQPT010000296.1 GCA_905480285.1 uncultured bacterium
ATCGATCGGCGCGGGCGTGATCCTGTAGATCCCCTTCCCCCCCTGATCGCTGGCGAACAGGCCCCCTCGATCATCACGGGCGAGGCATACCCACGACCCCATCTCGTCCCGCGGAACGGTGAAGAGAAGCTCCGCCTCGAACCCATCCGGCAGGTGGAGGTCGGTGGCCGGCACCGGCGCTTGACCGACTTGCGGGGCGCTAGCGTCCCCCGACGGCCCTCCACCTTCCTGGCCCCCAGCGCCCTCAACCGGAGCGCCCTCAACCGGAGCCCCCTGAGCCGAGGCGGCCGCCAAGAGCAGGGAGAGGCCAAATGAGGTATGCGCAAACAGGTTCGAGGTCAGCATGGATGGGCGGTGCGATTTGGACGGGGAGGCGGGAGGGATCGCGCGCCTGAGACTACTCGCTGACGCCGAATCCGAACACGTTCAAAGATGCCCCCGCGCCTCCTGCGATCTGCCCCGCCACCGCCGCCGCAGTCCGCCGCTTCAGTCCACCCTCCAGGCCGCCACCTCAGCCCAACGCCCCAACCCGACGCGCGGACCCTGGGCCGACTCCGCATGCCGCTTCGCCGGCCCCCCCGTGCTAGGCTCATGGCCCGACCGGTCCTCCGCCTCCTACGTGAAGATCCTCTACCACCATCGGACCCAGGCCGAAGACGGCCAGGCGGTCCATATCCGCTCCCTCATCGAGGCATTCCAGAGCGAGGGTCACGAGGTCCGTGAGGTCGCCCTGGTGGAGCGCAGCAACGAGGCCGCGGCCTCTCCGCAGCCAGAGACGACGAAAGCGGCTCGGCGCTGGTCTCCCTGGGCGCTCTTTGGCCTGCTCCCCGGCTTCGTCAAGGAGCTCGCCGAGTACGGCTACAGCCTGCACGCGAGCCGACGCCTCAGACGCGCCGCGCGAGAGTTCAGGCCGGACTTCATCTACGAGCGCTACGCCTTCGGCAACACGGCGGGGGTCGCCACATCCGAGGCCCTCGAGATCCCCCTGGTCCTCGAGGTGAACTCACCCCTCGTCCTCGAGCTCAGCCGAACTCGCGGCCTCGCGTTTCCAGGCCTCGCCCGACGGATCGAGAATCGGATCTTCCAGCGAGCGACCCGCGTCTGCGTGGTCACCGAGGTGCTCAAGGGCATGGTGGCCGAGCTGGGCGTGGATCCCGATCGGATCTTCGTGACCCCCAACGGCGTTCACCCCGAACTCTACGCCGATCTGGACCGCGACGCCGCCCGGCGCGACCTCGGCATCGAGGACACCCGCGGGCCAGTCCTGGGCTTCGTCGGGTACTACCGGGACTGGCACCGCCTCGACCTCGTTCTGGACGGGATGGCCACGGAGGCCCTGTCCACCGCGCACCTCGTCCTCGTGGGCAAGGGCCCCGCGGAGGAGGCCCTGCGGGCCCGCGCCAGCCAGCTGGGCGTTGAGGACCGCCTTCACTTCGCCGGCACCCGGCCACACGGCGCAATCCCCGGGATCCTGCCGGCGTTTGACGTCGGCCTCGTCCCCGCGATCAACCCGTACGCCTCGCCGCTCAAGCTCCACGAATACATGGCCGCGGGGCTCCCGACGGTGGCCCCCGACCAGCCCAACCTCCGCGAGGTCCTCGAGCACGGCAGAGACGCCCTGCTCGTTCCACCGGGGGACGGTCCCGCGCTCATCGCGGCGCTGTCGCGCCTGGCGGAGGACGAGGAGCTCCGCGGCGCGATGGGGAGCGCCGCGAGGCGCACCATCGAGGAGCGCGAGCTGACCTGGAGAGGCAACGCGAGAAGGGTCGAGGCCGAGGTCCAGGCCATCGAGCGACAGCCCACGGCCTGAGCCTGAGCCCCTCACCCCGGAGCGGTTCATCCCCTGGAGCTCGGCCCGCGATCGCTCCAGACACGCTGACTCAGCGCAGTGCGACTCCGCTTATGGCGGCTCCGCCCGCAGTGACCTGACCCTGCAGCTGCCGGCGTGGGCCGGTGCGCTCAAAGGCGGCATGGCTGCCGCTCCGACGCGGTCACTTCTCGGCGCAAGGATGGGCCCCCCACGCCGGCCAGCTACCTCTCTGACTGGCCGCCGTCCACGCCCCAGCGAGTCCTCAGTTCGGACCGGAGCTCATCGACCACCCCGGGATAGGTGATCGACATCTCGTTGGCCGCGTCGGTCGCCACCTCGAGATTGAAGAGCATGGCCTCGCGCTCCGCCCCGCTCCCCTGCAGGTGAAGCTTCCACTCCCGTCGATAGACTGCCCGCGTCGCCTCTTCCGAGCCGGGTTCCGCCCCGCCCTCCACGAGGATGACACGATCAGCTGAGAGCTCCCCCGACGAGAGATCGAGTCCCCCCATCGAGGGCGCTCGATCCACACCGGCGAAGGCCAGCAGCGTGGGCGCGACATCCACCCCACTCACCTTGCCGGCACGCCGGCCTCGAGGCCCCTCCCCCGGCGCCTGCAGGATGAAGGGGACCCGCACCTGGACCTCCTCGACATCCTCGTGCCCGAAGACCTGGTGTTCACCGAAGGCCTCCCCGTGATCGGCGGTGATGATGGCTCCCAGCGGGCGGCCCGAAGCGCGCCCGGCCGCCTCAACCTGCTCCCAGAACGCGTCGACCTTGCCATCTAGCTCGAGGATCTCTGCCTCGTAGAGATCCACGAGGTACTGCAGGTCGTCGGGCTCCAGCGACTCCCCTGGAGCCCCCTCAGCCCTTCGGTACGCGTTGCTCTCGAACAGGTAGCCGTCCACGGCTCCGTCGTAGATGGCCACAAACCGCCCTGCGGCCGCCGCGGACGGCCGGTAGGGCCAGCCCGCGTCATCCAGGTGGATCATGCAGAACCACGGCCGCGGATCGCCGTCCTCGATCCAGGTGAGCGCTGGAGCGAGCACATCTTCCGCAGGACGAGCGAGATTCTTGAACCAGCATGGACGACCATTCCCCCCGAGCCCAGGAGCGAGGCCGGCGAGAAGGGACTGGGTGCCATGGATCAGCCTCCAAAGGCGTGTCCCGCAGAACTCAGGATCCACCAGGTCATCGAAGACCTCAAACCCCTCGCCGATCTCGGCGTCCCCGCGGAGCTCTGCGCTTCCCACGAAGGCCCCGGTGCGATACCCGGCATCCCGGAGCTGGCGAGCCAGGTTCGGCGCGACTTCTCCCTCGGGCTCACCCGCCGCCGACCGCTCCGCGCGCTCGCTCGGATGCATCCCTGTGAGCATCGAGAGGTTCGATGCGACCGTGGAGACCGAGGCTGCCCTCGCCTCCCCGAACACGACCATCCCTGCGCTGCGCTTGGCGAGGAGCGGCGCCGTGTCGCGCGCGTGGCCGTAGATGCTCAGGCTCGCGGCGCGCGTCGAGCCCCAGACCATCAGCATGAGGTTGGGCCGTCCATCGGCGGCAGGCCCCTGGTCCGCCACCTCGACGTCGCCGCCGGAGAAGTCCAGCATGCCCGCCACGAGCCCGAGCCCAGCTGCCCCGGCAAGGGGCGCTCCACCCCGCATGTGAATCCAACGACCCAGTCCCGCCGCGAGGGCCACGGAGAGGCCCAGGGACCCGAGCCCGGCCAGCACCGGACCGAACGACAGCACGGTGCCGAGCGTCGCCCCTGCCGGAAGCACAGCGTCCAAGCCCAGGTGCACCATCACCGGTGCGCTCAGCGCGAGGCAGCTGAAGAACGCGGCGTCCCGGCGCGCGCCGCGATCGGATCGTGGCCGGACCCGCCCCCAGATCGCCCAAACAAGTGACACCGGCAGCCAGGCCAGCACAGCCCAGGCGGCCCAGCTGAACCAGGCACCCGGGAAGAGCCAGCCGGACGCCTCCCGGTGGCTGACCTGAGCGCTGCTTGTCGCGCTATCGAGCCCCGCGAACAGCAGGGACAGGCAGACCAGCGAGAAGACGACGTGCTTCATGGCCTGAATATAAGGCGTGCGCAGCCGCCTGGGTCCGACCTCCAGGGCACGCGGGGTGAGGCTCGGATTGAACACCAATCCTGGTCCCGGCGCGCACGCCCTCGCCGGCAGCTTGGTGAGCCAGGCTGAGACGTGAAGTGGGCGCCTCCCGATCTGCCCAGGCCGTCGCCGCGAGGGGCGACACGGGGAGTCCGTGCCCCCGTAGACGCCCACGGAGCAGGGGGGGCCGGAACCGACCTGGGCTTCAGCGCCAGCAGGGCTGGAACGCAGGCGCCGAATCGAAGAGACTCGATCCTCGATGACGCCTTCGCTCACATCCCTCTGGCTCGCGTGCACCTGCGCAGCGGTGACCGTCCAGAGCTCGGCCAGCCCCGACGTC
>CAJQPT010000297.1 GCA_905480285.1 uncultured bacterium
GAGTTCGCGATGACCACCATCGGTCGCGTGATCTTCAACGACATCCTCCCGGAGGGCATGCCGTTCTATAACTACGACCTCAACAAGAAGGGGATTCAGGCGCTGATCAGCGACTGCTATCACCTCCTCGGTCGTGACGCCACGCTCCGCCTCCTGGACGACCTCAAGAACCTCGGGTTCAAGTCCTCGACCCGCGCCGGGCTCTCCTTCGGCAAGGACGACGTCCGGATCCCGGACTCCAAGCAGGGCATGCTCGACGACTCCCAGGGGGAGATCGACAAGATCGAGGCCAGCTACAACAAGGGTGAGATCACCGACGGTGAGCGCTACCTGAAGATCATTGACCTCTGGACCGAGGCGCGTGAGGTGCTCGGCGCGGAGCTGATGCAGCTCCTCTCCGTCGACTTCGACACCGAGTCCGGTTACGTCAACCCGATCTTCTGCATGGTCACCTCTGGCGCGCGTGGCTCGGTGGACCAGATCCGCCAGCTGGGCGGGATGCGCGGGCTGATGGCCAAGCCGTCAGGCAAGATCATCGAGACGCCCATCAAGGCCAACTTCCGCGAAGGCCTGAAGGTGCTCGAGTACTTCTCGTCCACCCACGGCGCCCGGAAGGGTCTGGCGGACACTGCGCTCAAGACCGCGGACGCTGGCTACCTGACGCGGAAGCTGACGGACGTGGCGCAGAACGTGGTGATCACGCAGGACGACTGCGGGACCATGGGCAGCGTCACCAAGTCGGTGGTCTTCAAGGGCGACCGCGTGGCGGTGAGCCTGGCCGACGGAATCCGTGGCCGGATTGCCCGCGACACCATCATCGATCCCATCACCGAGGAGATCCTCGTGCGCGAGCACGAGCCGATCACCGAGGACATCGCCGCGGCGATCGAGGCCCACGGCTACGAGAAGATTCGGGTGCGTAGTCCCCTGACCTGCGAGGCGCCGCTCGGCGTCTGCGCCCGCTGCTATGGCATGGACCTCGCGCGGAACCAGCTGGTGGAGAGGGGCCTCGCGGTCGGCATCATCGCCGCCCAGTCGATTGGTGAGCCGGGGACCCAGCTGACCATGCGGACGTTCCACATCGGCGGCACGGCCTCGCGTTCCATCGAGGACAGCGAGATCAAGCTCAAGCGCGCCGGCAAGGTCCAGTACCAGAACCTGCGGGCCGTCTCCAACAAGGCCGGTGAGACCATCGTGCTGAACCGGAACGGCGAGATCCTGCTCCTCGACGAGAAGGACCGGGAGATCGATCGTTACGCAATCCCCACCGGCGCGACCATCCTCATTGAGGAAGGGAAAGCCGCCGAGGCGGGTGCCTCCCTGTGTACCTGGGACCCGCACCACGTCCCGATCATCACGGAGTTCGACGGCAAGGTTCGATACGAGGACCTGGTCGAGGGCAAGACGCTCAAGATCGAGCGTGACGCCCGCCGCAAGGCCGCCCGCCGTCAGGTGATCGAGCACAAGGGTGACCTCCACCCGCAGCTCGTGATCGAGAACGCCAAGGGGGAGCCCCTCGCGGTCTACCCCATCCCGGAGAAGGCCTACATCGAGATCGATGACGGCCAGAAGATCGGTCGAGGCGAGCTCCTCGCCAAGTCCTCGCGAGAGGCGACCGGTACTCAGGACATCACCGGTGGTCTGCCGCGGGTGACGGAGCTCTTCGAGGCGCGCCGCCCGAAGGACCCCGCCATCATGAGCGAGATCGACGGCGTCGTGGAGCTGGGGGACCGCAAGCGCGGCAAGCGGACGGTCATCGTCCGCGCCCTCGGCGCGAACGGCGAGGTCATCGAGGAGCACGAGCACTCCGTGCCCCAGGGCAAGCACCTGCGCGTCCACAAGGGCGACGAGGTGCGTGCGGGTGAGCCGCTTGTCGACGGGCCGCTCTACCCCGAGGATATCCTCCGCATCAACGGTGAGGAGAACGTCCAGGAGTACCTGCTCGGCGAGGTCCAGAACGTCTACCGCTCGCAGTCGGTGACCATCGACGACAAGCACATCGAGACCATCCTCTCGCAGATGATGCGCAAGGTTCAGGTCAACGAGCCGGGCGACTCGGAGTTCCTCCCGGGGGCCGTGGTCGACAAGTACCGCTTCCGTCGTGAGAACGAGCGTCTGCGTAAGGACCGCCGCAAGCCTGCGACGGGCCAGACGCTCCTGCTCGGCATCACGAAGGCCTCGCTCTCCTCTGACTCCTTCATCTCGGCGGCCTCCTTCCAGGAGACCACCAAGGTGCTCACCGAGGCGGCCATCGCCGGCAAGCGTGACACGCTGGTGGGCCTCAAGGAGAACGTCATCCTCGGGCACATGGTCCCGACGGGAACCGGCTTCCGCGACCACTACCGGACCCGCGTGAAGAAGAACATCGACTTCGGCGAGATCGGGACCGGAACCGGCGCCGTCTCCTTCGGGAGCGCTGGGATGGATGACGCCATGGACGAGATGCTCTCGGTGGATGCCGCAGCGGCTGCGCTCGGCGTCGA
Source organism: uncultured bacterium (assembly GCA_905480285.1). Taxonomy (GTDB): domain Bacteria; phylum Planctomycetota; class UBA1135; order UBA1135; genus Saltatorellus. Next base: position 2,484 of record CAJQPT010000297.1, read on the forward strand.
TCCCGCGATGCTCTCAGGAGAGGCCGCGGCCCCCGCTGCACCGGAGGCTCCCACGGCCCCGGCCGCCACGGAGGCTCCCGCCGCGGAAGAAGAAGGCGGCGAGGCCGCAGCCGCGCAGGCCTGATCGCGCCCACCCCGCTCCAAGCCCTCCCTGGCCGGTCATCCCGGTGGGGGATGGCTGGGACCGGTCGGGCCTTGACCCTCAAAATCTCCCCCGTACACTGTTGCGCCGATCTGCCGACCGGATCGGACGCGCCACCCGGCGCTCTCGCCGAGACTCCCCACGGCCGGCACATCAACCACACCACGCGATGCCCACGATCAACCAGCTCATCCGAAAGGGACGCAAGACGCCGATCAAGCGCTCCAAGTCCCCGGTCCTCGACTCCTGCCCGCACAAGCGGGGGGTCTGCCTCCAGGTGAAGACCCAAACGCCCAAGAAGCCGAACTCCGCGCTCCGGAAGATCGCGCGTGTTCGCCTTTCCAACGGCAAGGAGATCACCGCTTACATCCCCGGCGAGGGTCACAACCTTCAAGAGCACTCCGTGGTGCTCGTTCGCGGCGGCCGCGTCCGCGACCTCCCCGGCGTCCGCTATCACATCCTCCGCGGTACCCTCGACACTTCGGGTGTCGACGGCCGCTCCCAGAGCCGTTCCAAGTACGGGTCGAAGAAGCCCAAGAAGTGATGTCGCCCCGGAGCTGACGGCGCCTTCCGCCAGAGGCCGTGTTCATCGCGTCACGGCCGGGCCGCGCCCGCTCGCTCCGACCTCCTTCCATCGATCCAGAGAACAGAGACCACCATGCCCCGTAACTTCAAGTCGACGGCTCACTTCGTGAAGCCGGACCCCAAGCTCGGCTCGCTCCTCGCCTCCAAGATCATCAACCAGGTGATGCAGGACGGCAAGAAGAGCACCGCTCAGACGATCCTCTACTCGGCCCTCGACGTGGCGCTCAAGAAGCTGCCGGACGTTGAAGGCGAGACCCCCGAAGAGAAGCAGGTCGCGATCCTCACCCAGGCGGTCGAGAACGCCAAGCCCGGCGTCGAGGTCCGCTCGAAGCGGGTCGGTGGTGCCAACTACCAGGTGCCGCGCGAGGTCAAGAAGGCGCGCCAGCAGTCTCTGGCCATTCGCTGGCTGGTGGACAACTCCCGCAAGAAGAAGGGCAAGCCCATGCACCTTCGACTGGCGGAAGAGCTCGTGGACGCTCACAACGGCACCGGCGCGTCGGTGACCTGGAAGGAGAACATCCACAAGATGGCCGAGGCCAACAAGGCCTACGCTCACTTCGCACGCTGATCCGATCAGCGGTCCCGATGGGGCCGGGATCACTCCACGAGAGGCCGCGGCTCCAGCCGCGGCCTCTCGTCGTTGAGCCGCGCCTCGCGCGCACCTTCCGTGGGGGATCCAGCCCTCTTACGGGTCACCTCGATGAAGCCTGCGCTGTGGGCGGGTATCGTCTGGGCCATGCCTGGCCAGGTCGACGTCCTCATCCTCCGGGACCCTCGAGAGTCTCCGAAGAAGTGCTCGCTGATCCCGCTTCGTGGGACGCCCGGGGTGGAGTTCGCCGAGTACCGCGCGGACCGCTCGCTGGACGCCGGCGGGCGAGTCTTGCTCGACCCCGCCGCGGAGCCTATCTCTGCGGGGGACCGGGGGCTCCCCCTGCTGATCCTCGACTCCTCGTGGCGTCGCCTCCCGAAGCTCTCGGCGACGGTGACCGGCGAGCCCCGCCGCCGCCGGCTCCCTCCGCTGAAGACGGCCTATCCGCGACGTTCCCGGGACTTCGAGGACCCGTCGGAAGGCCTCGCGTCCGTTGAAGCGCTCTACGCCGCGCTCGTCTTGTTGGGGCACGAGGGGGTCGAGTACCTGCTCGACGACTATCGCTGGAAGGACCCGTTCCTGGAGCTCAACGCCGAGGCCTTGGCCCGGGGTCCGCTCTAGGGCAGGGACCGGGTGGGGTGCGGGATTCGATGGACCCCGGGCGCTAGGATGCCACCGCACCCATGGACGTCCCTGACCACCCAGCGGGCCAAGCCCGCCAAGGCTCGGCCCCCGTCCGCGCGCTGAGGAACGTCGGCATCTGCGCGCACATCGACGCCGGTAAGACCACGCTGACCGAGCGCATCCTGCACCTGTGCGGTCGCGAGCCACGGGTCGGGCGGGTGGACGAGGGGACCTCCGTGATGGACTGGATGGCCGAGGAGCGGGAGCGCGGGATCACGATCACGGCGGCCGCGACCCGAGTCCGGTGGGCCGGGTGTGAGATCAACCTCGTCGATACCCCTGGGCACGTGGACTTCACCGTCGAGGTCGAGCGCTGCATGCGCGTGCTCGACGGTGCCGTCGTGGTGGTGGACGCGACCCGCGGGGTCGAGCCGCAGACGGAGACGGTCTGGCGTCAGGTGGAGCGGCGTGGCCTCCCTGCGCTCGCGTTCGTGAACAAGTGTGAGCGCCCCGGAGCAGATGTCCTCGCCTGCGCGGCGTCGATCGGCGAGAAGCTGGGCGCGCGACCTCTGGTGGTCGCCTATCCGATCGGCGGCGGCGATGAGGAGGTGCCGCTGTCCGGGGTGGTGGACCTGATCCGTGGCACCGCGCAGCGGGTCGAGCCTGGCGGCGAGCGCGTCGACGTGCCGATCCCCGAGGCCCTCGAGGACGAGGTCGGCGTGCTCCGGGCAGAGCTGGTGGACGCGCTTGCGGATCTGGACGACAGCGTCTTCGAGGCGGTCTGCGCTGGCGGAGCCCCAACGGTGGAGCAGCTCACCGCCGCGCTGCGAACGGCCACTCATGAGCGTCGGGTCGTGCCACTGTTCTGCGGTGCCGCCCTGCGCGGTCACGGCGTGCCGTTGCTCCTCGACGGGATCGCGGATCTATTGCCGTCTCCGCAGGAGAGACCTGCGCCGGAGCTCTTCGACGCCCGCACGGGCAGCACGCTCTCCCCCTCGTCGCTCGAGGGGGCCGGTTCGGGCGATCCGCTTCTGCTGGTGTTCAAGATCCACTCGAGGCGGCGCCGAGGTGTCAGCCTCGACCTCGCGGTGGCGCGCATCTACAGGGGGGTGGTCCGCCCGGGGATGAGGCTCTGGAACGGGAGGAGCGGACAGCTAGAGGCGGTGGAGGCGGTGCTTCGCGTTCACGCCGACGCCGTGGATGAGCTGGAGCAAGCCGGGGCGGGAGATGTGGTCGCGCTGCGGGGGCTGGTGGCCACAGGCTGTGGAGACACCCTCACGTCGGAGGGCGCGGTCCACCGGCTCGAGCCGCCGCGGAACCCGAACGCCGTGGTGGCCGTGCTGCTCGAGCCGTCGAAGGACGAGGAGCGGGAGGCGCTCGGCGCCGCGCTCCTTCAGCTGGTGCGCGAGGACCCCTCGCTCCGGGCCCTCGAAGATCCGGGCACCGGTCAGTGGGGCCTCGAGGGGATGGGGGAGCTCCACCTCGAGGTCGCCCTCGCCCGGCTGAGGGCTGAGTTTCGGATCGAGCCGCGGGTTGGAGCCCCTCAGGTCGCTCAGCTCGAGAGCGTCCGCGTGGCGTCCAGCGGCTCAGGCGAGGTGGACCGGTCGCTCGGCGGGGAGCGAGCGGACGCGGTGGTGGGGCTCCGCCTCGAGCCAGCCGAGGACGGGGCAGGCGCCGTGGAGGTGAGTGCGGACGGGGCGGGCTCCGAGGCGCCCCCTGAGGTCTTCGCCGCCGTCTCTTCTGCCCTCCTCGCGGAGGCCGCGACCGCGGGGCCGCTCGCCGGGCATCCGCTCTGTGGCGTCCGTATCGTCATCGATCAGGCGCGCTCCACGACGGCCCACGTCGTCGACGCCGCGTGGGGGCAGGCGGCCGTGGCGGCGCTGCGAGCCGCCCTCAAGGGCGCCACGGCCGCGGGCGGCGTGATCTCGCTTGAGCCCTGGATGTCCTTCGTGGTCGACGCGCCAGCGGAGGTCGCTGGGGGGGTGATCGGGGACCTGAATAGCCGCCAGGCCGTGATGGAGGAGGTCCAATCCACAGGCACCGTGGCGCGGCGAATTGCCGGTATGGCCCCGCTCCGTGAGCTCCTCGGCTATTCCACGTCGCTCCGCTCGCTCTCCAAGGGCCGAGCCACCTTCAGCCTCCGGCCCGCCGGCTTCCGATCCGTCCGCGCGTGATCGGCCGGGACGCCGGTTCTCCGGACACCATTCCGCTAATTTGTCCAGGCCGAGGACCCGCGGTGCGCTCCGTCTTGTGGCGCTAGAGGGTCAAGGCGCGGGCGCAGGAGGCCAGAGGCCCTGTTTCGGGCCTGTGGGGCATGGGAGGGCGACGGCCTCAACGAGTGGTGATGTTTTTCCCGTCCACCGTTGACCGCAGGTAGGGCCCGCCGTACCTTCTTTGCCCCTTGCCCGAAAGGCAGGACCCTTGGAGCAGCGATCGAGCCAATGCCGTTCGCTTCCCAGGGCCTCCGCCTGCCGGGTCGAGACCTTTTTGTGTCGTCCCTATCGGCGCTCCCCCAAGGAGCTGTCCGAGCCCACGGGAAGGCGCCAACACCCCCCAGTCAGAAGGGCCTGCCCGGCCCGATCTCAACGCCGCCACTATCTCCTCCGACGCTCGGGGGCGGAGGGGCGCCCAAGAGCTCGAAGCAAGCATGAGCGACCGCATTCAAATCCGCATGGAGGCCTACGACCACGAGGCCCTCGATCAGTCGAGCGCCGAGATCGTCGAGACGGCCAAGCGCACGGGCGCCCGCGTCCAGGGGCCCATCCCGCTGCCGACTCGAATCGAGAAGTACACCGTGCTTCGCTCGCCGTTCATCGACAAGAAGTCGCGTGAGCAGTTCGAGATTCGCACGCACAAGCGGCTGATCTTCATCTCGGACTCCACCGCGCAGACCGTCGACTCCCTGTCGTCGCTCAACATGCCTGCGGGTGTCGACATCCGCATCAAGGCCTGATCTCAACGGGCCCAGGGCCTCCCACTCCGGTGGGCAAGGCACCCGGGTCTGCTCTTTCGACTCACTCATCCCCACCCACCCCGCCGCGTGGCCTGGCGTTGCGCCGGCCTGGAGTTCACTCCGGGCCCGTGCTTTCAGGTCGAACCGGCTTCCACCAACCCTTTCTCACGAAGACATGACGCTTCTTCTGGGACGCAAGAGAGGCATGACGCAACTCTTCGCCGACGACGGCACGGTCACTCCGGTGACCGTGGTCGAGGCGGGGCCTTGC
>CAJQPT010000298.1 GCA_905480285.1 uncultured bacterium
GCGCGGATGGCGCGCTCCAGCTCGTCCTTCGAGAAGGGCTTGGAGAGGTAGAAGCTCATCCCAGCATCCAGGCAGACCTGCTCGTCCCCCTCGATCGCGTTCGCCGTGAGGGCCACGATCGGCAGTTGGCTCCCGGGCCCCGGGGTCGCCCGGATGCGGCGCGTCGCCTCGAGGCCGTCGAGGACAGGCATGTTGACGTCCATGAGGACGATGTCGGCCCCGCCTCGCTCCACGGCCTCGATGGCTTCCAGACCGTTGGAGACCATAGTGACCTCGTGGCCGAGCTTCTCGAGCAGGCCCTGCGCCACCCTCTGATTGACGATGTTGTCCTCCGCCACGAGCACTCTCATGGAGGGGCTGGCGACCATGGGCTGAGGGGCGTCCGGGGTGGGGGAGAGGGCCGCCTGGCTCGTCCGTTGGAGGCGGAGCGTGAATTCGAAGCTGGACCCCTCACCGGGCGTGCTGGAGGCCGAGATTTTGCCGCCCATGCCTTCCACGAGCAGCTTCGAGATCGTCAGCCCGAGCCCCGTGCCGCCATAGCGTCGGCTGACGCTCGAGTCGGCCTGCGTGAAGGCCTCGAAGAGGCGCTCGAGCTCGGAGGCCTCGATGCCGATCCCGTTGTCGATGACCCGGAAGGTGAGGACGGCGTGGTCCTCCTCATCGTCCCTGCAGCGGACCTGGATCCGGACGAGCCCGCCCGGGGTGAACTTCAGGGCGTTCCCAGCCAGGTTCGTGAGCACCTGCTGGATGCGGTGGTGATCCCCCAGCACGAGGTCCGGAAGCTCGTCGGGCAGCTCGGCCTCAAGGCGCGCGGAGGACTGCCTGGCGGCGGCACCGAGGGTGGCGATCACGCCCCGCACGGTCTGCTGGACGGAGAAGGGGACGCTCTCAAACTCCACGGCGCCGTTCTCGGCCTTGCTGAGGTCGAGGACGTCGTTGATGATCCTCACGAGCGTCTCCCCGGTGTTCTCGATCGTCGAGACGAAGTTCGACTGCTCCTCGTCGAGCTGGGTGTCCTTGAGCAGCGCCGCCAGCCCGAGGACCCCGTTCATCGGGGTGCGGAGTTCATGACTCATGACCGCGAGGAACATGGCCTTGTCCTCGGCGGACGACTCGGCGCGGGCGAGGGCCTGGTCGCGCTCGGTCTGGTCGAGGGCGAGGATCGTGAAGCTCGGGCCCGCCTTGGGGCGGTGCATCAACAGCAGGAAGGAGCGTGCCTCCCCGCGGACTTGGACAGGTATCGAGCAGGGGTCGGAGCGGTACTGGGCGGACCCGGCGAAGTCGGAGACGGCTGCGGTCCAGTCGGGTCCCTCGCCCAGGGAACCAACAGGTTGATCGAGGACCTGGTCGACGCTCCTGCCCAGGCTGGAGACGAAGTACGAGTTGGCGTCGATATAGCTCCCTTGATCGTCCACCCGCGCCACGATCCAGGGGGCCGACTCCACGAGATCGACGTAGCGGCCCTGGTGCTCGGAAATGGTCCGGAAGAGCGACGCCTTGGCGGTGATCTCCTCCGCGAGCATCGACTCGAGAGCGCCGAGGCGGGTCTGGAGTGAGCTGATCTCCTGGAGGAGTTGCTCTCGCTCCTCAGCGGGAGATCTGGGGATCGGCTGCATGGCCCAGCAGGGTTTCGGTGTCAACGACCTCGGCGTAGAGAGGGAAGATACTCTCGCAGTAGAAGTCCTGCTCGGTCTCGTTTCGGCCAGCGGAGGCGTCGCTCACGATGGTGACTGCGAATCCTCGCTCCGTGGCGGCGCGCGCCGTCGAGTCGATGCAGATGGGAGTCACGACACCCATGATGATGACGTGCTCCACGCCTGCGCCGCGGAGATGTTCCTCCAGGTCTGTGCCCAGGAACGCGTTGAAGCTCGTCTTGCCGGTGAGGTGCTGGATCCGGTCACCGTACTCAAGGAGCTCGGGGATCGTCCGCCCGCCTTTGGTGTCGCGGCTGAAGGCGCCGGCGTCCCGGATCGCCGCCAGGAGACCGGTCGGTTGCCCCAGCTCCTCATAGCCCGGGCTGAAGTGAATGGGGAGATTGATGATCGGGGTCTCTCCACCCATGACCGCGCTCAGCACGCGCTGCGTGTTGGCGAGCACGTTGTTCTGGCGGGCGTTCTCCTCGATGACGGCGTGCATGGCCCCGTCAGGAGAGAAGTAGTCGTTCTGGAAGCCAACCAGGAGGATGGCGGAGCGGCGAGCGTTGGACATATCGGTGGGCCTAAGCGGGTCAGGGGAGCTGCGTGGCGGCCGCAAGCACCTGGGTTCGGATGTCGTCGAGGCAGAACGGTTTGGTCACCACAGCATCGAAGGCTGAGTCACCTTCCTCTAGCGGCAGAGCGTTGAGGACATCAGCGGTCACGGCGACGATACGCGTATTCACGGCGCTGGGTCGAGCCTTGATCTCTTCGGCGGCGGAGGCGCCGCAGCACTTCGGCATCTGCAGGTCGAGCAGGATCAGGTCGAAGGAGTCACGGCAGGCCGCGTCGACGGCTGCCCGCCCGTCCTCGACCAGCTCGAAGTCCACTCCGAGCTCCTTCAGGAAGTGAGCGAGGATCCGCCGGTTGACGGCGTTGTCATCTGCGGCGAGGACCTTCAGGGCAGGGCTGTCTCTACGGCCCGCCGTGGGGTCGCCGGACGCAGACTCCATTGGGCTGACCTCCGAGTCTGAGGGGTTGAACTCGGAGTCCACCGGGGGGGCGGCGTGGCAGTGCGTCCCTTTGCCGGATCCCTCGCCGGATTCCTCGCTGAGACCCTCGTCGGACCCCTCGCTGGGACCCTCGCTGGGCCCCTCGCTGGGCCCCTGTTCAGGGGCCGGCTCTTCGCGGGCCACCGGAATGCACACGTCGAAGCGGCTGCCCTCCCCACGCACGCTCTGGACCTCGATCGTGCCGCCCATGAGGTGGACGAGCTTCTGCGTGATCGTGAGGCCCAGCCCGCTCCCCCCGTAGTTGGCGGCGATCGTCGAGTCCTCCTGCTGAAACACCTCCCAGATCCGCTCGGGGTGGCTCATGCCCCGTCCGGTGTCCTTGACGGAGGCGCGCAGGCGCAGGGGCGACTCGTCGGTCCACATGTCAAACTCGACGTGGCCCTCTTCGGTGAACTTGACCGCGTTGGAGAGCAGGTTGCTGAAGACCTGAAGGAGACGGTGGGGGTCTCCGATCAGCCGCGTCGACTGGCCGGCGCGAGCGGCCCTTCGAAGCGTCACTCCCTTGGACGAGGCTTCACCCTGGAAGAGGCTGTGGAGGTCTTGGGCGAGCACGTCGAGATCAAATGCCTCCTCGCGGAGCTCCAGATTGCTCGACTCCAGCCGTGTGACCTGAAGGACCTCGTCCAGCACGACGCGCAGGTGATCACCGCAGCGCTTGATCAGCTCAGTATGGTCTCGCTGAGCCGCGGACATCCCCGTGGACTCGAGGACCTCGACCAGGCCCATGATTCCGCACAGAGGGGTGCGGATCTCGTGACTCATGGTGGCGAGGAACTCCGACTTGATCCTGCTCGCGGCCTGCGCCGCGAGCTCGGCCTCTCGCTGTGCGGAGATGTCGGTGTGGGTTCCGGTGAAGCGGATGGGCTGCCCGCTGGCGTCACGCTCCACGACCCGGCCTCGGTCGAGAATGTGGACCCAGTGACCGTCCTTGTGCCGCATCCGGTGGACGTTCTCGTAGAAGGGGGTCTCGCCGCTCAGGTGCGCCTCGATCGCCTCGAAGCAGGGCGCGAGGTCATCCGGGTGAACCCGCTCCTCCCACTCCTCGAGGCGGAACTCGATCTCGCTGAGTGAGTATCCGAGCATCTGCGCCCAGCGCTCGTTGAAGCAGACGTCACCCGACTGGGGGTTCCAGTCCCAGGTCCCCAGGCGGGTGCCCTCGATCACGAGTTCGAGCCGGTCGGACTTCTCCTTCAGCGCCCGCTGGGAGTCGATGAGTCCGTTGATATCAACGAAGGTGGCGACCACCTGGTCTCGCTGGCCGCTGGGCTCGCTGGCGAGCGCGGTGAGGTGGAACCAAGCGGCCTGCCCCTCGCCGAGATGGAGCTCGACGGGCCCGAGGTCGGAGCCGCCACGGTCATGGAGGAGGTCACAAATGGCGTCCTGGAGCCTCTCGCGGTCCTCCACTCCGAGGACCTCATCGAGGCGCTCGACGCCCAGGGCCTCGAGCTGCCTGGCCAGGTTGCCCGAGGACTCCAGGATCTCCCTGCCTTCCGCTTCTTCCCAACGGACCAGCGAGACGGGGCCGATGTCGAAGAGTCGGCTGGTTGGCTCCTTGGAGGGCTTCATCTAGTGTTCGCTATCGAAATGCCGAGCAATGACCTGAAGGGGGCTTTTCGAATCTCCGAGCTCATGGGGGGCTGGGGCGCCCCTGGGCTGGACCGTCTCGCGCTCCCTCTTGGCTCTGCCGTGCCTGTGGCCCGGCCGTCCTGTGACCCGGCCGTCCTGTGACCCGGCCGTCCTCTGGCCCGTGGCCCGGAGTCTCTGGGGCGCCAGGGCGGGCAGGAGGCGATGTCGAGCGTGTGTCGGTGCCCCTGCGATCCGGGTCCGGCAAGGGCGCGTTTCGGAGGGGAGACAGCCCGCCGGATCCGCCGAGTCCTTCCGGGGTCCAACGGTGATGACGCGCGCTGGTCACGGACCGCCCCGAGCTTCTTCCGCGCCCGCATGGCTCGTGGTGCCATGCCTCGCGAGGAACTCCACCGGGACCTCCTCCTACTGCGAGGCGAGAGCTGGCGACGACCCTCTCACCTTCGGCGCTCTCGCAGCCAGCGTGGCGGGAACGCTCTCTCTGGGGGGCTGCGCCGAGGATGGACCGCTGATCGGGTTTGTGCAAGACGGGCGATCAGGGCTTGAGGGTGTTGAGGTGGCCGGGAGGTCCTGGAAGGAGCTCAGGGGCGGGATGGCCTTCGGTCTCTCGATCACCAACACGACCTCCGCAGAGCTAGGCGGCGTACGGGTGGTTCTCAACGATGAGTATCGCTGCGGGCTCGAAGCGCTCATGGAGTACGGGGGGGGCTTCGCGGGCACGGTCCCCCACGGGCGGTCCACGCTGCGGCCGAACGAGTCCATGAGGTTCGAGGTGAATCACGACACGTCGAACGGCCGGGTCATGCGCAATGCGAGTCAGCAGCCGCTACCTGATGACCTGAAGCTTGCTAGCGTGACCCTCGAGGCTGGCGGTTCATCCGGGCGGTTCATCCGGGCGGTTCATTCGGGCGGTGGGTCCGACCCGGGGAGTGAGCCTCTCGCGACGATGCTGAGCGCGGGCACGGCGAGGGGGCAAGCACCGTCGAGTCCGCAGGTCGCTTCCCTGGGGCCCAACGTGAGGTGAACCCAGGTCGCCGGCGTGCGACGTCAAGACCCGGGGTGGGCCCTCAAGGCTCGCGGTCGATGGCGGCGGAGACCCGGAGCGTTCGCAAGACCCCGTCCGGTTGATGGGGTCGCCGAGCGGAGCACGTGAAGCGCGCGCGAGGGAGAGGTGACGACCGCCGTGACGGTCAGCTCGGCGGGTCACCGAGTTCCTTGATCACCTCAGGTGGCGCCTGCACGAGCTCGAGGAGGACGCCGGTGGCGCCGATGGGGGAGGCTTCGTTGCCCTTCGGGTGGACGAAGCAGACATCGTGTCCCGCAGCTCCGGGGCTGATCTCACCGAGGACGCGAACTCCCTCCTGTTTCAGCCACTCGACGGCGGCGGTGAGGTCGTCGACCCACAGGCCGATGTGGTTGAGGGCTGGAGAGTTGACGCGTGGGCTCTGGTTTGCATTGACGGGCTCCATCAGGTCAATCTCGACCGCGTGGGGCCCTGCGCCGAGGGTGAGGATGTCCTCATCCACGTTGTGGCTCTCGCTGCGGTATGAGCCGGTCTTCGGGATCCCGAGGAGACCGCTCCAGAACGCGCGAAGGGCGCCCTTGTCGTCACCGCCGATCGCGATCTGCTGGACGCCGAGGACTCTGAAGGGGCGAGCGGGGGGGCGGTGGCTCATCGGACGGGGGGCCGGCTCAGCCGGAGGGCGATCAGGGGATGATCGACCAGCGAGCGAAGGAGCCCGCCGTTTCGAACAGGCTCAGCGTGCCGGTGGGCGCGTCGTAGCACCAGCGGGCGGCTCCTGGCCCGTTCGCGCAGACGTTTGCGATCAGGAGGTTGTTGCGCCGGACGCTCGACGGGGGGGCGGTCAGCCCTGAGACTGAGATCTCCGTGGCGTTCCCGTCGATGGCGTAGGTCTGGATCTCGAGGCCAAGATTGGCGTCCAGCTGGAGCTCGTCGACGTTCAGCGTCACGCGCTGGATGTTCTCTCGACCAAAGATCTCGACCATGCCGGCCGCGGTGGTGCCGGGGAGCACGCGGTAGTCGAAGGCCGCGAACTCGCCGCTGCCATGGGCGATCACATCAAACCCGTTCCACCGCCCGTCCCGGTCCGCAAGGACCTTCCCCGCAGCGGTGAGGGGCGCGAGGCTCTGCATCTCGAGCCAGTCGCAGACCTCGGACTCGATCAGGAGATCCCAGCAGTGACCCGGGAGGCCTGTCACGCCGCACGGCTGCGAGGTCATCTCGACGAAGAGTTCGTGCGAGAGGCTCGGCTCGCCTGACATGAACCGGTCCAGCTCGTCGGATTGGCTCCGCAGGTAGGCCTTGGGGTCGTTGACGTAGTAGTACGTGCGGACCGGAACCCCGGTGAGGTTGACGGCCATGTGGCGGCCAGCGGGGAGCAGGCTACCGTCGGTCAGCGAGAGGTCGATGGAGGCCGCCCGCTGGTACTCGAAGCGCGGGGGAGGTCCTCCGAAGGTGGCCTCGAGGGGCGTTCGAATCGCGGGTTCGTGGCTCCACACGTCCGAAGGGCTCACGGCGCCGGTGTGGTTGACGACGGCCGCAAAAGCGCCGGTCTTCCGGTCGCGGTGACGCGCGGCGTAGCTGAGGGCATTGCCGCCACCCATGGAGAAACCGATGCCGTAGATCCGGTCCAGGTCGATCGGCCATTCGTCGAGGACGTAGTTCAGCACATACTCGACGTTCAGCTGGCTCTCCGCCGAGCCGAAGCTGATGTCCCCGGTGTTCAGGACCGGGTTGATCTGGATCGGCGCGAGGACGAACCAATCGCGGGCGGCGGCCTCCGCGAGGAATTCCGTGTTGTAGTAGGAGAAGTCGAGGTGGGAGACTCCGAAGCCGTGGAAGCCGACGATCATCGGCCGGGCCTGCCCGGAGGGCGAGCTGGGCACGTAGAGGGTGAAGAGTTCGTCGGTCCCCGTCGCGGGAACGAACAGGCGGAGGACGTACGCCGTCCCGCCGATTCCCGGGATCAGCTTGGGGGCCGAGAGCGCAGGGACCGCGATGCTCGTGAGCCAGGCGGTGGTCGCTTGACCGACGCGCAGCTGCTGCGGGGTCATCGCGGACGGATTCCCGCCCGGACGGCCGAGGAGCGTCCGGAGCCCGACGCCGGGGAGCGAGCGGCCTCCGTTGCGTTGCGGAGTCGCGAACCCTGCAGACGTCAGCACCATGGCCAGGAGCAGCCAAAGGGTGGTGAGGTGGGCGGGGCGGGTGCGCATGGTGCAGCGGGCTCGTCGGGTCGGCGGGTGCGAGCCGCCTTCGCAGGAAGACTATCCCGCTGAGCTACGGCCGTCTTCGTAGAAGAAGGTAGTCGGGCAGAAGGGTCGACCAAGAGGACGGACTTCTGGCTCGATACGAGTCCGTTCGGGGGGCCAGGGGAGAGGCTCATGGGGCCGCCGAATCAGCCTTGTCTCAATATAGGACAAATGTGGCCGCGTGTGGCTCAGGAACGGAGCATGCCCAGCGCTTGTGCTCCCGCGGCGCCCTCCGCCCGCGCTGCCCGTCCCTTGATGTCCTCAGGCTCGCCTTGGGCAGTGATCCCGGACGGCCACGCTCAGGGATTGGGGGCGACCTTGTGCTGCTCGGCGGTCTCCGGCTGCAGCTGGGCGTACTCCTCGGAGAGGTCCTCTTGCGTCTGGCCCGTGGCGCGGACGTAGAGGTCGAAGAGCTTCTGCTCGACCGGGAACCCGTAGGCGCCCCGTTCGAGGCGACGGCCGGCGATGCGAGAGAGGAGCTTGCGCATCCACATGGGCCCCTCTTGCACGTGCATGTCGTAGATCGCGGCCGTGTTGTTGTAGCGCGCCCACGTGTTGCGGATCGACTCGGGCAGCGGGGTGTTCTGCGAGTTGTACTTGTACTCGAAGCAGTTGCCCCACTCGTCGAAGTTGGTGGGGGCCTCATAGCCGAGCTTGACCGCGTGGTCGAAGTCCTCGGTGCCCGGGATCGGCCGGAACGGATAGACGTCCGAGCCCGCCGCGGGATAGAGGTACTTGAGGTGAGCCGCGGCCTTGAGCGTGGCGGCCATGGACTCCTCGGTCTCGCCGGGGTAGCCGATGATCCAGAAAGTACCGGGCACGATGTTGCGCTTCACGAGCTCGCCCACGGCGATCGGAATATGGTCGATCCCGATGTGCTTCTTGATGCGCTCCTGCATGTCGGCGGTGCCGGTCTCGGCGCCGAGCCACAGCAGGTGGCACTTGGACTCTTCAAGGAGATCCAGCGTCGTCTCCTTGTAGCGCATGATCGTCTCGATCTCGATCGTGCCGTTCCAGTGGATCGGCACCTCGAGGTTGACCAGCTCCTGGCAGAACTCCTTGGTGCGCTTCTCGGCGACCCCGAAGTTGGCGTCCTGGAAGCGCAGCACGTCGAAGCCGAAGCGCTGCTGAAGCTCCGCGACCTCCTCGGCGAGCGCCTTGCCCGAGATCGCCTTCCAGCGGCGACCTGTGAGCTTGGGGGAGCAGCAGAAGGTGCACGGCTCGGGGCACCCGAAGCTCGAGAACATGCTGAAGCCCTTGGGCGGATTGTCCGGCGTCCAGTGCCCGGGGAGCGGGAACCGGTGGCGGACCTTCATGTTCCCGGAGGGGGCGAGCTGCAGCTCGACGTAGCGGTCGTACTCGAGGAGGTGCCAGGGCACCGGCTCGAACTTCTCGAAGCCGACGACGGGCCGGTGGTCGGTGTAGACCGGCTTGCCGTCGCGGTTCACAACGAGCCCGGGGACCTCCTCGAGGTTCCCGCCGCTGGCCACGCAGTTCACGACATCCCTGAAGGTGAGCTCGCCCTGGCCGATCCCGACGGCGTCGGCGATGCCCTGCTCGATGTAGAGCTCAGGCGTGACGCTGGGGAACCAGCCGCCCCAGATGATCGGGAGGTCGGGGTGCTTCTCCCGGACCATCTTCGCGGCGACGTAGCCGTCGTAGACCTGGTAGCCGAGGATGCACGAAGACGCGAAGAGCAGGGCGCCCTCGCAGGCCTCGTCGATCTTCCGGAGGTAGTCCGGCTCGATCATCGCGTCGATCATCACCACCTCGAACCCGTCGGCCACCGGGCCGGACGCGATCTGCAGCAGCTCGAGCGGCAAGAGGTCGGCGCTGAACCGCTCACCGCGCGAGGGGTCAGCGCGGTGGGGGAGGAACAGGACGATCTTGTTCTTGCGTTGGATCATCGGGAGGGCAGGGGCGTCAGGCGAGAGGACCGGTCAGGACCCCGGACGGTTGTAGACAGGGGCGCTGGTGGTCAGGCCGACGGTCTGATCGAGGCCCGGGGCCGCGATCTCCTGCGCCGCCGCGTTCAGCTTGTCAGCCTTCGTCTGCTTGGTGAGCTTGACGTAGGTGTGGAAGGCCTTGTGCTCGAGCGGGAAGCCGTAGTTGCCCGTGCGAAGCCGCCAGCCAGAGATCTTCTTGAGCGCCGCGCGGAACCACTCGGCGCCCTCCATGGCGAGGCCGTCGTAGAAGGTCGAGGCCACGCCGTAACGCTTCCAGGTGCGGAGCACGTCCTCGGGGATCTGGATGTCATCGAAGGACTCCCGGTACTCAAGGCAGCCGCCCCACTCCTCGAGGGTGCGCGGGGCCTTGTAGCCGAGCCGGACGGCCTTGTCGAAGTCCTCGGTTCCGGGGATGGGCCGGAAGGGGAAGACATCCGAGGCGGCGCGGGGGAACTTCAGCTTCATCTCTGCGGCGCGGCGCAGGGTCGAGAACATGGACTCCTCGGTCTCGCCGGGGTAGCCGATGATCCAGGAGCAGCCCGTCGTGATGTTGCGCTCGTACATCGCGCGCAGGCTGGTCTCGAAGTGCCCGGTGTCGATGTTCTTCTTGATGACCGCCTGCTGCTCGGCAGAGCCGGCCTCGGCGCCGAGGCTGACCATGTGGCACTTGGACTCCTGGAGCTTGTCCAGGGACTCCTTCTTGTAGCGTGCGATGGTCTCGATCTCGTAGCAGCCCGACCACCAGAACGGCGAGCCGTGCTCGATGAGCGTCTCGGTGAACTCGTTGGAGCGCTTCTCCGCGACGCCGAAGTTGGCGTCCTGGAAGCGCATCACGTTGAAGTTGAAGCGGTCCTGGAGCTCGAGGAGGTCCTCGGCGAGCTTCTTGCCGGGGATGGCCTTCCAGCGCCGGCCCGTGACCATGGGGGAGCAGCAGAAGGTGCAGGGCTCCGGGCAACCAAAGCTCGAGAAGTAGCTGAAGCCGCGGACCTGGGTCCCGGCGGGCATGTCCCAGGGGTCCGGGTACTTGTGCCGCATCTTCCACGGCCCCGGGTTCTGCTGGCGCTCGACGTACTCCTCGAAGTCGATCAGGTGCCACGGGGCGTCGGGGAACTTGTCGAAGCCGACCACCGGGCGGTGGTCCGTCATGATCGTCTTGCCGTCGCGCTCCACCATGAGGCCGGGGACCGTCTCCAGGCTCTCGCCGGAGTCGATGGCCTGGACGACGTCGCGGAAGGTGAGCTCCCCCTGGCCGAGGCCGACGGCGTCGGCGATCCCCTCCTTGAAGAAGAGGTCGGGGGCCACGCTTGGGAACCATCCGCCCCAGATGATCGGCAGGTCAGGGTGTCGTTGGCGGATCGCCTTGGCGACGCGCGCTCCGTGGGCGACCTGGAAGCCGAGGATGCAGGAGCTCGCAAAGAGCAGTGCCCCGTCGCAGGCTTCCATCAGCCGGTCCATGTAGTCGTCGTGGACCATGGCATCCACGATCACGACCTCGTAGCCCTCTTGCACCGGCCAGGCTGCAATCTGGAGCAGCTCCAGCGGGAGGAGGTCGGCCGCAACGCGTACACCCTCCTCCGGATCTGCCCGATGGGGCATGAACAGCACGATGCGTTTCTTGCGCTGGATCATGGGATGGACGCGGGGGAGGAGACCCTCTGTGAATAGATCGGCTCTGAGGAGGGGTCCGGTGAGGGGGGATCTCTGCGAAACCTCACCCTGCCGCTGGTTGGCACACCTGCTCTGCACCTCAGGTTACCCGAGCCCGACGAGTGGGGGGACGGCTGACGCGCGACCGCGGCACAGGCTGCGGGCAGCGGACGTGGTTTATTGCCCCATGTCCCGCAGGGAGACCGCGGCAGGGGCGGGGTGCTTGCGCTCCCTGCGCCGGACCGGGGCTCTTGGAGCTAGGGGAGTCCCTAGTATGTTTCTTCGACCCACGCCTTCCAGCTGCGGTCGAACTGGGCGTAGCTCATGCCCAGTTCGTCGCGAAACAGGGACCTCTGGACGTCGGGGAGCGTCGTGGCGTCGTCGATATGCTGGTCGTTCTTGATGCCCGAGATCGTCGCCAGGTAGGTCTTCAGGAACTCGGGGTGAACCTCGACGAGGTAGTCGAAGATCGACCACGTGGCGAGGTGGTGGGGCTTTTCCAGCTCCGCGAAGGTGCGCATCTTCACCATGGAGGCGAAGGAGGGCGCGTCGCTGGACTTCACCAACTTCAGGGTCGGGCCCTTCCAGTCGGACTTCTTGAACATCTGTGCGGCAGAGCCCTCCGAGGAGTCGAAGGTGTTGAAGCGCGGGTTGAGGTTCCTCTCGAACCAGTGCGCCGCCCCCTCGCGGATCCAGATGGGCTTGTCGTACGAGTAGTGCTTGTACCCGTTCATCATCATCTGAGTGACGTTGAATACGACGTGGCCGTGCATCCCCTCGTCGACGTTGAGCTGACCTTGTCCGCCGTGGGCGATGAAGCAGAGGGCGTCGCGATCGCGGATATTCCAGCGCTGGCTGAGCTTGGTGGTCAGCCCGAGGCGGGCGGTGAGGAAGCGCGTCGACCACTTCTCCGAGGGGAGCAGCAAGACCTCGAACTTCCCCATCTGACCCATGTAGGGGCCGATACCGAAGTAGGGCGTCCCGATGTCCCAGATCTCCTTGTTGGACGCGAAGGTCTCGTCGGTCACGCCTAGGAGCTCTTGCACGCGGTCGTAGTGCTCTTCGAGGCGCTGCGCATAGAGGTGCGCCCGCAGCCACGGGTCCAGGATCTTGGTGTCCGGCTTCACCACGGGGAGGGCGGCCTGGAGCTTCGTGAGCTCGGCCTTGACCTTCTTGCGCTCCTCCTTGGTCACTTTGACCTTGGGGAGGGCGATGCCGAGCTCGAAGTGGGGCGTCTCGATCCACCGGATGTCGAGACCATCGAGGAGCGCGGCGACCTCCTTGGTCGTGTCCGGGGCCGCGCCGAACTCGAAGCCGCCCATGGAGACGTATCCAGCGGCCTCGATGTACTTCTGCTTTCCACCGCGCGTGTAGGGGTCGTTCGCCGGGTCCGTGAGGGGCTTGGAGCGATCGAGCGGCTTCTGGGCCCCGGCGATGGCGGTGAGGGCGATCACGCCCCAGAGGCCCGTGGCGAAGAGGCGTATTAACTTGGGTGCACGAGTCATGGTCTTCATGAGGTCAGAGCCGCGCCTTCCAGCGCTTTGCATGCTCGATAGCGTCGAACGAGGACATCCGCTTCAGGGGGGGCTCCCCGTCAACGATCATCCTCAGGGCATTGATTGAAGCCACCTTGACGTGGTTCTGCTCGGCGTCGAGCAGGAGGACCACGGGGGCGATCTGGTCTTCGGAGGCCGCGTAGGTGATGAGTCGCAGCAGCACCACCCGATCGCCGGGCGTCGTGGACTTGGAGAGCCTCTGCGACAGCTCCGCGCCGATCTCGGGGCCCGCGGACCTGGCGTGGGCCGAGGCCTGCTCGATGGCCGGGCTCCAGGACTTCCACGGCTCCGGAGCCGCCAGGCTGATCACGCGTTCGAGCCCCTTCGGAGAGCCGGCGGAGAGGCACAGGACGGCGGCGAGGTCGAGATCCACGGCCTCGACCGGCTGGCGTGCCCGCTTGTTGGCGGCCTCTGCCGTGAGGGCAGCGAGGTGCGCCTCGGACCGCTCGCGCAGGCCAGGATCGCCGAGCTCGGCGATCCTGCGTGCGGCGTAGCGACGGGGCGGGCGGGCGCTCTCGTCGAGGATCTCAGCGAGGAGCCGCGTGTGTTTCGGGCCGGTGACGGAGTCGAGGGCCGCCTCCAGACGCGCGCGGGCCTCGGCGTCCTTCTCGGACTTGAGGGACTTGAGGAGCAGCGGGGCCGCGGCCGGGCCAATCTCCTCCAGCCGCTGTGCTCCCTTGATCGCCATCTCCTCGGTGCGCGCCTTGCGGACCTGCGAGATGCTCTTCTTGAGCTCGGCCTTCTTGGCGAACTCGGGCCACGCCGTCGCTCGCTTGACCTCGTCCCCTGTAGCTGGATCTCCTGTAGCTGGATCTTCCGTAGCTGGATCCCCAGCTGTGAAGGGCCCCGCTGCGGGTGACCCATGCTTGGGTGATTCAGCTGCGGCTGACTCAGCCGTCGAGACCTCGGTCGGAAGGGGGGCGGCGAGGGGCGCAGCTGCGGCCCAGATCGGGTGGGCGGCGAGGAGGAGCTGGGAGATCATCGAGGGCCTCGGGTCGGATACAGGAAGGCCGGAGGCACCATGGGCTCCCACTCGGGGTCCACGATCTCGATCTTGAAGCCCTGAACCGCGTCCTGAACCAGGTCACGGACGCCCTCGGGCGGAAGATAGGGCACGTCGTAGCGGAGGATCGTGACCTCGGATTGGCCTCCGAATTCGCCCGGCGGGTCCGTGGTCGCTGTGAGCTTGAAGAACGTCCAGTTGCCGGGCGTCTCCTGGAGGTCGGAGACAGTCAGCGGCTCCATCTGGCTCGCGATCGCCCAGGGGATCAGCCCGACCTCCTTAAAGGTCCCGCTCATGACCCGCGGCTCCGGCGCGTCGGGCGGCATCTCACCGGTCTCGCGCAGCGCGGACAGGAGGCTCTGGGCCTGCGCGAAGGCCTCCTCCCGGGCGCTCGGGTCCAACGCCGCGCCGGCGGCTAGCGGAATGGAGATGTTGCTGAGCACCTTGCGGCGGTGATCGCGAAGGACGAACTCGGGTTCAATCCGGGCGATGGCTTCCACGAAACGGTCCACGTCCGCGGCGAGCACGGGCTGGTCATCGACGAGGAGGATCGTGCCCTCGGGGTACGACCTGGGGGTCGGGGCGTCGGGTGTCGGCTCGGAGCAACCCGCCGAGCAAAGGACCGGGGTCAGGAGGAGAACTGTTCTGAACATGGGGTGGTTCATCCTCCGCCCTACGACTCGTCGGGGGGGGTGTTTCGACCTCCTTCTCTTCGATCGAAGCTGGAAATGAAGGGCAGGACACGCCCGGCGAGGAAGTCGTAGGTCTTCAGCACGTTCTGCTCGAGCGCCTCGAGCCCACCGGCGGGGTCGGCGGGTCCGAAGGTGCCGTGCACCTCGATATAGAGGGAGCGAAGATCAGCGCTGTACGACTCGATCCGGAGGCCGAATGCGCTGTCATCCCCGGGCTCGGGGCTGAAGCCCAGGCGCAGGCCCACCAGCTGGGACGTCCGGCCGAGCGTCTCCAACTCGTCGCCGAAGCCGAAGACGCGGTCCTTCAGGAAGGCGCGCGTGTCGGTCTGCGTGCGCGGATTGACCAGGCTCTGGAGGACCACCTGCTGGGCTGACAGCGTCGTGATGCCCCGCAGGGGGGCGGCGCGCTCGGCGATCTCGCGGACCCGGGCGGCGAAGGCCTCATGGGTGAGCGTGCCCTTCTCCTCCCGGAATTGGATCCGATCGGCCAGGAAGGCCACCTGCGACACTGCGCCCGGGGTCGCCATCGGGTTGGAGAGGATGGGGCCGATCGGGCTCACCTGGAAGCCCGCATAAGCGGGCTGGCCGCCCTCGAACATCTCATTATGAAGCCGCTGGATGGGCCTCGGGTCGGGTGCGATCGCCGGGTGAAGAAGCTCGCAAAGGAGGGCAATTGTGCGCGTGGGATAGGCCATGGAATGCCGATCAACCTACCCGGGAGCGACCCTCTCTGCTTGGACTCGCCCGCGTCCCTTCGCGCCACAAGCGCCAGCGCCCAAGGACCCTGCAACCCAGTTCCCGCTTTCTTCTCTCACGACGGGAGTGGCTCCGTAGGATCCTGTCCCGAAAACCCATCTGATTGACCCGCGCGACCCGGCCCGCCCCTCGAATCGGGCCCTCACCACCGCGCAGTCTGCTCAACCTCTCTGGACCGATGAAGAATCGCCTCCTCCTCACTCTCCCGCTCCTCGGCCTCGCCGCTCCTGCCGCCCACGCTGAGCCGCTGGTCCCTGTCACCGTTCCCCAGGCCGATGACGCCGCGGCCGCGACCTCCGAGTTCGGCGAGCCCGTCTTCGTGAATGGGGTGCGCATCTCCGACATGGCGATCAAGCGCTTCCTCGTCTACGGCCCTGGCCGCAACGGGCTGGACGCGCGCAAGCTCCAGATCCTGATGGACCACGAGCGTGAGATCCGCGTGGATGAGGTCCGCGAGGTGGTGGCCGCCGACATGGCGGGCGCCAGCGACGAGGCGGTCGCCGCTGAGGTCGCCAAGCGCATGGAGCGCTTCGACCTCGACACGTCCTTCGTGGACCGCCGGCTCGCGGCCGAGAAGGCCAGCTTTCAGGAGCGCTTTCCCACGCTCGACCATGAGGTCGAGCTGCGGCGCGCGTACGGGTCGGGGGACTGGTATCGAGACCAGGTCCGTCAGACCATGGAGTTCGATCGGCTCTTCTTCCCGGAGCACCCCGACAGCTGGCCGATGCTGTCCGTCGAGGCGATCCAGGGCGGCTCTCCCCAGGTGGACCTGATCGCGGACTACGCGCGGGAATTCGAACGCCGCCTCGCCGTCTCCGAGGAGACCGGCGAGCCGATCGTGGCCGAGCAGGAGATGATGATGTCGCTCCTGCGAGACTTCGTGATGCAGGCTCTGTGGAGCCTCGCTGAGGTCAAGACGGCGACGCAGGGGATCCCCGAGGAGCTCGCCATGGTCATCGACGGCGGCGACTGGAGCGCCGAGATCACCACCCAGGGGGTGTTCGACGAGATGCGCGTGGCCTTCAGCGCCCAGGACATCGAGGACGCCAAGCTCTGCCTCGCGCTCCTCGAGGCGGCCCGTCAGAAGCTGGAGGCCGAGGGTGTCCTCAGCAGCGATGAGGAATTCCAGACCATGGTCGCGAGCATCCGCGAGCAAATGGCGAACTCCATGTTCAACATGGACTTCCTCGCGCTCCAGGGCCACGGCTTCCCCTCAGCGGAGACCTACGAGCAGCACCTCCGCTTGGTGGACTCCTTCAAGTCAGGCCGCACGGCCGCGCTCGAGATCGGTGACAACGGTGAGCTCGGAGCCGAGCTCCAGGCGCACCTCCCGATCGCCAACGGGATCATGGGGCTCGCGAAGGCGCGGGCGGAGATCCTCATGGTCTCGGCCTTCGACTTCCCTTCGTTCTCGTGGAAGGAGAACGGCTGGGAGGACGCCTACGAGCAGGCCACCGCGCTGCGCGGCCAGGTGGACGCTTACCTCGCCGCCCTCGCGACCGAGGCCGACGCCCGGGCGGCGGCTGCAGAGAAGGGTGAGAACTTCGCCCCCGAGCAGGAGCTGCTCCCGTTCGATCGCTGGTGGACGGACCTGCTCCGTCAGAACAGCGACTACTGGGACCCGCCCCTGCCGGCCACCGGGAAGCAGCCGCCCGCCATCGGTCTCAAGAACTTCGGCGCCTTCAACGAGGAGCCGATGACCCGCAACGACATGAAGCGGGCGATCGGAGAGTCCGAGTACGAGCACTTCCTCGCGAACGGAGCCCTCGTCGACACCATCTTCTTCGACATGGAGCCGGGCACCGTCGCCGGGCCCTACCGCGGGCCGAAGGGCTTCTACCTCATCTACCTGAAGGGGCGTACTCGCCCGACCAATCCGCTCAACCTGCGGACCGAGCGGCACCGGCAGATGATCCAGGAGGACTGGGTCCGCAAGGCCTTCCAGGCTTACGCGCACGAGGCCCTGGCGTCAGCCGAGACGAGCGGCCTCTGAGCTGCAATCGAGGCCATCGGCCGCCCCGCGAGGCGCCCCCGGATGACCCGGGGGCGCCTCGCGCCCGTTTTGAACCGATTCCGGGTGGAAGCCTGCATGAAGCGCCCTAGCTTCGCGCCCCATGCATCGCCTCGGTGATCTCTATCGCCTCCTCAGGCCCCACGCCGGACCGCACGTCGTCGCGCTCATCGCGGTCGTGCTCCTCGGGTTGACCAGCGCCTTTCTCCAGAAGGGGACGTTCCTCCTGCTGGAGCCCACCTGGGAGGTCCTCTTCCCCGGCGAGGAGGCCCCTGCACTCCTAGACGCGGCGGATCGGCCCGATGCGGCGAGCGCGACAGGCGCCGAGGCCGGCGCTGATCCCGCGGCTGATGCCGCCGCTGATCCCGGCGCTGATCCCGCCGCTGATCCCTCTGGCCCCTCAGCGTGGCTCGCCTCCCTCGACGCGGCGCTCGAGGAGAAGAAGGCGGTTGCCAAGGGCTGGATCCTGGGGGACTCCGCCACCCTCGCGGACAGCGCGGACCAGCGCCTCCACGCGCTGCTCATGGTCGGGGTCATCGTGGCCATCATGGCGCTGCTCGCCGGTGCGACGCAGTACGGCATGGGCGTCATCGCCGGCAAGGTCAGCCTGCTCCTCGTGGTGTCCCTGCGCATGCAGCTGGCGAGGCACCTCATGGGGCTCTCCCTCCGTTACCACTCGGGCCGGCGCTTCGGGGACCTCCTCTCGCGCATCAGCAGCGACGTCGCGCGGACCACCCAGGTCGTTCAGCTGATCCTCAAGGACCTGATCCAGGAGCCGCTGCTGTTCCTGGTCTCCCTGGGCCTCGCCTTCCTGATCGCCCCGCTGCCCACCCTGTTCGTGGTCCTCGGGCTGCCCATCTTTGTGATCCCCATCGTGATCCTGATGAAGAAGGTGCGCAAGGGCAGCCACCGCAGCGCGACCCAGCTGGGATCCACGTTTCAGGTGCTGACCCAGATGTTCCAGGGGATCCGCACGGTCAAGGCCTATCGGGCGGAGGAGCGCGAGCTGGAGCGCTTCGAGGAGACGAATGTGGGCTTCGTCCGGGCGACCATGCGAATGGTCCGAGCGACCGCGCTCTCGCGGGCCTGGACCATCTTCTTCACCAACTTCGGTGTGGCGGCGCTGGTGGTCGTGGTGGGCCTTGTTGTGATCAACGGCTACGCGGTGAACAACGGCGGTGAGATGCTCACTTTCTTCCTGATGATCAGCCAGGCTTCATCGCACTTGAAGCGGACGACCCGGGTCGTCGCTCAGGTCGCTGAGGCCCAGGGAGCGGCGCAGCGCCTGCTGGACCTCCTCGACGAGACCCCCGACCTCGTGGAGGCGGCAGGCGCGGAGCCGCTCACGACCATCGGCTCGGGCATCGTCTTCGAGGACGTGGGCTTCCAATACCCCGCCGACGAGGACGGCGCTGCCGCGGGCGAGGGCGACTTCGCGATCGAGGGCCTGAACCTCGAGATCCGCGCGGGCGAGACCGTGGCGGTGGTGGGAGCGAGCGGCTCGGGGAAGAGCACGGTCCTTGATCTGGTGGCGCGCTTCGTGGATCCGCAGTCGGGTCGGGTGATGGCGGGGGGGCGCGACCTCCGTGAGGTCTCGCTCGACTCGTGGACCTCGCGATACGCGGTGGTCACCCAGGCACCCTTC
>CAJQPT010000299.1 GCA_905480285.1 uncultured bacterium
GAAGATGGCCGTGACGATGGAGAGCACGTACATCGTCCGGTTCATGGACTCCGCGAGGCGCGCGCTCAGCTCCTCCTGGGTGACCGCCGCCCGATCGCGGACGGCATCGAGGTCCTCGACGAAGCGCAGCAGCCGGTCGCTGAGCTCCCGCAGCATGAGCCGCTCTCGGTCCGCGAGCCATTCCACGGGGAGCACGTCGAGGTGTCCCATGGCGTCCCGCTGGGGAGCGAGGAATCGGCGCAGCCCGATGGCCCGACGCCGCACGTCGCTGATCTTCGACCGGAGCTCGCGGCCCTCTCCGCACAGGACCTGATCCTCGATGGCGTCCGCATCGTCATCGATGTTGACCACCAGGTCGGAGAGCGGATCGAAGATACGGGCGCAGAGTTCGACCAGCAGCTCGCCGGCTCCTGATGGCCCGACGCCGCTCGCGAGCGCCTCGCGGACCTCGCTGGGGACCTGGAGCTGACGGTGACGAAGAGACACAGCGCAACGATGGTCCGACCACAGGCGGAAGGCCACCAACTCATCGGGGTCGCCCTTGCTGGCGGGGTTGATCGCGCGGAGGTTGACCAATAGCCCCTCTCCCCGACTGGACGAGCGCGGGCGCGTCGCCTGGGCGCAGAGGGCTTCGATCAGGACCTCGTCGAGCCCGGGACCATCGGCCAGCCACTCCCGAACGCCTGGTGCGCGGTAATCCAGGTGGGTCCAGAGGAATCCCTGCTCCGGCGTCCAGGCCCGGACGCCCTCCCAGTCCAGCTCCCTCGCACCACCCTCGCCGTCGAGGAGGACGGCGAAGATCATGCCGCCGCCGCGGGTCTCAGCGCTGATCTCCTTCATGCCAGGTGAGCATACGGCACTTCCCCGCGAATCTCTCCAAGCACCCGAGGCCACCCCCTGACCCGCTAAGCTCCGGCAGGCCTGCTCGAAGCCGTATCATCTCCACCATGAAGACCGTGATCGTCCTCTCCAGGGACCAGATGGGCGAGGGCGACGCCGACCTCGGCGCCCGCATCCTCAAGACCTTCCTCCAGAAGACCGGCGTCCTGCAGGAGCTGGAGGCGCTGCTCTTCTACAACGCCGGGGTGAAGCTGGTGGGGCCCGATTCGCCCGTGCGCGCCGAGCTCATGCTCCTCGAGGAGAACGGCGTGGACCTCGTCCCCTGCGGGACCTGCTTGCAGCACTACGAGGTCACCCCGGCCGTCGGCAAGGTGGGCTCCATGGACGAGATCCTGGGCGAGATCGAGCGGGCGGAGAAGGTCCTCACGCTCTGAGGCCATGATGGGCGCGCCCCCCACGAGCTCGCTCGAGCCCCGCCCAGCCCTGAGGCTGGCCACGGCCTGCGGACTCGCCCCCATGGCCCTGGGCTCCCTCGGCTTCTTCGGGTGGCTGATCTCCACCGGCGGCATCGGCAGCGACGGCGATCTCTTCATCATGCTCGGGATCACGGCCCTCGGTGGCGGGCCGGTCCTCGTCGTCATCGGGCTCGGCGCCCTCGCGGTCGCGCGGCGACGGGGAGCCCCCACCCCCCCGCTCGTCAGGCGCGCGCTGTTCCTCTTCGCGAACTTCCCCCTCGCCGCGATCTACCTCCTCGGACTGGGCGTCGCCGCGATCCAGCGCGTGGAGGTGGTCAACCTCGGGGACGTCCCCATCCAGGACGTCACGCTCGTGGCCTGCGGAAGCGCGCGCTACGAGACCGAGGAGCTCGGCCCTGGGGAGCGCTTCGTGTGGCGGTTCGACCCTCCCTCTGAGGGCATGCTCACGGTCGCCGCCCGCCGGTCCGGGGAGACGCTCACCCTCGAGAACGCGTGCATGTTCTTCGTCTTCATGCGCAAGGACGTGCTCGTGGAGCTGACGGCGGTTGGAGAGTGGCAGGTCACGGAGGCCGATGGGGCCCCGTGGTCCTGGGTCCCCGGGCGGTGAAGGCCGGCAAGGGTCCGGCCCGTTGATACCCCACGACCTCCCCGTGGTGCATGCCCGTGGTGCATGCCCGTTGCGCAGGCCCGTGATGCCGACCCGGGGCGCAGGCCCGGGGCGCAGGATAGAGGCGCCGGGCCACAGGCCATTCGATATCCTTCGCGCCCTCTCACTCCATGGCGCAGGCTCTCGCCGCGCCACGGCCCCCCGCACTCGGCTGTTCCCGTGCTCCCCACACGACTCGCACTCCCTCGGATCTCCCGAGGCCTCTCGCTGACGCTCTGCGTCCTCCTCCCGTCGCTCGCGACCGCTGGCCCCCAGGACGCAACAGCTCCCGCCCCGGAAGTGGTCGTCGAAGACGCGAGTATCGCGGACGCCACAGCCGACGCCACAGCCGACGCCACAGCCGGGGACTCCGGGTCGACGGAGTCCCCTTGGCTCGTGACCCCGACCATGAGCATCGACCCCAAGCTCGGCTCCACGCTCGGTGGCGTCGCCGGCTACATCCGGAAGTTCGACCCAGACTCGAACCCGTCCCTGCTGACCTTCTTCGGGGGCTACAGCAACACCGACTCCCACTACGCGGGATTCGCGGCGGACACCTACTTCAACGCCAACCAGCACAAGCTGATCTTCGGCCTCATGAGCGGCGAGGTCCGTAATGAGTACGACGACTTCCTTGGCAGCGGGCTGCCTGCGGAGACCCAGGACAACATCGGCGCGGTGGGTGCGCGCTACCTCTACCGCCTGGATGGCGGCTGGTACGGCGGAGTCCAGGGCATCTCCACCGACTACGTCATCGGCGCCGAGGGGCTCCTGGCGGGGGCCCTGGACCAGATCGGTCTGACGGGCCTGCGCTCCAACGGCCTCGGCCTCGTGGCCGAGTTCGACGACCGGGACAACGTCCGCAACCCCACCCTCGGACAGCACTTCACGGTGCACAACGTGGCCTACCGCGAGGACCTGGGCGGCGAGGAGTCCTTCGACTCGTTGCACCTCTCGCTCGCGAAGTACTTCCCCTTCGGCGACGGCAACGTCCTCGCGGCGGACATCAGCGGCCGCTGGACCAAGGACGCCCCCCAGTCAGGCTTCTCCTCCATCGACATGCGCGGCTACACCCGGGGCAACTACCTGGGTGAGCACTCGACCCAGGTCCAGCTCGACGCGCGCTTCGCCCTCAATGAGCCCTGGGGCGCGGCCCTCTTCGGCGGGGTGGGTAGCCTGTACTCGACCCTCTCGGACCTCGACAGCTCCGACGCCCTCTTCTTCATGGGCGGCGCCGGGATCATCTACGACCTCAAGCCAGAGGCGGGCATCGTCCTGCGCCTCGACTACGCGGTCGGCGAGGACGACAACTCGGCCCTCTACCTGAGCTTCGGCCAGCCGTTCTGACCGGGCGTGACGTGCGCCCGCGACGCGCCCCCGCGCGGCGCTACTGCCGGCGACGCGGCTCGTAGGACTTGCCCGGCACCACCGGCTCGGCGTACTCCCCCTGGAAGGTGACGTCGAACCAGCGCGCGAGCCGGGCCCCGACCCCGGCGCCCTCGAGGAAGAGGCTCACGTTGCGCGAGGTCATGAAGTACGACCCCTCCCAGTTGCTGGACCCGATCCACGCTGCGCGCTCATCGGCCACGCAGAGCTTCGCGTGGGCCACCCGGGAGAACTCCACGAAGCCCGTGCTGGCCTCGGGGATCACCGCGAAGCGCACGTCGATGCCGTCGAGGCTCGCGAGGCTCTGCAGGCCGTCCACGCACCCCTTGCGCTTGCACCAGTCCGCCACCAGCATCTCCACCCGGACCCCGCGCGCCGCGGCCCGGCGCAGGGCGCTCTCGAGGCGGTCGTAGTAGCCGCCGCCGTAGCCCGTCGCGTCGTAGGTGAGGACCTGAACGCGGAGCCGCGCCTTGGCGCTGTCGATCAGCTCGAGCAGCAGGGGCAGGTCCCACGCGATGCCGCCTGGAAGATGCCCCTGAGGGCTACAGGCCAACGTCGCCCTGACCGCCGCGGCGCCGTCGGGCCCCGCCTGCTCCGCCGCGAGCTGGAGCGACACGGGAGCCAGAGCTTCCCCACCAGCGGGCACCGGCTCGCCGCCGGCGAGGGCCCAGTCCATCTCGAAGACCCGCGACAGTCCCGCGGCGATGGACCGGTCCACCAGGTGCGCCCCGAGCTCCTGGATCTGATCCATGGCCCGGAAGTCGAAGTTCGGGCTGCCGAGGAAGGACTGCGCCCCGTCCACGACCATGTACTTGGCGTGCATCACGCCGCCGGCGACCTCCCCGAAGTCGATGAAGCGGACGTCGATACCCTCCACGCGCCCGAAGCGCTCCGCGAGCTCGGGGTAGGTCTTTCGGAAGCGCTCGGCGAGCAGGAACCGGACCCGCACTCCGCGGCTTGCCGCCGCCTCGATGGCCTCGATCACGTCGTTCAGCGGGCTCGCGGGCGCGGTGGACGCATAGAAGTGAGAGAGCAGCAGCTCCCGCTTCGCCCCGTCGATCATGCCCCTCCAGACGTCCGCCGTCTGGGGCAGGTCCGGGGCGTCCAGGGTGGTCTCCACGGGTGACGACTCCACCAGCGTCAACCGGCTCGTGGCGGCGGGGCCACCGGGCGCCAAGGGGTCCTGAGCGGTGAGGAGGAGCACGGTCGATAGCAGGGGGAGCAGCATGGTCCAACTAGAAGCGATGGGCCCTCCCCGGATGGGCGCCGAGCGCCAAAAACCTGGGGGCGGCGGCCCCGACGCCCTCCCCCACATCCGCCGCTCAAGCACCACGGGTGGATCCCTGGCGGCGCCTCGCGGTGCACCTACGGTAAATCGCCGTAGATCTACGACGATTCACCGTAGGCGCCCCCGCGGGAATCGCTACAACCGACGGAGTCATGAACGCCAGCCAGCTGACCAACGCAGAGCTCTCCGTCCTCGAACTCCTCTGGGAGCAACCGGAACTGACGGCCCGGCAGATCCGCGAGCACCTCTACCCTGACGCCGAGCGGGCGCAGCACGGGACCGTCCAGCGCTTCCTCCAGAGCCTCGAGGAGAAGGGCTGTGTGGCCCGGGATCGAAGCCTTCATGTGCACGTGTTCAAGGCCGCCGTGACCCGGGAGGACTTCGCGGGCGAGCAGCTCGTGGGCCTCGCCGAGCGCCTCACGGGGGGGTCGTTCGCGCCGTTCCTCACCCACCTCCTCCGCTCCAAGAAGATCAGCCGCAAGGAGCTCGATCGCCTCCGGACCCTGCTCGACGGCGCCGGCCGGGGGAAGGCGTGACATGAGCGCCTTCTGGTTGGAGCTCACCCTGAGCAACGTCTGCGTCTCGGCCGCCCTGGCCCTCGTCGCGTACGCCGTGCACCGCCGCGGCCGTCATCCCCTCCTGGCCCACGCGCTGTGGCTCGGGGTCCTGCTCAAGCTCGTCACCCCACCGGTGATGACCGTCCCGCTCATCCCCTTCGAGAGTCCCGCCGCGACCGCCGAGCTGGCCCTGGTCGAGGAGCAGCTGACCTCCCTCGGGGCATCCCCGATCTCCGGAGGCGACGTCGCGGCGCTGGACCTCCTCGAAGCGGAGCTTGCCACCACTCCGGCCCGGGCCGAGGCCTTCCCCGAGCGCCGCGTCGCCGGCTGGGTCTGGCTGCTGGGCTCGGCCCTGGCCCTGACGGTCTCCCTGATCCGCGTCGGCCAGTTTCACGTCGCCATGGGCCGCGCGACCACCGCCGCGCCCCCCGAGGTCCAGGGCCTCAGCGACCGCGTCAGCCGCAGCCTCGGGCTCCGCCGATCCCCCGCCGTGTGGACCACCACCGCGCGCATCAGCCCCTACGTCTGGTGCTTCGCCGGGCCGCCGCGGATCGTCGTGCCTTCGGCCCTGGTGAAGAGCCTCTCCTCCGCGGACCTGCGCCTCGTCCTCGCCCATGAGCTGGCCCACATCCAGCGCCGTGACCACTGGGTCCGCTGGGTCGAGTGGCTGTCGGGGGTCGCCTTTTGGTGGAACCCCGTCACCTGGTGGGCCCGCCACCACCTGCGCGCCAACGAGGAGCTCGCCTGCGACGCCGTGGTCCTCTCCAGATTCCACCCCGATCAACGCCGCTACGCCAGCTCGCTCTTGGCCGTGGCGGAGTTCCTGTCCCCCGAGGGTGTTCGCCCCCCTCTCGTGGCCAGCACCCTCACAAGCGGCGAGGAGCTCGAAGCTCGATTGACCATGATTCTCTCCAACCGACTCCCGCGGACCCCTCGCTGGTTCCTCTCGGCTTGCCTCGCGCTCGGCGCGCTCTTCCTGCCCATGAGCGTGGCGTACGCCCAGGACTTCGAGGCCGTCCAACGGCGGCTCGCGAGCGCCGTGGAGGCCGGCGAGCTGACCCCGGCCCAGGCCCGCACCATGATGGAGGCGCTCCGCCGCGCGTCCACCGACCGGCCGGCCGACGCGAGCGTCGACCAGCGCGCCCTGCGCGAGCGCTACGCGGCCATGGAGCAGCGCGTCGAGGCCGGGATCAAGAGCGGCAAGATCACCCGGGAGCAGGGCGCCGCTCGCCTCGCCGAGGCGCGTAGATCCATGTTCGGCGATGCCCCCAAGGGCAAGGTCGAGGCTGATCAGCGGGCGAAGCGCGAGCGCTATGCCGAGTACGAGCGGGGCCTCATGGAGCGCGTCAGGAAGGGCGCCATGACCAAGGACGAGGCCAACGCCAAGCTCGCGGAGGCCCGCGAGAAGATGTTCGGCGGCGCCCCCAAGGGCAAGGTCGACGCGGACCAGCGGGCGAAGCGCGAGCGCTATGCCGAGTACGAGCGGGGCCTCATGCAGCGCGTCAAGAAGGGCGCCATGACCAAGGACGAGGCCAACGCCAAGCTCACGGAGGCCCGCGAGAAGATGTTCGGCGGCGCCGAGGAGGCCCAGCGCGGCGGAGAGGCCGATGAGAAGGCCATGGCCGCCCGCTACGAGGAGCTCGAGCGGCGGATCAAGGCCGCGGTCGAGTCCGGCCGGATCACGGAGGAGCAGGGAATGGAGCGGCTCCAACAGGCCAAGGAGCGCATGTCCCAAGGCGCCAAGAAGAACGCCGTGACCGACAAGAAGACCATGGCCGACCGCTATGGGGAGCTCGAGCGGCGCATCAAGGCCGCGGTCGCGTCCGGCCAGATCACGGAGGAGCAAGGGTTGGAGCGGCTCCGCCAGGCCAAGGAGCGCATGTCCCAAGGCACCAAGAAGGGCGCCGTGACCGACAAGCCCGGGGGCGGCGAGGCCAAGGCGGACCAGGCTGCCCTGCGCGCGCGGTACGCGGAGTACGAGAAGCGCCTCAAGGCCGCCGTCGACAAGGGCGAGATGACCGCGGACGAGGCGGAGGCCAAGCTGAAGGAGGCCCGCGCCAAGATGTTCGGCGACCGCCGCTAGGCCTCGCCACGTCGTGAGCCCATACGGGGCCCGGTCCCCAGGGGGCCGGGCCCCGCCTTCGTTCGACGCTGCTGCGCGTCGCGGACTATCCTCGTCCCATGACCTCCGCCCCGTCCTGCGCGCTCCTCTCCGCGGCTTCCCTGTGGCTCGGCTCCTGCGCGGCGACCGCTGCGGCCACGGCCGGCTCCACCGACGCGCCCCCCACACCCAACGTCATCCTCCTGATGACCGACGACCAGGGCTGGGGTGACCTCGGGCTCCGGGGGCACCCGCGGCTCGAGACACCACACCTGGACGAGATGGCGCGGAGCGGCGTCCGCCTGGACCGCTTCTACGCCGCCTCGCCCGTGTGCTCCCCGACCCGGGCCAGCGTCCTCACGGGCCGACACCCGGCGCGCATGGGGATCGGCGGCGCAAACTCCGGGCACCTGCCCGCCACAGAGCACACCCTCGCCGAGGAGCTCCACGCCGCCGGCTACCGGACCGGCCACTTCGGCAAGTGGCACCTCGGCACGCTGACGACCGAGGTCAAGGACTCCAACCGCGGCCGGCCCGGCGCCACGGAGCACTACTCGCCACCGTGGGAGCACGGCTTCGACGTGTGCTTCTCCACCGAGGCGAAGGTCCCGACCTTCGATCCCATGGTGACCCCGGCCCGCGAGCACGGCGGGGTGGCACGGGGCCTTGTCCCCGGCGGCCCCTACGGCACGGCGTATTGGACCGGCCCCGGCGAGCGGGTGACCGAGGGGCTGGAGGGGGACGACTCGGCCCTGATCATGGACCGCGCCCTGACCTTCATCGACGCGGCCGTCGCCGAGGATCGGCCGTTCCTCGCGGTGGTCTGGCTCCACGCCCCCCACCTCCCCGTGGTGGCCGACCCCGCCCGCGCGCGGCGCTTCGCGGACCGCCCGCTCCAGGAGCAGCACTTCCTCGCCTGCCTCGAAGCGGTGGACGACAGCGTCGGCCGCCTCCGCGGGCGGCTGCGCGAGCTCGGCGTCGCGGACGACACCATGGTCTGGTTCACGAGCGACAACGGCCCCGAGGGGAGCCCGGAGAGCGGGCTCGGGATCACCGGCCCGTTGACCGGCCGCAAGCGCAGCCTCAAGGAGGGCGGCGTCCGGGTCCCCGGGATCATCGAGTGGCCAGGCCACCTCGCTCCCGCGGTGACCGACGTCCCCGCGGGGACCGTCGACACCCTGCCAACGGTGCTCTCAGCCGCCGGACTCCCCCTCCCCGAAGCTGTGCTTGACGGGGTGGACCTCGGCCCCGTTCTCCGGGGCGAATCCACTGAGCGAGGAGCTGGCATGGGATTCCGTCACAAGGGGGCCGAGGCCTGGACCCGCGGGCGCTGGAAGATCCACCGCAAGGGGGATCAGCCCTTCACCCTCCACGACCTCGAAGCGGACCCCGGCGAGGCGCATGACCTCGCGGCCCAGCGTCCCGAGCTCGTCACGGACCTGCAGCGCGAGCTGGCCGCCTGGAGCTCGACCCTTCGCGCTCCCTCAGGGGCCGAGGCACGCTGAGCCGCCCCGCTCAGTCCCAGGGGGAGGAGGCCGGTTGACCCCGGGTTCCGCCAGCGGCGCCCTTCGAGGCCCAGCCCCGTAGCCCTGCCACCTCGATGAGGTCGTATCCCCGCATGCGCCCATAGTCCCGCGTGACCCGAAAGCGGCCGACGACGGTGGCCTCGCCCAGCGCCTCGAGGTGCGCGGCGAGGTCGGCGGACGGCTCCCACAGGTGATGCCCGGGGTGGTCCGTGAAGGAGAGCTCCACGACCGCCGTCGACCCGGGGCCCTCGGACGCCACGGTCCAGGCCAGCCGGTGCTCGACGACCGCCTCCTGCCCGACGAACGGACCGAACTCGGTCAGGAAGATTGTGAAGAGCACAGTCCAGGCAGCCGTCGCCGCGAACATCACGCGGCCCCTGCGGGCTCCTCCCATGACGACCGCGGAGAAGAGCAGGCCGAGGAGGAGCACGAGCGCGAGGCCGCCCAGGTACAGGAAGGGGCGGACGTCGATGTAGGCGAGGTACAGCATCTGGACGGGGCCGCGTCTTGCCCCATGGGTGCGCAGCCCTTCGCGTGAGCCTGTCCTCCCCTCCCTGACTCCACAAGCCGCCGGGCACAATTCGAGCCAACAGGCGGGCCCGGGGTTCGGGATCGGCCGCCGAGGGCTGACGGAGACCCGGACCTCATGCCGACGCCCCGGCGCACGGGCCAGTACCTTGCTTCGATGACGACGCCGAAGATCCTCACGCCCTACGAATTCCCCCGCACCGGCACCCAGGTCCGAAACCGCACGGTGCTCGCGGCCATGACCAACAAGCAGAGCCACGCGGACGGCTCCCTGGGAGACGATGAGCTCGAGTGGCTCGCGGCGCGCGCCCGGGGCGGCTTCGGCATCGTCACCACCTGCGCCGCGCACGTGAGCCCGGACGGGCAGGGTTGGGACGGCGAGCTGGGGGTCTTCGATGACGCGCTCCTGCCCGGCCTCTCGCGCCTCGCCGGCGCCCTGCGCGCCGATGGCGCCCTCTCCCTCGTACAGATCTTCCACGGAGGGGTCCGCGCTCCGTCGCGCCTGACCGGGCAGCAACCCTTCAGCGCCAGCGCCTTCGAGCTCGACGCCAAGGACTTCGAGGTCCCCCGCGAGGCCACGGTGGACGACATCGAGCGCACCATCGCGGCCTTCGCCGCCGCCGCCCGCCGCTGCGCCGACGCCGGGTTCGACGGCGTCGAGATCCACGGCGCCCACGGCTACCTCATCACCCAGTTCCTCGGGACGATCTCCAACGCTCGCGACGACGAGTGGGGCGGCTCCCTCGAGAACCGCGCCCGCTTCGTCAGGCGAGTCGTGGCCGCCGTGCGTGAGGCCACCCCCGATGGGTTCCTCGTCGGCGTTCGGATCTCTCCGGAGGTGCCGGACCAGGGCGTCGACCTCGACGAGTCGCTCATCGTCGCGGGGTGGCTCGCGAGCGACGGAGTCGACTTCGTGCACGTGTCCAACTGGGATAGCTTCAAGGCCCCCGCCAAGTACCCAAGCTCCAAGAAGCCCCTCACCACCTGGTTCCGCGAGGCCATCGGCCCCCTGACCCCGATGATCGCCACGGGCGCGGTGTGGACCCCGTCGGAGGCTGACCTCGTCCTCGAACAAGGCGCGGATCTCGTGGGTCTGGGCCGCGCCGCCATCGGGAACGACCGCTGGCCGCAGGAGGCCGCCGAGGCCGGCTGGGAGCCGGCCCGGCCCCCCTTCTCCCCGGAGCACCTGCGAGCGGCGGCCCTCAGCGAGACCATGGTGGATTACATGCGGCGCTGGCCCGACTTCGTCACGGACGGGCGCTGACCACCGGCGCCCGGTCCGCTCTGGAGCCCGTGTCCGAGCTCGATGGAGGCCCACTGGCTCGGGCCTCCGCAGGCCGTGTAGGCTCTCTTCCATGGCAAGAGCTGGATCCGGTGCGACCTCGAAGGCTGAGGTCCTCGCCTTCCTGAAGGCCGAGCAGGACCCGCGCGGCATCGCGAGCTGGAAGAAGCTCCAGGGCCGCTCGGGCGGCCTGCGGAGCTACGGCTTGGGCCTCACCCGGCTGCGGTCCTACGCCAAGGGCCTCGGCAAGGACCCCGAGCTCGCGCGGCGCCTCTGGGCCACGGGGGTCTACGACGCCAAGGTGATCGCGCTCTTGATCGACGACCCCAAGCGGATGACGATCGAGCAGGCCGAAGTTCAGGTCCAGGAGCTCGATGGCGGGCACCTCGCCCACGTCTTTTCCTCCTGCGGCGCCCCGCTCGCGAAGACGCCCTTCGTCGTCGAGCTCATCGACCGGTGGATCGAGAGCCGGGATCGGGTCCGTCGGAGCTGCGGATATGGCCTCCTCTATGAGGTCTCGAAGTCCAAGAAGAAGAGCGCGCCCGACGAGGCGAGCTTCCTGGGCTACATCGCGCTGATCGACCAGCGCCACTCCAGGGAATCGACGGGCGTCCGGATGTCCATGGCCGGCGCGCTGCTGGGGATCGGCAAGCGAACGAAGGCCCTCAACAGGGCGGCGCTCCGGGTGGCGAAGAAGATCGGCCCCATCGACTTCGACCCGAGCGGCAAGTGCGACCCCTTCGATGCCGCTGGGCACCTCACGAGCGACTACCTGAAGAGGAAGCTCGGGCTCTGA
>CAJQPT010000300.1 GCA_905480285.1 uncultured bacterium
GGAGATGCATGGATGTCGAATCCTTGGGATTGGAACATTTTTCTCAAGGGCTTCTGCTTTTGGCGTCGGCATCTTCATAAAAGCTTTTCAGCACATGGGCTGGGTAAGCACAGTGCTGGTCGGCAAGCTTTACGAACATATGAGCAAGCATTGCACGGCTGGTGTTCAGGCAGGGGCTGGACACGGAGCTTTGTGCTGCCATGAGTCTGCATTCGCAACTTATGAATCAGCAAAACGGGTTGACATCTCACAAGCTTGTGCACGCATGCTGTATGGCATTCGGCATTGTGTTTCAATTTGGCAGTTCGAAGATCTTGCAACATGAAAGCATTACAGTGAGCTCACAATGGACGGGCCCACCTCGCCAGTTCTGGCCCCTAGGTTCGTGAATCAGGTTTTTTATTTTGATTATAACATTCGGCCCAAATCGGCTCTTTAGATCCAAGAAGCCGCCACTGTTTCATTCAGCCTCGATGCCATTGCGCAGGCTACAGAACTTCATGTCGTCACCGTCCGGCAAGCCAGACGACGAGCAAGAAGACCGGAAGCCAGACATGATTGAGTCTTCTGAAGACGGCAAGCCAGACCAGGAGGCAGACGACGAGCAAGAAGACCAGAAGCCAGACGACGAGCAAGACCCGATGAAGCGACCCGCTGCGAAGAAGAGGCTCCCGAAGAAGAAGCGACACTCTGCGAAGGAGAAGGCCCAGTCTAGCGACACCACGGCCCCGATGAAGCGACCCTCTGCGGAGGCGGCCCCGAAGATTCTGAAGCGACCCTCTGCAGGGGCGACCAGTGCGACCCCAAAGCAGCCGAAGACAGAGAATAAGTCCAAGAAGAAGACGGAGGGGAACGATGTCGAAACCTTTGTGGACAATCTGCTTGATAGGCATGCACTGCACTTGCAAGCGAAGCTCGAAGCCCATTGTTGTGCTATCGAGCTCGAGTTCCGCGACATCAAGGCGAACTGGGAGGCATGGCCCACACCAATTCGCATGGCCTCAGCTTGCTCGGGCTCGGAGGTTGTTTGCTTGGCAGCGGATGCGTGGGCAGAAAGCACATGTAACCGCTTGCGGTTCGAGACAGTCTTCACGTGCGATATAGGCAAGACACCGCAAGATTGGCTGCTGCTCAACGGGTTGCAGGGCGGCTGCTTGTTCGGCAACATCAAGGACTTGAAGAATGACAAAGCTTGGTGCTGGAAACACCGCAAGTACTTTGATGTGTTTGTCTACCCTTCAGCTTTTATTTTTTTGACTTTGGTTTTGCTTCTGTGCGGTCCAGCCTTGGGTCATTTGCCTTTAACAGACAGACAGACGGACAGACCGACAGACAGACAGACAGAGACAAAGAATGCTAGGTACTGCAAGGTAGTGGGCTGCGATTGCTTTGTCTACGGCTTCAGTTGCACCTCCGTTGCGTCCATTAACAACGACAGGGCAAGTCACAAAGGGACACTGGCCGACGAGGATGCGGAGTCAGCCACGGCTCAAACTTTCTATGGCGGCTTGGGTTATGTTAAGGTGTGGCGGCCCCTGTTCGTTATCATGGAGAATGTTTTAGGTCTTGCAGCTGCAGGCGACAACGACGACCAAGCATTGAAGAAGAAGAGCAACTTGGAAATCGCCTGCCAGAAGTATGTCGATATCGGTTACGATGTTTTGTCAGTCTTTCTGAACTCAAAGAAGTTTGCATTGCCACAGGATCGCCGTCGCATCTACATCATCGCGGTGAACCGGCAGGCCAGCGACTGGCGGGTCTCTCCGGGCAACTGCAAACTTGTGAACCATCGCATGCACACCTTGTTGCCGCTTCTGTCATCCAGTGTGGTCCCAAACCTCTCCGAGTTCTTGCTTGCGAACGACCATCCTCGTGTACTTGAAGCTTTGGAGGCTCTCAGGTTGGCTGAAACGACAAGGGATTGGACCTTCGACCGGTCGAAGCATCGGGAACATTGTCGCCAAGAAAAAGTGAAATGGCCACTCTCGGTGCAGCACACGGCACTGAAGCAGAGCCCGTGGGTGGCTGCCATGCCTCCTCGCCAGGTCGACTGTGTGGCATTCATCGAGGCGAAGTTCGGCTACTCAGTTACAAGGGTGGTGCATGTCGCACCCTCTCTCGACCGTGTCTGGACTACGGATGATGGAACATGCAAGACGATTGTTCCTGTTGGAGCTATCTTTCATATGGGCCTCGCCCGCCTTCTGCTCGGCGAGGAGCTCCTCAGCATGCAGGGCTTCCCATACTCACGTGTTCCTTGCTGGACCAGCTTTTCGAGCTCACAGATTGCAGGCTTGGCAGGGAATGCTTTCAGCGGCACGGTCATACAGTCGATGATCGCTGCAGCGACGTCCTGCACCACTTTCACGACCGAGTCCGAGGATGAGCAGGATGAGATTTTCAGTTCTGCGATGGCCGCGCTCGACAAGCAGAAGTGAATGGCTTGATGCTCCACAGTTCATGGGCGAGCGAGCGAACATTTCAAATCGTTTGAGCCTTCAATGTTATGCCATGTATATAAGATATTTTTTGTTTTTTTACAGTATCGCAGTTGCAATCAAATTTGTTGAAGCTCGGGCGGGATTCTTTGGTGAGGCTTGGGCGGCGGCCCCCAGTGGTTGATGTCAAGCCGGCCCACGGGCAACGGATTGGGTGGCACGCATGGAAAGGATGGAAGGTGATTAGACGGCAAGACATTGATGCGCAGTAGTTTCTGACAAGCCGGCCCAGGGGCAACGGATTGGGAGGCAGGCATGGAAGCGATGGAGCTTATTTGAAAATATATGAAGACACAATTGATGCAGTGGTTGCTGACAAGCCGGCCCATGGGCAACGGATTTGGGTTCATTGGGTGTCGCTGGCCCGAGCAATGGTTTTAGTGGTTCAGGGTGGGCTGAGAATCGCTTGCGATTCGTGATGGTCACATGGTAAATGATAAATGGGTGCATGCCGGGCGGCATCCGATCAGCTCGGTTCAGGCTTCGCCTTACAGACAGAGGAATGAAAGGTGCTCAGATGGTAACGATGTTGGATTTTATCGATAGAAGGATGGAAGGTGCTTAGACGGCAAGACATATTCAAGGCTTCGCCTTACAGACAGATTCAAGGCTTCGCCTT
>CAJQPT010000301.1 GCA_905480285.1 uncultured bacterium
ACCCCCACCGACCCGTCGGTCGTCGGGAAGCTGATGGAGGAGCACGTCGTGTCGAGGGCGACAGCTTCGGGCGTGATAACGCGGAGTGAGATGGGGCCTGCCATGCTTCTCTTGGGAGAGGTGGTTGGGAGCGAAGCGACGGGCTCAGCCCTCGCTGCCGATCTCCTTCGCCTTGGTGGTCGCCGCCTCGATGCCGGCCACCATGTAGAAGGCGTCCTCCGGCATCTCGTCGTGCTTGCCGTCGAGGATCTCGCGGAACGAGCGGACCGTGTCCTCACGCGGGACGAACACGCCGGGCATGCCGGTGAACTGCTCCGCGACGAAGAAGGGCTGGGAGAGGAACTTCTGGATCCGCCGGGCGCGGCTCACGACCTGCTTGTCCTCGTCGGAGAGCTCCTCGATGCCGAGGATCGCGATGATGTCCCGGAGGTCCGAGTAGCGCTGCAGGGTCTGCTGAACCTGACGCGCCGTGTTGTAGTGCTCCTCACCGACGACCTGCGGGTCGAGCATCCGGGAGGTGGACTTGAGGGGGTCCACCGCCGGGTAGATGCCAAGCTCGGAGATCGAGCGGTCGAGGATGATGGTCGAGTCGAGGTGGGCGAAGGTCGCCACCGGCGCGGGGTCGGTGATGTCGTCCGCCGGGACGTACACGGCCTGCATCGAGGTGACCGAGCCGTCCTTGGTGGTCGTGATCCGCTCCTGCAGGGCGCCCATCTCGGACGCCATGGTCGGCTGGTAGCCCACCGCGGAGGGCATACGACCCAGGAGCGCCGAGACCTCGGAGCCGGCCTGGACGAAGCGGAAGATGTTGTCCACGAAGAGGAGCACGTCCTGGCCCTTCTCTTCACGGAAGTACTCCGCCATGGTCAGCCCGGTCAGCGCGACCCGAAGACGAGCGCCCGGGGGCTCGTTCATCTGGCCGAACACGAGCACGGCGTTGTCGATCACCGCCGCCTCGCCGCCGTCCGGCAGCTTGTACATGGCCTCGCTCATCTCGAGCCAGAGGTCGTTGCCCTCACGGGTACGCTCCCCCACGCCCGCGAACACGCTGAAGCCGCCCTTCTCGACCGCCGTGATCCGGATCAGCTCCTGAATCAGCACGGTCTTGCCGACGCCGGCACCGCCGAACAGGCCGATCTTGCCACCCTTGGCGAACGGGCAGAGCAGGTCGACGACCTTGATGCCCGTCTCGAAGAGCTCGGAGACCGCCTCCTGCTCGTCGAAGCGGGGCGCTGCGCGGTGGATCGGCCACTCGGTGCCCGACTCCATGCCGCCGCGGGCCACCGTGTCGAGCGGGGTCCCGAGGAGGTTGAAGATCCGGCCCTTGGTGCGCTCACCCACCGGCACGGTGATCGGCGCGCCGGTGTCGACGGCGTCCATGCCGCGGCTGCAGCCGTCGGTCGAGGCCATGGCGATGCAGCGTGCAACGTCGTTACCGAGGTGCTGAGCAACCTCGAGGACGATGCTGAGGCCTGCGGACTCGCTGGTGATCTCGACGGCGTTGTAGATCTCGGGGAGTTGACCCGCGGGGAAGCGGACGTCGACAACGGGGCCGAAGATCTGAGCGACCGTGCCCTTGGTCTGGGTAGCAGTCATGGGAACTGAGTGGCGTGGGGTGTTTGCGGGGCCTTGGATGTGATCGTGAGTGCGTGTCAGTGAGCGGGGCGTGTCCCGGTCACTTCACGGCTTCGGTGCCGCCGACAATGTCGAGCAGCTCCTTCGTGATGCCTTCTTGACGCTTGCGGTTGTAGACCCCCTTGAGGGCCTTCTGCATGTCGTCAGCAGCATCGGTGGCGTTCTTCATGGCGAAGCGCCGGCTGGCGTATTCGCTTGTCAGGGACTCGAGCAGCGAGTTGTAGATGCGCGTCTCCAGGTAGCGCGGAACCAACGACTCGAAGATGGACTTCGCGTCGGGCTCCATGATCGCCTCGGAGGGCGCCTCACCGTCTCCGCTGAGCGAGTCCGGCGTCAGCGGCAGGAACGGCGCGATCTGGGGGGTGTACTTCACCATCGACTCGAAGGCCGAGTAGCCGATGAAGACGTCCCTGTAGGTGCCGCCAGCGAACTCGCTGGTGAGCATCCGGCCGGTCATCGCAGCGTTGTGATAGTCGATCTCCTCCATCGGCGGGTCCGTGATGAAGCGGGTCACGTTGCGACCGCGCGACGTCAGGTACTGCGCGCCCTTGCGTCCGTAGACGAAGAAGTCGTGCTTCGACACATCCCGACCCGCGAGCCAGGACTCCAACGCGCGGAACAGGTTCGTGTTGAAGGCGCCGCAGAGTCCTCGATCGGAGGTGATCAGCAGCACCAAGGTCCGATCGCCGGCGCCCGGGGCGAACAGGGGCTGGTCCTCCATGTCGTCACCCAGCATCGAGGAGAGGCGCGACACGAGGCCGGCGATCTCCTCGCTGTAAGGGCGGGAGGCAATCGCACGATCCTGGAAGCGGCGGAGCTTGGTCGAGGCGACCATCTCCATCGCTCGCGTGATCTGCTTGATGCTGCCTACGGACTTGATCCGGAGGCGGAGTTCCTTGATGCCGGCCATGCGCTATCTCGAAGTGGTTTCGGAGGAGCTGCGGAGTGGAGTGATCAGGCGATCTGCGCGGCGACCGTCTTGGCCGCCTCGTCGAGGATCGACTTGACCTCTGCCGGGATGTCCTTCTTCGCGTCCCGGATCTGCTGGGCGACCTCGGGGTGCGTGTCGTTCACGTAGTCGAGGTACTGCGCCTCGAACTCGCCGACCTTGTTGGCCGGGATACCGTCGAGGGCACCAGAGGTTCCCGCGTAGATGATCATGACCTGGTTGGCGACCTCGACCGGGCGGTACTGGCCCTGCTTCAGGACCTCCACCAGACGCTCACCCCGGGTCAGCTTGGCCTGCGTGGCCTTGTCCAGGTCCGACCCAAACTGGGCGAAAGCCTGCAGCTCACGGAACTGGGCGAGGTCGAGCCGGAGAGAACCAGCCGTCTTCTTCATGGGCGGGATCTGCGCCGCACCGCCAACCCGCGACACCGAGATGCCGGCGTTCACCGCGGGGCGGATGCCAGCGTTGAAGAGGTTGCCCTCGAGGAAGATCTGGCCGTCGGTGATCGAGATGACGTTGGTCGGGATGTATGCCGAAACGTCACCCTCCTGGGTCTCCACAACGGGCAGCGCAGTGAGCGTGCCACCGCCGGCGGAGAAGCGCGGGTTGATCTCAGGAGCATTGTCCGCGAGCTTCGCCGCGCGCTCGAGGAGGCGGCTGTGCAGGTTGAACACGTCGCCCGGGAACGCCTCGCGGCCCGGCGGGCGGCGGAGCAGCAGCATGACCTGGCGGTAGGCCAATGCCTGCTTGTAGAGGTCGTCGTAGAAGATGACGACATGGCGGCCCTCGTCGCGGAACCGCTCGCCCATGGCGCAGCCCCCGTAGCACGCGAGGTACTGCATGGAGGCCTCGTCGATCGCGGACGCGCTGACCACGATCGTGTACTTCATGGCGTCCTCGGACTCGAGGCGACGCACGATGTCGACCACCGTGGACTGCTTCTGCCCGACCGCCACGTAGATGCAGATGACCTGCTCGGGGTTGGTCGGGTCACCGCCGCCGGTGGTCCGCTGCGACAGGATTGTGTCCACGAGGAGCGCGGTCTTGCCCGTCTGGCGGTCGCCGATGATGAGCTCGCGCTGGCCGCGGCCGATCGGGACCATGGCGTCGATGGCCTTGATGCCCGTCTGCAGCGGCTGGTCCACCGGCTGACGCTCCACCACGGAGGGGGCGTCCTGCTCGATGGGCCGGAGGTCAGCGTCGCTGGTCCCCAGCGGCCCCTTGCCGTCGACCGGGTCGCCCAGCGCGTTCACCACGCGTCCGAGGAGCTTGTCGCCCGTCGGCACGGAGATGATCCGCCCGGTGCCCTTCACCTGCTGGCCTTCCTTGACCTCCGTGGCGGAGCCCAGGAGCACGCAGCCGACGTTGTCCTCCTCGAGGTTGAGCGCGACGCCGCGGACGCCGCCCTCGAACTCGAGGAGCTCGTTCATGACGCAGTCGTCGAGACCGTACACGCGGGCGACGCCGTCACCGACGCTGAGCACGGTGCCCACGCTCTGCATGCCACTGTCCTGGCTGAACTCCTCAATTTCCTTCTCGAGGATCGAGGTCACTTCGGCGGGTCGGAGATCCATGGTTGGTTTGCCCTGGCCAGTCGCGAGGGCGGGTGTCGTGGTGGACGTCTTGGTGTGTTCTTGGGGTGCCGCCCAGAGGCAGCAGAGTGATCAGCCCGGGAGTGCGGCTGACATCAGGCGCTCGCGCATCGACTCGAGGCGGCCCTTGACCGTCGCGTCGAAGAGCCGGGCGCCGACGATGACGCGCACGCCGCCGATCAGATCGGCGGCTTGGCGCTGGGTGAGGACCACCGTCTTGCCGATGCGGGCACCGACGGCGGACTCAAGCTTGGAGACATCTTCAGCAGAGAGCTCCCTGGGAGACTCGACGACGCCTTCGACGCGGCCGGTCTCTTCGTAGACCTTGCGCTTGAAGGCCTCACCGATGCCCTGGAGGACCTCCTGGCGACGACGCTCGAAGAGCAGTCGCACGAAGCTCTGGGTCTTCGGGTGCAACAGCTCAAGGAGCGGCTGGACCCGCTTGACACGCTCCTCCTGCGGCACGCTGCTTCCATAGAGGAAGGCAGCGACCTTGGGAGAGGCGACCTCCGCAGAGAGCCGGGCCGTGTCGGCCTGAACGGCCTCCATGGCGTCGGCCTTGCGGGCGACCTCGAAGAGCGCATCGGCCCAGCGGTTGGTGACGGGATCCAGGATCACGATCAGTTCCCCGAAGCGCTGACGATTTCCTCGGCCAGCCGACGGTCGTCGTCCGCGCTGACCGCGCGGCCGAGGACCTGGGTGGCGGCCATCATGGAGAGCTCGACGACCTCGGAGCGGATCTGGGCGACCGCCTTCTCGCGCTCCCCGTCGATGTCCGCCTTGGCCTTGGCGATCATCGCCTCGGCCTCTTTCTTGGCGTTGTCGACGATGTCGCGCTCACGGGCCTCGGCCCGCGAGGTGGCGCTCGCAAGGATCTTCTTCGCCTCGGCGTTGGCATTCCCCAGGGCGACCTCGACCTCTGCGCGGCTGCGC
The DNA here is from genome assembly GCA_905480285.1 of uncultured bacterium. Classification (GTDB taxonomy): domain Bacteria; phylum Planctomycetota; class UBA1135; order UBA1135; genus Saltatorellus. The sequence continues at coordinate 5,110 of CAJQPT010000301.1, forward strand.
TCGGCGGCCTCGCTGGCCGCTTCCGCGGCGTGGATCGCCTCGGAGGCCTTGGCGTCCCGCTCGATCAGGGCGCTCACGATGGGTCCGAAGACCATCTTCCACATGAGCGGAAACGAGAGCGCGAAGATGAGCAGCGTCCAGAGGAAGTTGCCGGCGCCGTTCGGATCGAAGACGTCGAAGCCTCCCCCCTCGGCGACGAGGAGCGGAAGGCTCTGGATGTTCGTGAAAAGCGGCATTGGGACCTGAATGGAAGGGGTCCGGCGTGGAGTCGCAGACGGGGCGCCACGCGAGCGCGGCGTCGAAAAGTTGGGGTCGAGGGAGGGCTCCGCAGGGCGGCGCCTCTCCAAGCGGTCCGACCTGACCGTCCGCAGGCGCGCTCAGCGCGCCCGACGGACCGGCCGGGGACCGCTGCAGCTCACTGGTTGGCGATGAGCAGCGTCAGCACGACGGCGAAGAGGGCGACACCCTCGACGAACGCCGCGAGGATGATCGCGATGCCGCGGATCTTGGCGTCGGCCTCGGGCTGGCGGGCGATGCCCTCAGCAGCGCTGGCGCCGATCTTGCCGATGCCGAGACCAGCGCCGATGGCGGCGAGTCCGGCGCCGATGCCGGCTCCGGCCTTGGCGATGTCGAGGGCGGCCTGCGGTTCTTGAACGGGGTTGAACATGGCTTTCGGTAGTCGAGTGGTAGTGGTCGCGGAGGACCTGCTAGTCGGAAAGT
>CAJQPT010000302.1 GCA_905480285.1 uncultured bacterium
TGGGCCGCGCTCCAGGAGAGCGTGGAGCGCGTGCTCTTCGACGCCGCGGCCCTGGGGCCGATCCCCTGCCTCGCCCGGCTGGCCCTCGAGGACCTGGGTGACGCGAGGGAGCTCTGCTCCCTGGACGACGAGCCCCTCCACGGCCGCTGGGAGCGGGCCATCCGCCGCCAGATCCTCCGCTTCTCCACCCAGCCCCTCGCCTTCCAGGACCCCACCGTCGAGCCCTTCCTCACGAACTGCACCGCGGCCTTCGACCTGGAGCAGGACCGCGCCGAGGAGCTCATCCAGCGCTTCCACGGCCTCGGCGAGGCCCACCGCTTCGGCCTCTTCCTCCACCTCGAGGCCCGCGAGCCCTTCCGCTACCTCGCCCGACAGATCGAGACCAACCAGAACCCCCGTCCCCTCACGCCCCCCGACGAGGCCCTGAGCGATCTCATGGCCCAGATGAGGTGAACGAGATGAAGTACGACTCCGGCCCCCCCACGGCGACCCTCGCCAACACGACCCACCGGCTGCGCCAGCTCCTCGGGACGCGCCCCGCCCGCGGGGCGAAGGACGAGCGCATCCGCGAACTTGACCGCGGTCTACGCACATACGCCGAGGGCCACCCGAGGGCGTCGCAGTTTATGTTGGACCCCTCATCCGCCTACGACGCGGTCTGGCAGTGTGGGGCGGACTTTCGTCCAGAGATCGAGCCTTCACGCATGACCACGAAGGAAGCGTCCCACCGGGGCGCCCAAGAGCTGATTGAGTTGAGGGGTGATGTCGACTCCTACCTCATGGCCAGCCTCATCGCAGTCCTCAACGGGGACCTGAAACGCAGCCGCGACTGGATCAGAGAAGGGCTCTCGACCCAGGGGCAGCACGGCTATGCCGCAATGCTCTTGCTCCAAGAAGGACTCAGCGAGCAACTTGACGGTCAACTGGACCGCTCCCTCGAGTCGTACCGCGCCGCGGCCGCAACCCCGGTGGCCGCTCCGCGGCGATCTGCGCTCGCGGCGGGGGCGTTCGCCGCGGCGGCCAGCGGCCGAGAAGGTGATCTCGACTGGTTCCTCCAGAGAATGCCGGATGAGGATCAGGACCACCAGCGGGCCGTATTGATGCGCGTTGCCAGGCTCCGGCAGCGTCGACTTGGCCAGGCTTCCGTCAGCCGTAGCTACCGCCTGGTGCACCAACGCAGTTGCGACATCGGGGGTTCTTCCAAATGGGCAATCGAACTCGACCTGTCATGATCCAACGATCCGACCACCACATTTCCGCGAGAGCGTCTATCGTTCCCGGGGGACCCGTCATGACGCTTCAGATCTCAAATCGCGTGAGACGCCGATGCTCGCTGGCATTGCTCTGCATCGCAGCGGCCATCTTTGGGCAGAGCGATGCGGCCCTCGCTAGCCGCCCTGGCCCGACGCCGTCCGTGTTGACCTCGCCGATGGGCGGTGGATCGGGTGGACAGGTTCGCAGTCGGTTGAAGGGCATAGTCGAAACGCGACGAGGAATCGAAGGAACCACCCCGGGTTGACAGAAGTCAGAGTTCGATCTGATGCGGAGAATCCGACCTTACGTCTTGGTGGTCTGTGCATCGCTGCTCATCGCACTGACGGTTCATCGACTCGCCCAGTCTCACGGTGCTGCTGAGGGCACAGTAGTACTCAAGGACAGCCCTTCCTTAAGCGGCGAGACCGTCGAACAGGGCGATTCCGACTGGTCCGAACTGGCAGAGGTGGAGGGTTCTGTCGAGGGGGTGAACTCCAGGGAGCCGATCCAGGCGGCCCAGCGAGTCGGCGCAGAGCCAGGTCTTGCTCCCGCGCCCGACGGCAACTTGGCTCCTGAAGTCGTCTTTACGATCAGGTTCCCTACCGCCAAGACCTTCCCGGCGAGAGTTGCACTCGAGCGCGAGGGCATTGCTCTCGACCGGCAATTCATGGTCGACGGAGCGAGCGTCAAGGCTCAACTCCCTGCTGGTGACTATGGCGCCTGGGTCGAATCCGAGTCCGGCATCCGCGGCCCCCGCCGTGAGTTGAGGATCGAGACTCGTATGCAGGAGGTCGAACTGGAGGCGCCCTCCTTGTTCGATGTCACGGTCTCTGCTGTTGACGCCGAGACCGGCACTCCGCTTCCTGGTATCGAGATCGTGCTCACCCAACTTGATGTCGAGCGCGACGTCCCAAAGCCCCGGGCGATCTCCGCTCGAACAGGGGCCACAGGTGTAGCTCGACTGAGCGATGTCACGGAGGGCACTTGGGAAGTCGTCGGAAACTCAAGCGAGCGGTTCGCATTTCCTCTCGAATTGGACCTGCCTGCAGGTCAGCGAGAAGAGGCCGTCGAGCAGGGGCAGATCAGTCTCGCTCCAATGGAGATGTACCGTTTCACGGAACTTCGATTCCGTCTGGAGTACGACAACCCAGATCTGGACCCAACGGCCTACTTCATCTCGCATGGGAATAGCGAACGGATACCGTTCGACGCAGACGCCCAAGCGACGATTGCTCTGCAGGGTTTCCCGGAGTCAATCCCGGTCTTGCTCTACACAGCCGTTCCGCGTGAGCGATCCGAGCTGCGTTTCTTCTCCAGCAGACACATCCGAGACGGTGCTGAGTACGTCATTCGAGTTGGCGGAGAACAGACTCTTGAGGTGACGTTGGACCTAACAGCGGAGATCGCGGAGCAGTTCGCGGACGAAGACACGTGGATCTCCGTGAGCTTCCTCGATAATGGTGGTTTTGCCACCAGAGCTTCTGAGGCCGCCCGGGATTCCGGAATCTTCCGATTCGACACGGTCCACGGTCGTGAGGCGACGGTTGAATTTGGTGTCGGGGATACGACTTGGGCCGTCTTACCCGTCAGATTGAAGCCAGTAGGGATGTCCTCCTGCCTCCTTCGAGTCGAAGAGTCTCCGCTACAGATCGTCGTGCATGACGGGAGCGACCAACCTGTCGCGGGATTCACGATCAACACGATAGAGCAAGGAGCTCAGTCCGGGTGGTTCGGCTACGGCCTCACAGATGAGCGAGGCATTGCTCTCCACCCGAGATGGAGCGACGGCGAACTGCTCGTCGGGGGAGCCGGCGACCACGAAGGCAAGCACTACCTGATGGTCGATAGACCGGTGGACTTCAACCCCGTAAGACCTGGAGGGGCTTCCGCCCTGACGCGAGGGCAAGTCAGCATTTCCATCGCGCCATCTACGGCAACCTACATCGAGTCAATTGGGCAAGCAGAGTCCATGGAATGGGTGGACTATCGGATCGTCGGCCCCTACTCCGAAGAGTGTGCCCGTGTGCTGTACAGCAGCCCAGAGGGATTGACCCCCACCGTCGAATGGGTCGACGGCAGCCAGGCGATGGTCCACTTCGTTTCCACCGGCGGTCACTGGACCCCCACGCCGGTCTTCGAGCTCAAGCCGGGTCGTAACGAGGTGGAGGTGCACGACTCGGGGCAGCTCAACATCTCGTCCGAGGCGCTG
>CAJQPT010000303.1 GCA_905480285.1 uncultured bacterium
CGCCCACGCCGCGCCCAGCCGCCTCTACCAAGGCCTCATCCCTCGGGGTCGATCCATGCGCGACTCCTCGTGGGCACTCCACGAGTACGTGGGCATGCTCTGGTACCGAGTCTCCAACTGACCGGCCACCGGATCTCCAGCTGGCGAGCCCCGCCCCAGAGAAGGCCGCACGGAGGAATCCGCGAGGAGGCTCGCTGTGACGAGGGCCCCTGCTCGGTGAGACTCTGCGTGGTGGAACACTGCGCGGTGGAACCATCCCGCCCGAGCACGCCCGATACGGGCGATCGTCAGGGCAAGAGCAAAGGGAGGCCTGGCTGCTCGATCAGGGAGCCAACGGAACGCACAGCCCGTTGGAGAAGTTCCAGTTCCCGTTCCCGTTTCCAGGATCCCGGTAGACCAGCTGCAGGTAGGCGCTGGAACCAACGTTCAAGAAGCTGCTCACGGCGGGGTGGCTGCTCTGAAGATCGATGGGCAGCACGAACGTCCCGTTGGCGTCGATCCCTCCAAATCCGACCCGAGTCGCGCCCCCACCCACGCAGACATAGCCACCGCCGCTGCGTGAGTAGCCCGGCGCAGGGGCCATGAAGACCATCCCCGCCGATCCCGCCGGGGCGTTGTTCACGACGAATCGCAGGTCGTTCCGCGAGACGGAGGCCGAGCCGAGGTAGCTGGCCGAGGCGATGCCGCCCGCCACGCTCTCTGTCATGGGGCCGCAGTAGCCGCTCGGACCGAGCTGGAGGTTGCAGAGGAAGCTCTCCGCTCGGGGACCCTGCCCGACGAGCGAGTTCAGCCCGTGAGCACCGTTGGGGTAGAAGTAGGCCTCGACCTCACCGGGCGGGAGGCCCAGCGCGGACAGCCGGTCCAGGAGCAGCACCGAGTGGGCCGGCTCGACCGCCAGGTCCTGAAGCCCGTGATGGACCTGGATGGGAGCAAGGTTGTCTGGGAACCAGGCGACCGAGCGCCGGATCCAGGCGAGGCGCGCCTCCTCGAGGGTCATTGAACCCGACAGCCAAGGCTCGACGGACGACTCGTAAATGACGCGACCGATCCCGGTTGGAGTGGCCCCGTTATCCACGATGTCGGCGGCCTCAGCCTGAACGCTGGGGAGACTGAGATCCGTGAAACCGAACATGTCCACCACGCGCCGGATCCGCGGGTCACGGACCTTGAGTAGCATCGCCACAGCTCCGCCTCGGCTGATGCCCCAGGCAGCTAGGCGGGCGTTGTCGATGTCGGCGTAGTCCGGCTCCGCCAAGACCGTCGAGAGCATGGACCTCACGTCGTCCACGTCTCGATCCGCAAAGCTCTGGGCTCCCCCTGAGAAGTAGGGGCCGGCGAAGGAGCTCGTCAGGACCTCACCGCGGTAGGACGGGATCAGGATGAAGTACTCGTCGTCGACGCACTGGCCAGGGAACGTCGAGAGGAGGTTTGCGGCCTCGTCGACCGAGACCCCCACCAGACCTCCGTGGCATAGCACCAGCGCAGCGTGGGGCTGCCCGGGCTCGTAGTTGAGTGGGAAGCGGATCGCCGCGTAGTGCCGCTCCCCTTCCGAGAGGTGACTGATGATGTCCACGCGCTCATTGGCGGCACCCAAGCCAGAGGCCTCCAACCGGAACCCGGCGATGTCGACCGTCCGCCCAGCCCAGTCCACTGTCACGTCCTCGATCTCATCCGGGGTTGGCGACACGAAGAGGCGGGAGAGTGCCTGCGGCGCGGCCGCGGCGCTCTGAGCCGTCAACAGCGCCAGACACATCGGGGAGGAGAGACGGAGTGCCGTGGAGAGAATATTCGGCGGCATGCGGGGAGCTTGGGGTCCCTCACCGCGGCGGGCGAGGCGTACCCCCGGCGGAAGACGCAGGAGGGGAGTGGAGGGATCGACTGATCAAGGATACCAAGCTTGGAGGGGTCACCACGGAATGGCGCATGGAGAGTCCCCACCGGGCCACCGTCTCACCCAATGCGGGACACAATCGGCTCCTGGTTGGCTCCGGTACGCCATCTGACCGCTACCGCGCGACATGGCCCTCAGTGCGCGTCTCCCCTTCTCTTGGCGATTTCCCCGTACTCTTAGCGACTTGACCGGGCGCTACCCGAGCACCCGGGACGCTACCCGAGCACCAGGGAGGTGCCGTCCATCAGGGGATGCAGCTCGAGGCCCATGATCTCCAGCAGGGTGGGTGCCACGTCCGCGAGCACGCCGTGCTCCCGCATGCGGGCGCCCCGGACCCCGTCCCCGATCAGGACAAAGGGCACCTTGTTCAGGGTGTGAGCCGTGTGGGGCTGGTCCGTCGATGGATCCCAGAGCTGTTCAGAGTTCCCGTGATCGGCCGTGATCGCCACCGTCCCGCCGCGGGCCAACACCGCCGGAACGATCTCCTGCAGGCACCCATCCACCGTCTCCACCGCCTTCAGCGCGGCCTCGTAGATCCCCGTGTGCCCGACCATGTCTGCGTTGGCGAAGTTGACGACATAGACATCCGTCTCCCCCTTCCCCAGGCTGGAGAGGATCGCATCCGTCACGCCCCGCGCGCTCATCTGGGGTGCGAGGTCGTAGGTGGCCACCTTCGGGCTCTGCAACAACGTGCGGGTCTCTCCCTCGTAGGGGGCCTCCCGTCCGCCGGAGAAGAAGTACGTCACGTGAGCGTACTTCTCCGTCTCGGCGATGCGCTCCTGGCGGAGCCCTGCCGCGCTCACCAGCTCCGGGAAGATGCCGCTGAGGTCGATGGGCGGGAACGCGACGGGAATGTCGATGTCGTCGCGATACTGGGTCATGGACACCGCGTGGACGGTGGGCGCGCTCGCCCCTCGCTCGAAGCCAGCGAAGCCCTGCTGGACCAGCGCGTCCGTGATCTCACGCATGCGGTCAGCGCGGTAGTTGAAGAGCAGCACACCATCCCCATCCTCGAGACGACCGGAACCCTGCTCGCCAATCACGGCGGGCTCGACGAACTCGTCCGTCACCCCGGCCTCGTAGGACGCGTGGATCGCGGCGAGCGCAGAGTCGAATCGGCTCCCTTCGCCGCGCACGAGCAGGCGATAGGCGCGCTCGACTCGCTCCCAGCGCTTGTCCCGATCCATGGCGTGATAGCGGCCAATCACGCTGGCGATGCGGCCGACCCCCGCGGCCTCACAGGCCGCCTCCAGCGCCTCGAGGAACCCCGCGCCTGACTTCGGCGGCGTGTCCCGCCCGTCGGTGATGGCGTGCACCATCACCTTGTCCGCCCCCAGCCCCTCGTCCGCCGCCATCTTCAGGAGCGTCCGGAGGTGGTGATCGCTGGCGTGGACCATCCCGTTGCTCACCAACCCCAGGAGGTGGAGCGTCTTGCCCCTGGCTCGAACGTCCGCCATCAACTCCCTGAAGGCCGCGTTGCGCGCGAACTCGCCGTCGTCGATGGACTTGTCGATCCGGCTGACGTCCTGATAGACGACCCGCCCGGCGCCGAGGTTGGTGTGCCCCACCTCGCTGTTGCCCATGACCCCGAGGGGGAGGCCGACCTCGGAACCGCAGGCGGTCAAGAGGGTCGTCGGGTTCTCGGCGAACAGCTCCTGGAAGTACGGTGCTCCCTCCACGATCGCGTTGGAGTCTCTCTCTTTGCGCTGTCCCCAACCATCGAGGACGAGGAGCACGAGCGGTTTGGAAGTCATGGAGCTGGTTCGAGTAGGTGCGGGGAGACGTGCGGCGGCCGGCGCCGCGGGCGCTGATATATTGACCTCCGTCGCGCCTCCCGTCATCCACGCCCCTCGACCAGGCCAATGAAACTACTCGCCTCCCTCTTCGCCAAGGCGTCCGCTGCCGCGCTCGCGGTCCACCTCCTCCCCGCCTGCGGCCTCCTCGGGAACCTCAATCACTACCAGGTGAGCGATGATGCGACCCTGGGCGCCGAGGCCTACCCCGAGCTACTCTCGGGCGAGACCGTCATCAGCAGCGGAGCAGACCATCGCATGGTGGACCGCTTGACGCAGCGCTTGGTCGCCGCCGCGAGGGAGCTCGACCCCGTGGTCGCCAACCAGTTTGACTGGGAGGTGCGGCTCATCGAGCAGGACGAGGTTGTCAACGCGTGGTGCTTGCCTGGCGGGAAGATGGCAGTCTTCACGGGCATCTTGCCCATCGCCGGGGACGAGACGGGGCTCGCCGTCGTCATGAGTCACGAGATCGCCCACGCCACGCTTCGCCACGGGACGGAACGCATGACCCGTCAGGACCTCCTGACCCAGCTCATCGAGGCGGGCGCCGAGGCCTACAGCGAGGACGCTGAGACCAAGCAGCAGACCGAGGCCCTCGCGTCGGATGCCGCGCACCTGTTGGTGAGCCTGCCCTTCGGGCGTGATGCGGAGATCGAGGCCGATACCCGGGGACTGATGTACATGGCGCGCGCTGGCTACGACCCCCGAGCCGCGGTGGGGTTCTGGGAACGCATGAGCTCGGCGTCAGGGTCCGCGCCCTTCGAGCTGTTCTCGACGCACCCCTCCGACGAGCGGCGGATCGAGCAGATCCGCGAGGCGCTCCCCGAGGCGATCAGAGCCTACGAGCAATCGCTGGGATCAAGGTAGCGCAAGCGCCTTTCCTACATACCCTTACGCTCGCGCCGAGCGCCAGCGCCTAGGGCTCCAGGGGGCCTGGCGTCTAATCTTGGGGCGCACGCGCAAGGACCTTCTGGTACGAGCGTTACGCACTCGCCCACCCGCTTCGACCCGCGCCCCTCTCCGGACGTGAAGATCGCGTTCGCGACTCCCGAACTCAAGTCACTCGTCCGACGAACCCAGCTTGCTGAGATCGCCGAGGTGCTGCCCCGGACGCTCCAGAGCCTGGGCGCAGAGGTGCGAGTGTTCCTCCCCTTCTCGAGGGACATCGACGTCGAGTCCCTGGGCCCGCTCGAAGAGAGCGCCCTCCTGCGCATCCGTGACGGATCGGGTCGCACCCCCATCACGATCCGGACGGGGTACATCGATGGGCTGACGGTCCACCTGATTGATCACGAGAGCCTGTACCGCAACCGCCACCCCTACGGCGATGAGGACGGGCCCTACGCGGACAACTGGCGGCGCTACTCGATCTTCGCCCGGGCGGTCCTCGAGGGCTTCGGCCCGCTGGCGTTCACGCCGGATGTGATCCACTGCCTCGACTGGACCTCGGGCCTCATCCCGCTCGTACAGCAGCTCGAGTACGCGGGGCGCGAACACCCCGCAGCCAAGCCCGGCACGTTCTTCGCCATCCAGAACCTCGCCATGCAGGGGTCCTTCGAGCGCGAGATCCTCCCCAAGGTTGGGATCCCGCACGAGTACTTCCGTAACGTCGAGGGGGTCGCCCTCGGTGGACGGGTGAACTACCTAAAGGCCGGCGCAGAGTTCGCCACGCTCGTCGGAACGACCTCCAACAGCAAGGCCAAGGAGTTCATCAACTCCGATCGTGGCGACGGCCTCGAGGACACCTTCCGGCGCCGGGAGAAGGACCTCATCGGGGTCCAGAGCGGCATCGACTACCGGACGTGGAATCCCGCGACCGACCCGCTGCTCGCGCAGAACTTCTCGCCAGAGCAGAAGGACGTTCCCGGCAAGCGAAAGTGCAAGGCACGGCTGCAAGAGGGCCTCAAGCTGGACGTCTCACCACGGACGCCACTGGTGGCCGTGATCGGCCGCTTCGACGCCGACAGCGGCTTCGACATCCTCGCGGAATCATTGACCCCCATCCTCGAGCGGAACGTTCAGCTCGTCCTGATGGGGCCGGGCCCGCCCGAGATCGTGGAGCGCCTTCACACCATCGAGCAGACCTTCGCGGGCTGCTGCCGGGTGATCGAGGGGTACGACGTTGGGACCGCCCACACCCTGCTGGCCGGCGCGGACATCCTGCTTCTGCCGGGCCACTACCACGCCACCAACGCCCTCGCCGCCATCTCGCTCCGCTACGGCGTGGTCCCAATGGCGTACGCCCACAGCGGGCTCGAGGACACCTTGGTCGACCTGACCGCATCTCCGAAGAAGGGCACCAGCATCCTCTTCGAGCGGTACGACTCCTCCGCGCTCGTCGAGGCCGTCGACCAGGCTCGCGCGATCTACAAGAAGGCAGCCGACTGGAAGGTCATCCTGAAGCGTTGCATGGAGCAGGACTTCTCCTGGGCGGAGACCGGTCGCGAGTACATGAAGGCCTACCGCAAGCTCGGGCGGCTCCTCAAGGCCAGCAAGCCCTGAGCAGTTCCCGATGGCGGACCAGCTACTGATCGGGCTCGACTTCGGGGGGATGTCGATCAAGGGAGGGGCGGTGAACGCCTCCAGCGGCGAGGTGCTCGCGCGCGCGCTGCGGCCCTTCGCGGCGGACGTCCCGGCCGACGTGATCTTCTCCCGTGCGGCGGAGCTGGTGCTCGAGCTCGAGAGCGCGGCGGGCGGCAGGGCTCAACGAATCGGCGTCGGGTGCGCGGGCCTCTTTGATCGGCCGACCGGGACGGTGCTGGCGAGCGCCAACATGCCCAACCTCGTGGGAGAGAGCCTCTCCGAGGGCGTCGCGCGCGGCCTCGAGGGCCGAGAGGTCCTCGTGGAGAACGACGCCAACGTCGCGGCGTTCGGGGAACAATGGCTCGGCGCAGGCCGGACGGAGGACAGCATGGCTCTCCTGACCCTTGGGACCGGCGTCGGCGGGGGCATCGTGCTCGCTGACGAGCTGTTCGTCGGACCCGGCGGCAACGCTGGAGAGATCGGGCACACGGTGATCTTCCCGAAGCCGAGCGGGAGCTACTACGACGGCGCCTATCACGAAGAGCTCGCCTGCCCCTGCGGCTCCTATGGCTGCCTGGAACGGCTGGTCTCGGCGAGCGCGGCCAAGCGTCGCGCGCGGGCCGCGGGACTCGACGACGACCTGCCGGTGCTGGCACAGGCCGCCCGCGACGCGGACGGCCCGGAGCGGCGCCTCATGCACGAGATCGGCCGCGACCTCGGATCCGGCCTCTCGACCCTCGTGACGCTCTTCGACATCTCGTTCTTTGTCATCGGTGGAGGGTTCGGGGCCGCCCTCGACGTGCTGCGCCCTGGCACCGAGGAGCTCCTGGCGGAGCAGCGCTACGGGAGCGGGTCCACGCGGGTCGAGCCTGCGACGCTTGGTTCCGACGCGGGCTGGATCGGCGCCGCTCGGCTGAGCCTCACTGGCGCTGCGCCGCGGGGCCGGCCGGGCAACTGAGACCGGTCCTGCGCTCGGACGGGGGCTCCTGGCCTGAAGCCTTCGGGCTGCGAGGGGCTCGCTAGCGCTGCGCCTTGGCCTAAGATCTCACCCATGGGCAGCGGCAGGAAGCAGCTCTCGCGTCAGCACCTGGCCGAGCTCGAGCGGATCGTGGGCAAGAAGGGCGTGCGCACCGACGCCACCGCGCGCGCCGCCTATGAGTCCGACGCGTTCATGCTCCAGCGTGCCAACGCCGAGGTCATCGTCCTCCCCCGCACAACCGAGGAGGCTGCCGCCGCGATCAAGGTCGTTCGCGACGCGGGCCTCGTCGTCGTGCCGCGCGGCGCCGGGACCGGCCTGAGCGGGGGAGCGCGCCCCGTCGAGAACGGGGCGATCGTCGGGACGGCTCGCATGCGAGGAGTCCTCGAGGTGAATGCTGAGGACCGCTACGCCCGGGTCCAGGCCGGCGTGGTCAATGTCCACCTCACCGCGGCCTGCGCCGACGTTGGGCTCTTCTATGGACCAGACCCCTCCAGCCAGACGGCCTGCACCATCGGCGGCAACGTGGGCAACAACTCCGGTGGCCCCCACGGCTTCAAGTACGGGTCCACGAACCGGCATGTGCTCGGCCTCACCATGGTCGACAGCGAGGGAGAGGTCATCGAGCTCGGCGGCCCGGGGGCCACGGGCGACGGAGGCCTTGATCTCCTCGGGCCGGTCATCGGCAGCGAGGGCATGCTCGGCCTCGTCACCGAGGTGACAGTACAGCTGCTGCCGAGACCCGAGAAGGTTGAGACGCTGCTCTGCCTCTTCGAGTCGCTCGATGACTGCTGCGACGCGGTCAGCGAGATGATCGCTCGACGACTTGAGCCCTCGGCCATCGAGATCCTGGACCGGCTGACCATCGAGGCCGTGGAGGCGAGCGTCCTTCGCGCCGGCTACCCCGACAACGCCGAGGCCGTGATGCTCGTCGAGGTCGAGGGCGGCGACGAGGAGGTCGACGCCACGAGCGCCGACGTGATCGAGGTCGCCCGCGAGTTTGGAGCCTTCGACACGCGGAGGACCACCGACCCCGTTGAGCGCAAGCGGCTCTGGGCAGGCCGCAAGGGCGCCTTCGGTGCGATGGGTCGGATTGCCCCGGATCTGTACGTCGCCGACGTTGTGGCGCCCAGGACCCGCCTGCGCGAGATCGTCACTGCGGCGACCGTGGCCTGCCGTGAACGCGACCTCAAGCTCGCCAACGTGTTCCACGCCGGCGATGGCAACCTCCACCCGAACATCTCCTACGACCGGCGAGACGCGGACGAGGTCCGGCGCGTGCTCGAGGCCGGCCGGATCATCATGGAGGCCTGCGTCGAGGCGGGCGGCTCCCTGACTGGTGAGCACGGGATCGGGCTCGAGAAGCAGGACGAGATGTGCCTGGTCTTCAGCGACGACGACCTCGCCGCCATGGATCAGCTGCGCGGCGCCTTTGACCCCGACGCCTTCTGGAACCCCGGCAAGATGCTGCCCGTGCGTGGCTGCAGAGAGATCCACACCCGCCCCCTCCCCACCCACGCCCAGCCGGCAGAGGACGCGTCTTGAGCGCCGAGCTCAAGCACACCGGTGCGCTGGACCTGGACCTCGTTCGCGCCGCCTGTCTTGAGGCGGGCGTGGTGCTCGACGAGGCGGGCGGCCTGGGCGGCGGCCCGGCCGTTCGGCCGGCAACCGAGGCCTCTCTCGGAGTCCTCATCTCCGCCCTGTCCGCCCTGCCCACCCGCAGCAGCCAGTCCACCGTACGCCTCGTCCCCCTTGGCGGCGGCGGCCAGCTCAGCTGGTGCCGGCCGGACGCGAGCCGGTCCCCCAAGGACTTCCTTCAGCTCTCCATGCGGGCGCTGCTGGGCGATGAATCCTCGACCGGCGTGGTGGAGTACGTCCCCGGAGACGGCACCCTGACCGCCCTTGCGGGCGCCGAGGTGGCGGTCCTCCGGGCCACGGTCGCCGAGGGTGGCCACCGGCTCACCCCGGCGGTCTTCGGATCCTGCACCCTCGGTGGCGTCCTGGCCGCAGGTCGATCCGGGCTGGATCGACACAGCCTCGGACCGACCAAGCATCACCTGCTCGGCATGCGCATGATCGACGGAACGGGGCGCCACCTGCGGTCGGGAGGCCGGCTCGTGAAGAACGTCACGGGCTTTGACCTCCACCGGCTACATGCGGGCGGTCGCGGGATCTTCGGCCCCATCGTCGAGGCGTCCATGCGGCTGATGCCTGCCCCCGAGGCCGAGCAGTACCTCACCTCCGGCGCCTGTGCCTCCGCAACCGCCGCCGTCGAGCTAGCCCTCGCGATCCGCGGCGCCACCCGGATCCGCGAGCAAGCGGTCTTTGTTCGAGATCGAGTCGTCCACGTCCTCCTCTCCGGCCGCGACCGGCAGGTCGAGGCGGACCGGCGGCGCCTCGAAGAGCTGCTCACCAACCTCGAGGAACACGACCCTGGCCCCGGCGCCGAGGCCTTCCACATGGCCGGCGATGGAGCCGAGGGTCAGGGGAGCGCGGTGCGAGTGTCCACGGTCCCATCCCGCGTCGCGGCGGTTGTCGCGGCGCTCGAGGGATCGCTCGGCGAGCTCTCCGGCGCGGTCATTCAGCCCGGCGTGGCGCAGGTCGACCTCCCCCTGGACGGCCTCTCCAGCGCCTCGTCGTGGCCCGCCCTCCTCGAGGCCCAGCTGAGCCTCCGCGGACCGCTCCCCGAGTCCCTCCGCTCGAAGATCGCCACCTCGACGATGGGCACCTCGACCGTCGCTACTGGCCCAGCCTCACAATGGAGCCGCCGGCTCGTGGAGGCCTTCGACCCCGCGGGGCTCTTCCAGACCGAGGGCTTCCCGGCCCGCTCCTGAGCGGTCACGCACGCCATGTCCAGCACCAGCACGAGCCCCGACGCAGGCCACGAACGCCCCCACCCCATGAGCCGCGAGACGCTCGTGGACCACGCGCGGGCGCTGGACTGCATTCACTGCGGCCTGTGTCTCACCACCTGCCCCACCTATCAGCTCACGGGCCTGGAGACGTCGAGCCCGCGCGGGCGCATCCACCTGATGCGCGCCGTGGCCGAAGGACGCGCGGAGCCTGACGCGACCTTCGAGGACGAGATGAATTTCTGCCTCGTCTGCCGCCACTGCGAGAGCGTCTGTCCGGCGGGCGTCGAGTTTGGCGCCATGATGGAATTCAGTCGCGGCGCGCTCCTGGAGCGCCGGCCCCCTGGCCTGCTTGCCCGCCTCGCGCGCTGGGTTGGCTTCCGAGGTATCCTAGTGCGCCGCGCCGGCCTGCGGCTCGCTGCCGTGGGATTGCGAGCCGTCCAACTCCTGCGCCTCGACGCCCTGGTCAGCCCCCTCCTCGGGCTGCGAGGCCAGATCATCCGCCATATGCCGCGGGTCCCGAGCGCCCGCGAGCGCCGCCCGCTGCCCCCGGTGACCCCTGCCGAGGGCCCGCCGCGCGGGACCGTGCTCGTCCTGGATGGCTGCGTCATGCCCGAGCTCTTCGGTCGGGTGAATCGTGCCATGACCGACGTCCTCGCGGCCACTGGACGCGAGGTCCGGTCCGTCCCCAAACACGTCTGCTGCGGCGCGCTGCACGCCCACAACGGTGAGCTCGACCAGGCCGAGGAGCTCGCCCGCAAGACCATCTCCCAGTTCAACGAGGTCGACGGCTCTGCCCCCGTGGTCATCGACAGCGCCGGCTGCGGGGCCCACATGAAGGAGTACGGGCGCCTGCTCGCCAATGACCCCGAGTGGAGGGAGCGCGCCTCCTCCTTCGCGGCGCGCGTCGTGGACCTGACCGAGGAGCTCGCCTCGCCCGAGGCCATCCCCCGCCTCCGCGAGCGGCTCGCAGACGGTCACGGAATCCAAGGACCCGTGACCTGGGACGATCCCTGCCACCTCTGCCACGGACAGGGAGTGCGCGAGCAGCCGCGCCAGCTCCTCGACCTGGTCCCTGGCCTCGAGCGCGTGGAGATGTCCGGCGCGGACTCCTGCTGCGGCTCAGCCGGGATCTACACGGTCCTTCGCCCCGAGGACTCCCTCGACGTGCTCGACCCCAAGCTGGAGAGCCTGGAACAGACCGGCGCGAAGACCCTGGTCACCGCCAACCCCGGATGCCATCAGCAGTGGGAGATCGGCGTCGGGAAGTCCGGCAAGGGCGTCGAGATCCTCCACCTGGCCGAGGTCCTCGAACGGGCGCTCCGGCCGCGCTGAGCCTGCAGCCCGCCGAGGGTCACCTGTCACCCGTCATCTGTCGCGCCCCCTCGCGGCACGGAATCGGGAGGAGGCTCGAGGGATCGCGCCGGGAGCAACCCCGTGGACAGCCCCGTGGAGGGCCCCGTGGACGGCCACTGACGGTCCGGCCGCGCGGGCTACTGATCGACGGGGCGGAGGCCCGCGAGGATCGCAGCCGCCTGTTCGCCAGTCGGCGCGTGGCCTTCCTGGAAGCGCAGATAGCCAAGCAGGCAGCGCCCACCCGTGGAGAGGTTGACCCGAATGGTCTCGTAGCCGCCACTCGTCTCTCCCCCGCCGAACCCTGCTCCAGGCTCCGTGTCGGCGCCGCCCCGAGCAGGTGCCTTGTCCGGGTGCCAGAGCCGCGCGAAGTCCGCGTCGAACCCGTGCCAGCGGAGCGTCCCCTTCTCGCGCAGCTTGTAGGTGGGCTCCTTCTTTCCCCAGGGGCTCCCCCCGGCGCCAGGCCGCCCCTGACCCCCGCGGCCACCGCTGGACCCCATCCCCCCCGATCTCATCCCGCTGGACTCGAAGCTCAGGCCGGTGAGCTGGTCCTTGAGCACCGCCTCGCCGCGGGCGCGGGGGAACTCGACGATCGTGAGCTCCACCGGCCCGTCGGGGGCGGGCGTCGACGCTGCGAAGCGGACGAACCTCTCACCCGTCGGGAGCCGGCGGCCCTCGTCCACTTCGAGGCCCCCTTCGAGGGGCAGGCTCACACCCGCGAAGACCTCGGCGAGGAAGTCATCCGGCTCGAGCGTCCCGTCCCCGGAGCTGAGCAGGAGCGAGCCCGCCGCGGCAAGGAGCAGGAGGAGCCCGGCGACCGTGATCACCCTCAGAGCTGAAGCGCGATCCTCCGCAGGGCCCTGGCCTTGCGGAAGCTGAGCGCGCTCCCCGCCACCTTCCTCCAGGACGGTCACCGGTCCTCGCCGTCCCCACCCTCGGCAGGCGCATCACCTTCGCCGGGCTCCATTGCGCCGGCGGCGTTCTCTGCGGCGGCATTCCCTGCAGCGGCCTCTTCTGCAGCGGCCTCTTCTGCAGCAGCCTTTTCGGCTTCGGCCTCCGCGACAAGTTCGGCCACGTGGAAGGGCTCCAGGAACTCGACGATGTCCGCATCCGTGATGGGCTGGCTTGACCCAGGTCGCTGGAAGAAGAGCATGAGATCGAACTCCTCGCCGTCCTCCTCGGGGACGATGAAGTCCTCGCGGAGCCAGACGGCAGCGCCCGCGCCGCGGACCTCCTCGAGACCCGAGATCTTGAAGTAGATCTCATCGCTGATCATCTCCGGCAGCCGGCGGCCGCGGAGGACGACGCCCTGGACCGCCACCGTCATGTCCTCGTGGGACGGCGTCCCCGGCGCCGCAGAGGTCGCGGCATCGGACTGATCCGAAGGGAGCTTGAGGAAGGTCACGCTCATGGCGTCCTCGCCGTACGAGCGGTCTCGCTGCTCGGGGCCGGGGACCGAACGCCCGAACCAGTAGGCCTCGACACCGCCAGAGAAGGGGATGTCGCCGCCGAGCAGCAGCTCGTACTTCCCGGGTTCCCTGGACTCGTCCACGGGCGTGTTCGGGTTGTCCTCCTCACCCGTGGGGACCCCGCGGGCGACCTCGTCGTAGGTGATCAGCTCCGCGAGCTCCCGCCAGGCCTCGCTCTTGTTGATGAGCTGGCCGAAGAGCTGCATCGACCACGCGATGGTCGCCACCAGCAGGAAGCCGGGCAGCAGGCACCCGCAGCCCGTCAGGACCATCCAGCGAGGCGGACCGCCGGAGCGGCCGCTGCCGGCGGTGATGTCTCCCTCAACCACGGGTCACCTCCCAATCGTAAAAGCCCTTCCCTGACTTCTTACCCAGCTCTCCTCTCGCCACCTTCTCACGCAGGAGCGCAGGCGGCGAGAAGCGCTCACCGAGCTCTCCTGAGAGGTACTCCGCGATGGCCAGACGCACGTCGAGGCCCACCAGGTCCGTGAGCTTGAGGGGACCCATGGGGAAGCCGTATCCGAGCACCATCGCCTTGTCGATGTCCTCGGCGCTGGCGACGTTCTCCTCCACCATCCGGATGGCCTCCATACCGATGGCGATCCCGAGCCTGGACGAGGCGAAGCCCGGCGCGTCACGCACGTCAATCGGATCCTTGCCCATGCGCCGAGCGAGGGCGATCGCCTTCTCGGCCGCCTCGTCAGAGGAGCGCTCGGTGCGCACCACCTCCACGAGCTTCATGATGTGTACGGGGTTGAAGAAGTGCATGCCAACGACGCGCTCGGGATGCGCCGTGGCGTCGGCGATCTCGGTGATGGAGAGCGACGAGGTGTTCGTCGCGAGCAGCACCTCCGGCCCCAGAGCCGCGCCCAGCCGACCGAAGAGGTCACGCTTGAGTTCCATGCGCTCGGGGACGGCTTCCACCACCACCTGCACGCCCTCGATGGCTCGCTCCAAATCGACGGCGCCGGAGAGCCGCGCGACCGCGCCCGCCTTGTCCTCCTCGCTCACCTTCCCGCGGGCCACGCCCTTGTCGAGGTTCCCCGCGATCTTCGCAAGGCCGTCGGCGACCGCCTCCTCCGAGATGTCGAAGAGGCAGGTCTCGATGCCGCTCATGGCGAGCACCTGGGCGATGCCGTGTCCCATCGTGCCGGCGCCGAGGACGGCAGCGCGCTGGATGGATGCGGCGAGGTCTTGATCAGACATGGGGGTTGATGTGACGAATCAGAAGGTCAGGACGAGCTTGCCGACGACCTCACGGTCCTCGAGCAGCTGGTGGGCTTGGCGGACGGACTCCACGGGCAGCGAGCGATCCAGGACGGGCCGCAGCGCTCCGCGCTCGACGCCCGAGAGGATCTCGGGGAGCGCTGAACTTGGGCCCATGGTGGAGCCCAGCACAGACTGGTTCTTCATGAAAAGGTGCGGGAGCGTCAAGCTCACCTTTGGACCGGTGGTGCCGCCGCACGTCACCAACCGGCCGCGGCGCCCCAGGAGCCGCATGGAGCTGTCCCAGGTGGCAGGCCCGACGTGCTCGATGACGACGTCGAAGCCTCCCTCCGAGAAGGCCTTGGCGGCGCGGCTCCACTCGGGATCGCCATGGTCGAAGACCTCCTCGGCACCCAGGGCCAACCCGAGCGACCGCTTCTCCTCCGAGCCGGCCGTGGCCGCCACGCGGCAGCCGAGGGTCCGCGCCAGCTGGATGGCCGCTGAACCGACGCCAGAGGCCGCACCGATGACGAGCACCTGCTCGGCCGCCCGGACCTCAGCACGGGTCACCAGCATCCCCCAGGCCGTCAGGAAGACGAGGGGCAGGGCCGCGGCCTCCACGAGATCGACCCCCGCCGGGAGTGGCGTCAGGTACCTCGCGGGGAGGCAGACAAACTCGGCCGCGAAGCCCGGCGCGTGTTCTCCACGGATGCCATAGTCCGGCGCGAGGTGGTCGAGGCCAGCGAGCGTCTCGGCGCCCTCTTCATGGGTGAACCCAGGCTGCAGGAGCACGTGGTCCCCCTTCGCGAACCCCTCCGTGCCCGGGCCGAGCGTGTCCACCGTCCCTGTACCGTCGCAGCCGGGCACGTGCGGCATCGGGATCTCAACCCCGGGCATCCCACGGCGCACCCACAGGTCCAGGTGGTTCAACGAGATCGCCGCCACTCTGACGCGGACCTCGCCAGGGCCAGGCTCGGGGACCGGCAGATCCACAAGCTCGAGGACCTCCGGGCCGCCGTGGCGCGTGACGTGGACCGCGCGCATGGTCACGAGCCCTTGAACTGGGCCCCGCGCTTCTCGACGAAGGCGGAGATGCCCTCCTTGGCGTCCTCGGACGTGAAGAGCCGCTGCTGGAGCTCGCGCTCGAGGGCGAGCCCGGACTCCAAGGGCAGGTCCACGCCGCTCTGGACGGCGCGCTTGATCAGGCCCACCGCCATAGGTGCTCGGTGCGGAGGGCAATAGCCCGTAGCTCGCTCCAGGACGTCGTCGAGGAACGCTGCGTCATCCGCTGCGTCGAGCTGACCGTTGATGAGGCCGAGGCGCTCGGCCTCGTCGTAGTCGAAAGTCGCTCCGGCAGCCATGAGCTCGATGGCCTTGGAGGCCCCCACCGCCCGGGCCATGCGTTGGGTCCCGCCTGTGCCGGGGAGCACACCGAGCGCGACCTCCGGCAGGCCACACTTGCCGGATCCCCGCCTCGCGTAGCGCAGGTCCGCGCTCATCGCGATCTCAAGGCCGCCGCCGACGCAGTGGCCGCCGAGCGCGGCGATGACGATCTTGGGCGTGTGCTCAAGCCGCAACATCGTCTCGTTGGCGTGCAGGCAGAAGGCGTACTTGAAGGTCGGCGTCACCGACTCGAGCATCGAGATGTCGGCACCCGCGCAGAAGAACTTCTCGCCTTCACCGGCGAGAACGATCGCGTGGACGTCCCCGTCAAAGCGGGCCCGCAAGATCGCCTCGTCCAGGTCCTTCATCATCTCGAAGGAGTAGCCGTTGGCGGGCGGATTGGTGAGGGTCAGAAGGGCGACGCCCTCGCAGGCGGCGTAGCGGACCTTGCCGTGGGGCATGTCCTCGGCGGACGCTTGTAGATCTTCTCGGAGGCTCATGACGGTTCGGAGTTGGCGAACAGTCTGCCAGAAGCGGCTCCCCGGTGGACCCGCGACCGACCCAATCAAGCCCCCTCTCGACCCGCACCTCGGCCCCAACGAGCTCTTCTCTAGGGCTCCCCTTTCGGGCTCCGTCCCCGCCCGATCAATCGATGCTCAGGACCGAACCGCCCAGGCCGTCCAGCACCTCAATCCAGCGCCGCTTCAGCCCCTTGCTGGACCCGAACAGCACCATCTGAAGATCCACGTGCCGGAGGCGCTTCTCGTCCCCCAGGAGGCGCCCCATCAGCTCGATGTTCCATCGGTCTCCGCCGGACGGCGCGCCGTCCGTCAGGATCACCACGGTGTCGACCTCGGGGTCCACCAGGACCGACTCGAGGGCTCCCCAGAGATCCCCGACCCCCTTCAACCCGCAACCGCGGAAGGCCTTGACGGCTCGCTCCACGTTCTTGGGCGTCGCGTCGACGAGCTCCCCCCGCCAGGGCGCGGGTTGCTTCGAGTATGGCACCAGGTCAAAGCGGGCGGTGGGCGGCAGCGCTCGCAGGGCCCTGGCGAGCTCGGCGTCGACCGCCTCTTTTCGAGGGGCTCCCTGGTGGTCCACCCACATGGAGCCTGACATGTCGACCAGGAACGCCACCCGGTCGCCGCGGATCTTGAGGCCGTACAGCGCCGTGGTCGTGGGCCCGTCATCCGTCGTCGGTCGTCGCTCCACGGGGGTGACCTTGCCCGCTGCCAGCCCGTCGGCCCACTGCTGCCAGCGCTTCGCAGAGCCTGCGATCGAGAGCCCGGAGATCTCGCGCAGGGCACGCACGATGCCCCATGCGGCCGCGGGTCGAAGGGGCGCCTGCTCGTCCCCGAGCCGCCGGATGAGGAGCTGCGCGCTCTCGCGATCCGCCCTCCCCTCGAGCGCGGTGACCGCAGCCATGAACGAAGCGTGCCCGCCCCGCTTCGCCCAGAGGATGCCCTCCAGGTCGGCGGCGCTCAGCCGCTCCGCCGCCGTATGCACCGCCGCGGAGACCAGCAGCGGATCGTCACTCGCCAGCGCATCGGTGGTCGCGCCCTGCGCCTCCTCCTCCCCGATCCCCTGGGCCTCCGAGAACGCCACGAGCGCCAGCAACCCGGCCGATCGGGTCCGCGGGTCGCGGTCGCGGGTCGCTACCCGGTCGAGCGCCTTGAGGAGCCGCTTCATGTCCGCGGCTCCGCCGGAGATCGAATCCGCTCCGGAGTCCGAGCGCTGCTCCACGGCGGCTGCGAGGGCGCATCTCACCTCCGGCTCCTTATCCTTGAGGGCGCGCTCAAGGAGCCGGGCGGGAACCTCTCCCGGCATCCCTCCGAGGGCCTGGGCCACCCGCACGCGGCACATGGCCCTCCGGGATCCGAGGCCGCTGCGCGATTCGAGGAGGCCGAGGAGTTCAGGCGAGACGGGCGCCGCTCCCAGCCGCAGCTGCGCCGAGTCCGCGACCCTCGAGTTGGGGTCGCTCAGGCCTCGCTCGAGGATCAGGGACCACGCCTCGGGGGTCCCCACATCCGCGAGGGCGTCCACCGCACCGTGCCGGACCCTCGGCTTCGTGCTGTCGAGGCCTTCGGCGAGCTTCCCGAGGTCCTGAGCCACCTCGAGCGGAGCTGAGGGCCGAGCCGGCGAGCCGGAGGCCGCCTGGAGTAGTTCGGGCGGCTGAGCGATCAGCACCGAGAGGATCAAGAGGGAGCGCTTCACCATGACCGCCCCACGATAGCCCCGCGCCCCCCTCCTACGCCCCGGTCCACACCCGTGAAAGGGCCAGGACTGCGCCTGGAGTGCCCTCAGGAGTGCTCCCCACGAGTGCTCCCCACTTGGCCCTGGAGCCCCAGCTGGTCCGCAGACCGCTCCCCGGCTGCCCGGCCCCGCAGCACGACGAATCCGGGCGGCCCCGGGCGCCTCGAGTCCCATAGCTGGACACACGGCGTGGCCCCTGGGTCCGCGTTCAGTCCCGACGAATCGCGACCCGATGACCCATGTTGAAACCGTCATGCTCAACCCCATCCCCACTCCCAATCACATGACCGGCGTCCCTCCGGCCAAGTCTCTCGCCACCTTCAGCGCGGCGATCGCCTCGCTCGCGCTCCTGGGTGGATGCGGTGGCTCCGATGAGGGCTCCGATCAGACGACGAGCTCGTCGGCCCCCATCGTGCAGCCGATCACCTCCGAGGCCCGCCCGTCCGACCCCGGCGCGATGACCGGGTCCGGGGAGGCGACCGGAGTGCTCGACGTCGAGCGAGAGGAGGTCAACCTGGTCGACCTCGTGCCGAACACAGCCACGGCCTACGTGGAGTTCGCCTCGATGGACGCTCTCGAGGAGGCCGTGCTCCGCTTCCGCTCAGAGGGCGACATGGACGGCCTCGTGGAGTGGGAGCCCAGGGACATGCTCACGCCGTTCCTGAGCGCGGGGGTCGACGTGCAGAGGATGAGCGCGTCACACCCGTTCGCGCTGGCCCTCGCCCCGATCCCTGGAACAGATCAACTGTCCACCGTCCTCATCCTGCCCGCCGCCGACGAGGCCCCCCTCGTGCGCTCGATCGCGGCCATGGCCGCCGAGCAGTTCACCGCGACTCGCTGCCCGGGGGACTACCTCCTCATCCAGCACGAGGACCTGGCCGCCACCCCCGAGGCGCGCGGGTCAGCCGAGGTCACCAAGAAGCTCCCCCAAGGCTTCATGCGCGGCCGCATGGGCACCGAGGCCGCGATCGAGATCCTCGGTCCGTACCTCTCGTCGGCGACCGATGAGATCAACGAACAGTACCGGATCGCCCGACCCTACATGGCGAGCAACGAGCTCACGCAGCTCGATCCCGAGGTGCTCTTCGAGACCCTGCTCGGCTCCGCCGAGGTCACGTTCGGCCTGGAGCTGGAGGCCGATCGGGTCACCGCCCACGTTCGCCTCGTGGAGTGTGGTGACGTCTTCGATGCCCAGTACCCCGGACCGAACATCGAGTCCCGGGTCCTCGAGGGTCTCAGCCGGCATGTCTACGGATCGGACCCCTTCGCCCGGATCGTCTCGTTCGAACCAGAGGACGTGCTCGCCAAGCTCAAGTCCACCTGGAGCGTGATCTGCCAGTCCGAGCTGATCCACGGTACGGACGCCCGGAACCTCGCTCACCCCACCCTGGAGATGGGGTCCGCCGCCCAGGATGCGATCCAGGCCGCGCTGCTCAAGATGCTGCGGAGCTTCGAGGGCGCCGCCGCGGTCTCCTTCGAGATGGGGCCGAGCCGCGCCTTCGCCGCGGTCTATCTCATCTCCTCCGACCCCGCGCGCACCCGCGAGGCCATCTCGCTGATGCTCGCAAAGTGCGACCTGGACTCCTGGGGCTTCGAGATGGCGCTCCCCGTTCGCAGCATCATCGACGAGACCCTCGTGGAGGACTACGCCGTCCGCTTCGATACCCGCCGAATCGACTTCGATGGACGGGCCGCCATGCGAGAGGCCTTCAAGACCTACCTCGGCGACTCGAAGCTCCACCTGAAAGTGGCCACGTCCGGTGACCACGTGCTCCTCCTCCTTGGTGGGGACACCCCGGCCACCGTCCAACGGATCCGAGAGTTCAGCAGCGAAGCTCCCGTCGACCGGCGGATCGCGGAGGCTGCCGAGATCGTGGAGGACTACGAGGACGTTCAGGTTCACCACTCGGATGTCATCCAACTCATCGCAGACATCGCGAACCTCCGATCCCTCCACGCGGGGGAGGCGCCGCCAGTCTCCATCCGTGAGATGCGGCGCCGAGCGGAGGACGAGCCTGCCCAGATCACGATCTGGAGCGCCGCCGACGGAGCCGACATGGTGCTCGGGACTTCGTTCGAACTGAGCGGACTTCGAAGCGCCGTCGAGGCGATCAACCACTCGGGTCTCTGAGCTCGAACGGGGGTCCTTCAGAGTCGTCCCGCTCGGGGCTGGTTTCGCCCCCCGCTCGATCCCTAAGCTCACCCCATGGGTGCAGCTCGCCAAGGGTCCGAGGTGGTCGGTCAAGATCCGCACGGGCACCTCCGTGTCACCTTCGTCTTGACCGATGCGGCCACGGCGCAGGAGGCCAGGGACGGCGCGACCCTCGCCCCCGCGGAGCTCCTCGGCGTCGCAGGCGCCGTTCGCTCCGACGAGGCCCTCAGGCAGCTCGGGGTGGATCGGTTCGGGGTGCTTGACCGCGGGCTTGAGCGCCTCGGAGAGGCCGCCGTTGCCGATCGCCTCCGCGCCGCCGGAGCCGCTGCCCTGGTGCTGGCGGGGGGCCGCCACGGCGAGGGAGGCCTCGACGACCTGATCGGGGTGGGGCGACGCCTCGACACGGGCCAGGGCCCCGTTCGGATCGCCCTCGTGGGCGACCGCCCGGACCATGCGGCCTCGGTGCTGGCGGCCGGAGCGGCAGATCTGGCCCTGATCGGAGAGGCCGACGAGACCCTGCCCCGGGCCCTCGAGGTCGCCCTGGAGCGCCGCGCCGGTGACGGCCGGCCCTCGACGGAGCAGGGCTGGGCGAGTGTGCCCGGGGCCCGCTGGCATGGCCCCGCGGGGACGCTGCTCAGTGGCCCCCCCGCAGCGCCCGCCAGGGTGCAAGGCGCCCCCGCGTGGGACCTGGTCGACCTGAAGCGCTACGCCGCACGCGGCGGCGAGAAGGGGATCCTGATGCCGGCCTGGTCGAATCGCCGGACGCTTCGGTCGGCCACCGTCCGAACCTCTCGGGCCTGCGCGCCCGGCTGCCGGACCTGCCACCAGTCCTTCGGTTCGTCCGCCAGGGACCGCAGCGTCCGAGACGTCGTCGCGGAGATCCGGGACCTGGTCCATCGCCGGGGCGTACGCCGGATCCTCATCGCCGACCACGGCTTCGATGGACGCCCAGAGCGCGCAGCCGAGATCGCTCGCGCGGTCGCGAGGTTGCGCGGCGCTCCGGGGCGAGCCTCGCTCTCGCTCGAGTTTCCGCGGGGGCTCCGTGGCGACGGCCTCACGCCCGAGGTCGTCGAGGCCTTCCTCGCCGCGGGAGTGCGCCGCTTCCCGATCCAGGCGGTGACGGCCTCCCGGCGCCTGCAGCGGCTCCTCAAGTC
>CAJQPT010000304.1 GCA_905480285.1 uncultured bacterium
AGGTATGAAGTATCCGCATGTACATACGCGTACACCTACGTGTATGATCATTGCGATTCATAGAGAGAGGAACAATGATGTATGTGACTTTTCGATCCGCCCAGATCGTGTTCATATCGCTGCACAGCCTGCACAGCCTGTCAATTAAGCTCGAGCTACAAGAAGCTTATAAAAATCGGTCTGAGACCCACCCCTGTGTCAGACATGCCCCACAGTACTGGAGCAAAGCGTGCGGTCTGAGACCCACCCCGGGCGTCAGACCCAGTCATTGCGATCTTCTAGACGGATCACTCCGACTCAGCATCGCTGTCTGCAACAGGAATCTCGAGAGGCTTGTCTGTTGCTTTCAGATGCCTTAAGCGGATGCCGCGCCAGAGCAACTCTCTCGGCGATGCAATACGCCCAGTACGCTTCTCCAGACTGATGTGAGTGCGCCAGCTGAAGCAATTCTGGTGGTAAACTAGATAGCGAGCACAGCTGAGTCTGGGAGCGCTCACCATCACCGGGTGCACAGCCACAACCCGCTCCGTCTCGATGGGCAACTCACAGAAAAAGCATCGGTGCGCATAAATGGCTGCTCCGTCTCGATCGGCCACCGAGCGCACCTGCAGGTGCGGTCGTAGACCCTCCGCCGCAAATGGGTCTTCTGCAGTCCTAGAAGATGTCGAGGATGCTGCTGGTGCTGCTGCTGGAGTTGCCACTGCTGCCGTCGTAGACGATGTCCAGGAAGCTGCTGGTGCTGGTGCTGTCGTAGATGCCGCTGATGCTGCTGCCGGAGTTGCATCCGTCGTGGATGCTGCGCGAATCTCCCGCTGCTGTCGTAGTGTCCTGCGAGCTTTGCGAACCACTGCATGGAGCGGCGTCTCGCGCTCAGCCTCGTGCATCGCTTCCTCTTGCAGCTGGTCTTCGCTCAGAGAGCCGTCGTGCATCGGTTCCTCTTGCAGCTGTGCGATGTCGGAGACAGCAGTGTGAACTCCAGACCGAAGCTCCAGAAAACTTGAGCAGTAATATATCAACATGTAAAGCTTATACGTGCGTATGAGCAAGCACGGTGTACATGTATACGTACGGCATGTGGTGATGCTGATTGATGGTATGCCGATAATGCAGATGCAAAGAGAGAGAGAGAGAGATTGAAGATGGATGGACATTGAAGATTGCAGGTATGCACACGGTACTTGAAATTTCCGAACAAGTAGTTCATTTCGTCTGAAGCTCAATGAAATATCCGGGAAACTTCCGGTAAATGCCCAGATCACGTCCGGTAAATTTCCTGGAAAATTCCGGGTAGCGATCCGGGTTGGCTTCCGGCAACAATTCCAATATTTCCCCGGGGACAAACACCGTGGAAGCGTAGGATCCGCCCCCAGTAGACCTTTGGCAATTGCCTTTTTAAGCTACTTTAAGCTGGGGTTGCGAATCGCCAAGCAATTCGCAACTCGAGTTGCAAATCGCCTTCGCAATTGGCAACCCGAGTTGCTCCGCGACCTACAGTGCAGTATTGTCTTTTTCCCGCTCCTGATGTAGTACCACATCCCGCAGTGCTACATGCATGCAGAAAACCCATCTCCCCTCGGTCTCACACCTGGTCTTAGACCGCTAGACATACCGCAGTACTACATACATGCAGAAAACCCATCTACCCTCAGTCTCACACCTGGTCATAGACCGCATTTACCATCTCCATCTCCTCTCACAACATCGCCGGCCTTGGCCGTAGACTGCCTTTACCCTGCTCGAAGAACAGGTTGCACACGCGGTTCTCCATTTTCGCGACGTCACGGGCCTTCACGCCTACTGCGTGGCGAGTCCACTCACGGTCCGAGACCTCTGCGTCGTCCTCGAAGCCAAACGCCACGCCGTAGATTGACAAGGTGATGACCTTGACATCATAGGAGTCCGGCTTCTCTGTCGAGGGCGGGAAGAGACTGGCGCAGTGCGCGATGGAATCGAGAAGCCTGAGCCCGCACGCGTGGACACGCAAACGGAATTCCTCTGAATGGCAATGCACCTTGGCAACTTTGCTCACAGCCACTCTTCCCAGCGCATAGCGCGCCGCCTCGTAGAGGGTCAGACTTCTCTCAACGATATCGGCTGATGCAGTCGTAGATGAAGTCTGTGCTCTGCTCTGCTCCTGTCGACTTGGCCAACGCTCGCGGGTCTCGGCAGCAGGCATCGGAGATGAAGCCGCAGGCATCGGAGATGAAGCTGCAGGCATCGGAGATGAAGTCGGATATGAAGTCGGGAATGAAATCTCTGCTCCTGCCGCGGCTGGCGTTGTCTTGCGCGAAGTCGGGGATGAAATCCCTGCTCCTGCCGCGGCGGCTGGCGTTGTCTTGCGCGGACAGCGCCTGTTCGGCCGCCAGCCAGAAAGTTCTTCGGAGATGCTCAGCTTTGAAATGGTGATCCTCGGCGATGTCCACCACTTCGCGGCTAGCCCGCCAGTCTTCTGCCGAAGCCGACGCTTGAGCCGGATGCTGTTGAAGCCGATGATGTGCTCAGAGAGCTTCTTCGCCTGTGGCAACGGCATTTTATGCCAGCCTCGAAAAGAAGGCCTGCAAGGGGAACACCAGTTGTCCGGTGGCCGCCGGTAGGTGACATTCTTGCACACAGGCCCGTTCTTGCAGCATCAGCCTGGCATTGCAGTGACTGTGCGGTTGATTGGGCTCAGGGAGAAGAAAATTCAAGGCGGGGCTCAGAGAGCAGAGTCTTGAGCCAATCAAATGTTCACTGGTATTAATGCACAC
The DNA here is from genome assembly GCA_905480285.1 of uncultured bacterium. GTDB lineage: Bacteria > Planctomycetota > UBA1135 > UBA1135 > Saltatorellus. The sequence goes on from CAJQPT010000304.1 coordinate 2,748, forward strand.
ACGCACACACACAGCATCGCAAGGAGGAAATGGGGCTGTCTTGTGTCCAAAGATGGTCAACACCGCAGACAACCGTTTCGAGTACTGTACTGTAAAGTTGATTGAACAATCTGAACAAGTTAACGAATATTAAACGGGAAGTTGTTTGACCTTTAACAAAATATGTGTTTCCCTCTTTTTCATGCTTTGGCAGAATTCCTGTCAGAAACTAGAGGAGCTTGAAAGCGGCCATGTCTCCAAAGATGGTCTAAAACGGGCCAAGGTGTTTTCGTCCTGTCTCTATCTGTCTGCTAAGTAAA
>CAJQPT010000305.1 GCA_905480285.1 uncultured bacterium
TGTGGAGCATCGGCCAGAACGAGCTCGTCCCCATCGACGGTTGGCTCACGGCCTTCCACCGCCGCTGGGGGCCGGAGGGGGTCGAGATCCTCTCCGTGGTCTCGCCCAACGATGACGAGCGCATCGACGAGTACCTGAAGGCGCACCCCGTCCCCGGCAGCGTCGCCGTGGACTCGCGGCCCTACGGGACCACGGGCATCGGCAAGACCTTCACGGAGTACTCCGTCCGGCGCTACAACCTCCCGCGCGTGCTGCTCCTGGATGTGGACGGCACGGTGGCGTGGGAGGGTGACCCCGGCTTCTCGTCCCAGAGCAAGCCCAAGCCGCCCTTCGCCTCCTACGTGGACACGCCCATGGAGGACCTGGCCGAGCGGCGGCAGCTGATCTCGGTCCGCCGCTGGCGCGAGTCATGGCAGCGCAAGGGCGAGTCGGCCCTCGCGAGCGGCGACCTCGCCGGGGCCATCGAGCTCCTGCGCGAGGCGGGGGGCTTCAAGGACTCGCCCTTCCTCGACGTGCAGCGCGCGACGGCGCGACTCCGGGCCATCGAGGAGGCGATCGAGGACCCCGATGAGGTGATCGAGGTCACCAAGGACGCGGGGACGACCCCGGCGCTGGCGGTGTTGATCGAGTGGGCCGAGGCCCTGGAGACGCCCTTCAGCAAGAAGCGCAAGGCGGCGGTGAACAAGGCCATCAAGGGCAAGACCGCCTCCCACTGGAAGCGCGCCGCCAAGGCCGCCGCCAAGGCGGGCAAGGGGCGCGCCCCCGAGGAGGAGCGGCTCGCCGAGCTCACCGCGACCCTGTCCGAGCTCGAGGGGCCGCTCGTGCGTCAGCTCGAGGCGGACGTCCAGGAGCTCGGCCTCGAGGGCGCCGCGAACGCCGATCAGCTCCCCGCCATCTGGCTCGCGCGGAACGTCTTCGGCTGGTGATCTCCTGCGCCTGCCGGGCCTCCGGCAGGCGTCTCAGTAGTCGACGACGACCGGCGGGGGGCCCTCGGCGTCCTTGGGTGCCTTGCGGACCGCCGCGGACCGCGTCGTGGTGGCGCCGGACTCGGTCGTGACAACGATCTCGTACTCACCGATGGGCAGGTCACTCCAGCGCAGGTCGGGAAAGGGCGAGCTCTCACTGCTTGACCCGCTGGACCCCGCGGTCGCGGACGTTCGATAGGTCTCGGTGTAGGGTAGCCAGGCGACCTCTCCCGACCCCACGTTCGTTCCGCCTCGGACCAGGCGGACCTGCAGCCCCTGCTTCGGGAAGGCAGCGAGCAGGACCTCGCGGTTCTCCATGAGCCAGCCCTGGTCCATGGTCGCGATGGCCTGGCGGAAGCCCCCGAGGATCCGGTCGGCGTCTGCGCCGAGGCTCGCCCGGTCGAGGAAGGTGACCTGCAGGTTGCCCACCTCCGGGCGGGGGACGACGAGCGTCAAGGTCTGGCCCGCGTACGAGCGCATGTGGATCCCCGATTGCTCCCAGCGCACGCCCGCGCCTCGGACCACGGCGGTCAACGGGAGGGCCGGGAGGCCCTCGATCAGCTGCGGCTTGCCATTCAGGGTCACCCCGGCGGACTCAAACGGCCCCGCCTTCACCTCGACCGGCCTCCCGGTCGCGTCCAGGAATTCGAGGGAGCCCCCGGTCCAGTGTTCTCCTGAGTGGTCGAGCACCTCGACCCGAACGTGGACGGCCTCGACCATCGCCACCTCCCCGAGGTCGTGGACGCCCTTCTCGAAGGCCCTGGGTGCGAGCCGCTTCGAGGCGTAGCCCTCGGCCTCGAACTCCAGCTCCCACGTCCCCTCGCCCAGCTTCTCGATCCGGATCCTCCCGTCCGGCCCGGCGCTGGCGCCGTGGCGGGTGGCCGAGCGGCTCCCGTCCACGGGTTCAGACCACGTCAGCAGCTGGAACGCCGAGATGGGCTCGCCGCTCCTCTCGTCCACCAGGCGCCCCTCCAGGACCACGCCTCGCAAGGCCTCGCCGTCCAGCCGGACCTCGACCTCGGACTCGGCTGGCCCGACGGGGACGATCAGCCCCTGCGCTGGAGTGTCCCGGCCCGTGACCCTGAGCGTGCAGGGGCCAAGGAAGCGGTGGGGGAAGTCGAAACGCCCGCCTTCGCCTGTGCGCCGATCGAATTCACCAAACAGGCTCTCCCAGCTCGGCGGCGTCCCCATGACGAGGTCGGACCCCTCGTACATTCGCTCGGACCGGAGCCTGACCCGCACGCCGGAGACGGGCTCGCCGTCTCCGTCGACCACGCGGCCGGTGAGCGGCGCCGCGCGCTCGAGTCGTAGGACGTTGACCTGCCCTTCGCCGGTCAGGTTCGCCGGCTGGATCAGGCTCACTGCGTGCCCTTGATGGAGGGCGGCAACGAACACCGGCGCCCTCCCCCGCTCTGCCGGGTCCTCGATCCCGCCGACCGAGAAACGGCCCAGCTCGTCTGCCTTCGTGCGGGTGCGCCGGTCCCCGGAGCGAACCTGCGCCCCTGCTGCTGGCTTCCCCTCGGCGTCCAGGACCAGCCCTGAGAGCTCGCGGCCTCGGTCGAGGGTGATGGTCAGCGCGCCGTCCGACGGGGAGTGCAGGGGAGATTGGTCCAGATGGCCGGCGGCCTCCACGGAGACCTGGACCCGGGTCTCCTCGACACCCGGGAAGCGGAATCGACCGTCCGTGCCGGTGACCCGCGGGGGCAGGATCGCACCCGCGATGGAGCCAAAGGTGGTCACCCCCGGGGTCTCCGTGCCATCTGTGCTGTCGAAGCTCCTCAGCGGGTTCGCCAGGTGGAGAGTGGCGCCCTCCACAGGGCTCCCCTTCGCATCCTCAACCGTCCCGAAGAGGACCGCGGCGGGCGCGAGGATTAGCTCGAGGCCCTCGCACACGATGCCCTCGGCGAGGTCGCCGCGTAGGCCGCTGACGCAGACCATGTCCGGGCTAAAGGCGGCGGCCACGAACTTGGGCCCGAAGCCGCTGGCGGAGAATTCGCCGTTCGCCGCCGAGACCACGGTCATGGCGGGGTCGCCGAGTGACCGGGGATTGGTCCATATACGCACCTCGGCGCCTGCGACCGTGAACCCCTGCTCGTCGATCACCCTCCCGGACAGCGTCGGCCCCGAGGTCACGGTCGAGGTGACCTCGGCCGCCTCGTCCGGGGAGGCGGCGAGGGATGGCTCAGCGAAGGGGGCGGGCGCCTGGGCGCGGGTGTCCCCGGAGGTCACTGGCTCCAGCGCAGCCCCTCGCTCCGCCGCGGGCTCCTGCAGGCTCTGCTTCCTGGGCGTCGCCTCGGACTCATGGGTGCCGGAGCCGGCCATCCACCAGCCGCCCAGGGCGAGGATCAGCGCGGCGGTGAGCAGGAACAGAGCGGAGGGGAGGTTCTTCATCGTGGCGGGATGCCGGGATCGCGGAGGGACGGGGAAGGCTGTCCCGCGCAAGGCTCCGGGCGGGACCCTATCCCGTACTCGATGAGAACCGATCTCTTCACTCCGGATTCGATCTCGTCGCCCCTGGCGGCGGCAGGAGGGCACCTGGACTGGCGAGGTCGCCACGCCCGGCTACGTTGGGGCGACGAGAGCCTCCCGTCCCAGGGCGGCCTTGACCCTTCCCTGAGCCCCAGCCTGCCATGCGAATCCTCCTCTTCTCCGCCTCGATGATCGCCGTGTCCTCCAGCGCCCTCGGGCAGACCTGCGAGCACTACTGGGAGTTCAGCTCCACGACGGACCAGGTCGGCGGCCTCGTCACCACCCAGGTGGGCTCGCCCGTGCTCGGCGTCAACGCCACCTACGGCGAGGCCTTCCCCGGCGCCGGCCCGAGCCTGAACAACCTGGTGAACGGCACCGCCGGCGGAAGCGGACACCTTGAGGCCAGCCTGTCCTCCGGGGGCCCCTTGGCGATGGACTTCGGGCAGGACAGCTTCTCCTTCAGCTACTGGGCGTGGGATGACTTCGCCGGCGACGGCGACGCGCGGGGCGTCCGGGTCTTCGACAACCTCCTGAACACGGAGGAGGGCATCCAGCTCGGGACCAACCTCGCGAACGACTGGAACTTCCGGGTGGACGATGATCAGGGGGCGGTCCACATCTACAACGTCACCTTCCAGTACCAGGCGCCTCGGGACCAGTGGTACCACGTGGTCGG
>CAJQPT010000306.1 GCA_905480285.1 uncultured bacterium
GCTGTCCAACATCCGCCGGAAGTCGAACGCGGAGTCTCCGAGGTGCGACGCCAGCCAGATGAAGTAGCAATCGACCGGATCCACGGCGTCCTCCACGGGGAACGCGGCCTTGCACGTCAGGTCGCAGGGGCGCTCCTTATCGATGAAACACTTCTTGGTAGCCACACGCCCCTTATACCCGCCCGGAGCGGCTGAGCCGTAGCGCTGAAGGCGTGCTTCCTTCGCGAGCCGCTCGCGCCCCTTCGGCCACGCCCGGCCTGCAAGTCCGCCGCCGTTCCGGTCCAGCCCCGCTGCCCGGGCGACCCGGGGCCCCGTCAGACGCCCAGGCGGACGAGCCTTGGAGAACGCCCCGGCGACCCCAGCGACCCGGGCGACGATTGCGACCCTGACGGCCAGGAGAGCTCGCAGATGCCGCCAGGAGGCAGCCCGACCTGGGAAGAGCGCTCCATGGGCAATCCCAGGCACGCCGCAAGAGCGCTGCGGACGACCCAAAGATGAGCGACGACCGCGACCGTGCCCCCGGGAAAGCGCGCCGCGAGCTCCTCGAACACCGGGACGGTCCTTGTGGCCAGGGCCGCGGGCGACTCGCCTCCGGGCGCCTGTATCGCGCCACGTGCAGCGGTCCATCGACCCATGGCCTCGGGAAAAACCTCCGTGAGCTCGGTGATCCGGCGACCGGCCCAGTCGCCCCGGTCCAGCTCGGTCAGGCGAGGGTCGTCCTCGCGCTCAACGCCAACGCGACTGGCGCGGATCAACGCCGCGGCGGCCTCGGCTCGCTGGAGCCCCGAGCTCAGCACGGCATCCAGATGCTCCCGCTCGAGGCGCTCTGCAACCAGCGCGGACTGCTCGAGACCGCGATCGGACAGGGGCACATCCAGGCGCCCGTAGATCGTCCCGCGCCAGCGCGCCTCGACTTCTCCGTGCCGAACGAGGATCAAGCGCAGGGAAGGTGGGGAGGTGAAGCTCATGGCGCGACCAAGGGCCACGTGCAAACCGCCGCAGGCCCGTCAGGAAACAGATCCAGAGAGATACTAGCGGGGACCCTCGACCGATAGAATCCGGGGGAAGAAACCCGGGCCCCAGGCCCTTTGTCCTGCGGACCCCACCCACTGTGACCCAGCGTCGCATGGGTCGCTGCACGCAGGTCCCCCACCGACAGCCCCCCCGCCTTGTCGGGTCTCATCGAGCCCGCTTCTGATCCCAGCCGCGCCCCAGGGCGTGCGAGCCGACGAGGACCATCAGCCATCCATGAACTCGTTCATCCGTTTCCTGAACTCATCCATCGGGCGCAAGTACGTGATGGCCGTGACCGGCCTCTCGCTGACGCTGTTCCTGCTGGTGCACATGGCCGGCAACCTCACCCTCTACGCGGGCAATGAGGCATTCAACGAGTACGCGGACCTCCTCGAGAGCAACCCCCTGCTCCCCCTCGCCGAGGCGGGCCTGCTGGTGCTCTTCGTGGTCCACATCCTGTTTGCGGTCCTGCTGACCGGCCGAAACAAGACCTCCCGCTCCGACAAGTACCAGTCGAACCTGGGCATGGGGTCCAAGACCGTGGCCTCCACCACCATGTGGATCACCGGCCCGGTGCTCCTGGTCTTCCTCGTCATTCACATCTGGGACTTCCGGATCTCGAAGGAGCTCATCGAGGAGTACGACCTCGCCCAGATGGTCGTCGATCGCCTGCGACACCCGCTCGGTTTCGTGATCTACACCGCGTCGATCGCCATGGTCGGTTTGCACATGTGGCACGCCTTCCAGAGCGCCTTCCAGACCCTGGGTGTGGCACATCCGCGCTATCGCGCTCTCATTCAGAACACAGGCCGACTGATCACCGCCTTGCTTGTCGCTGGTTTTGGCGGCATTCCGTTCTATCTGTTCTTCACGGGCTGAACCGACCCGGACGCTCCCCGCTCGACCGGGCCACTCCACGCACGAACCATGACGATCGCAGACTCCCACGCCAGCTCCCCCCGCCTCGACTCCAAGGTCCCGGGCGGGCCCATGGACGAGCGCTGGTCGAACCACAAGTTCGACCTCAAGCTCGTCAACCCCTCCAATCGCCGCAAGTTCGACGTCATCGTCGTCGGCACCGGCCTCGCCGGGGGCTCCGCCGCGGCGACGCTGGCGGAGATGGGCTACAACGTCAAGTCGTTCTGTATCCACGACAGCCCGCGCCGCGCGCACTCCATCGCGGCACAGGGCGGCATCAACGCGGCGAAGAACTACAAGGGGGACGGCGACAGCGTCCACCGGCTCTTCTACGACACCGTCAAGGGCGGCGACTACCGCAGCCGCGAGTCCAACGTCCACCGCCTCGCCGAGGTGTCGGTGGACATCATCGACCAGTGCGTCGCCCAGGGCGTCCCCTTCGCCCGCGAGTACGGCGGGTTGCTGGACAACCGCTCCTTCGGCGGCGCGCAGGTCTCACGGACCTTCTACGCGCGGGGTCAGACCGGACAGCAGCTGCTCCTCGGCGCCTACGGCGCCATGAACCGGATGATCCACGCCGGGCGCATCGACAGCTACACCAAGCGTGAGATGGTCGACCTCGTGGTCGTGAATGGCGTGGCGCGGGGCATCATTGTCCGCAACCTCGTGACCGGCGAGTACGAGCGGCACGCCGCCCACGCGGTGCTCATGTGCACCGGCGGCTACGGCAACGCGTTCTTCCTGTCCACGAACGCCAAGAACTCCAACGTCACCGCGGCGTGGCGTGCGCACAAGCGCGGGGCCTTCTTCGCGAACCCCTGCTACACCCAGATCCACCCCACCTGCATCCCGCGGTCGGGCGATTACCAGTCGAAGCTCACGCTCATGAGCGAGTCGCTGCGCAACGACGGGCGAGTCTGGGTCCCCGAGAAGGAAGGCGACCCGCGGGCTCCCCAGGACATCCCGGAGTCGGAGCGCGATTACTACCTGGAGCGCAAGTACCCGAGCTTCGGCAACCTCGTCCCCAGGGACGTGGCGTCACGGAACGCGAAGACCGTGTGCGACGAGGGACGCGGCGTCGGACCCACCGGTGAGGCGGTCTACCTCGACTTCGGCGACGCGATCCGTCGCGACGGCAAGGAGACCATCGCCTCCCGCTACGGGAACCTCTTCGAGATGTACGAGCGGATCACGGGCGACAACCCGTACGAGGTCCCCATGCGCATCTTCCCTGCGGTCCACTACACGATGGGCGGCCTCTGGGTGGACTACAACCTGGAGAGCACCATCCCGGGCCTCTTCGTCCTCGGTGAAGCGAACTTCTCGGACCACGGCGCCAACCGCCTCGGGGCAAGCGCGCTCATGCAGGGCCTCGCGGACGGCTACTTCGTGATCCCCGCCACCATCGCGAGCCACCTCGCCGGACGCACCCTCGAGGCCGTGTCCGTCAACGATGACGCCTTCAAGGAGGCCGAGGC
>CAJQPT010000307.1 GCA_905480285.1 uncultured bacterium
CTTGAACTCGATCTCGGCGCCCTCGGAGCGGCCGATCCACTCGCGCTGCATGGTCTTGACCGACTCCGGCCAGTCCACGAGGTCCAGGTCGTCGATCAGGCGGTCGGCATACTCGGTGATCTTGAGCATCCACTGGCGCAGGGGGCGGCGGACGCAGGGGAAGCCGCCGCGCTCGCTCTTGCCGTCGATGACCTCCTCGTTGGCCAGCACGGTCTTCAGCTCATCGCACCACCAGACGGGGACCTCGTTCTGATAGGCCAGACCGCGGTCGTAGAGGCGCGTGAAGATCCACTGGGTCCAGCGGTAGTAGTCCACGTCGCAGGTCGCGAACTCACGGTCCCAGTCGTAGCTCAGGCCGATCGACTTGAGCTGGCGCCGGAAGGTCTCGACGTTATCGCGGGTGGTCTCCTCGGGGTGCCGCCCGGTGTTGATGGCGTACTGCTCCGCGGGCAACCCGAAGGCGTCGTACCCCATGGGGTGGAGCACGTTATGCCCCTCCATGCGCTTGCGCCGGGCGACGATGTCGCTGCCGATATAGCCCATGGGATGCCCCACGTGCAGCCCCGCCCCGGAGGGGTAGGGGAACATATCCAGGACGTAGTACTTCGGTCGCGAGGGGTCGAAGTCGGCGTCGCCGGGGTTCGGGGTCCGGTAGGTCCCATCCGCCTCCCACCGGTCCTGCCAGCGGCGCTCGATCTCATTGGGGCTGTACTGGTTGCTCGTCATCTTCGACGGTCCTGAGGCGGGTCGACGGTCGTCACGGGGCCGGGCCATCCAAGGAGCGGCCGCGCGAGCGCGGATACGGTCCGGGGAGATTACCCCGGAGATGGCTCTCCAGCCGCACTCCGAACTCGCTCCCCCGACCGGAAGCCCCTGAAAACACCAAACCCCACGACCCGGAAAACCGGAGCGTGGGGTTTGGTGGAGGATAGGGGACTTGAACCCCTGACCTCCTGCATGCCATGCAGGCGCTCTACCAGCTGAGCTAATCCCCCGAGATGTCGGACGCGGCAGGCCGGTCATTCAGCGCCGTCAACCTCCGGACGAATCCAGTGGCGTCGGGCAGCCAGAACGGGGGGGCACCGGCCGCGCCCCTGCGCCATCGCGCAGTTGGCGAGAAGAATGCGACGGCGGCCCGCTGTCGTCAAGGGAGAGTTCGGAGGAACCTGTCAGTGTGATTCGTGGCTCCCCTCTTCCCTTTGGGAGGCCAACAGGGGACTTTCTTCACCATGACGGACCTCGCTCACCCCGACCGGCTGGCCAAGATCGAGGCCATGCGCGCCGAAGGCGTCGACCCCTTCCCCGCCAGGGGAGTCGACGCACGGCCCATCTCAGACCTTCTCGAGGGCGCCGGCACCGCCGAGGAGCCGGGCCCGCTCGTGGGCCAAACGGTCACGATTGCCGGCCGGATCCTGGGCACCAGGGACTTCGGAAAGCTCATCTTCGCCCCGGTGGTGGACCGGACAGGCCGACTCCAGATCGGCCTCCAGAAGGGTCGCATGAGCGACTGGTGGCCCCGCCGCAAGTGGCTGGACGGGGGAGACCTCGTGGGCGCCACCGGGGAGCTGGCCTTCACGCAGAAGGGTGAGCCCACCATCTGGGTCACCGAGCTCGAGATCCTCGCCAAGTCCGTCGCGCCGCCCCCGGAGAAGTGGCACGGCTTGACCGACGTGGAGGCGCGCTACCGGCGCCGCTACGTGGACCTGTGGGCCTCGGAAGGGGTCACCGAGGTGTTCGTGAAGCGCAGCAAGGCGCTCTCCCTGATCCGCCGCTACCTCGAGGATCAGGGCTACCTCGAGGTCGAGACCCCCACGCTCCACCCGATCGCCGGCGGCGCCACCGCCCGGCCCTTCATCACCCACCACAACGCCCTCGACGCCGAGCTCTACCTGCGCATCGCGCCGGAGCTCTACCTCAAGCGTTTGATCGTGGGCGGCCTCGAGCGAGTCTTCGAGGTGAGCAGAAACTTCCGCAACGAGGGGCTGTCCACCCGGCACAACCCCGAGTTCACGATGCTGGAGCTCTACGAGGCCCAGGCCGACTTCCACCGGATGATGGAGCTCACCGAGCGGATGTTCGAGCTCCTCGCCATCGAGCTCAACGGCCAGACCGGCATCACCTTCCGCGGCGAGGAGTACGACCTCAAGGTGCCCTTCCAGCGGGCCCGGTACACAGATCTCTTCCGCGAGCACGCCGGCTGCGACTACGACGATGAGCCCGCCGTGCGGGCCAAGGCCAAAGAACTGGGTATCAACCACACCTCGGATGAGTACTGGAAGCTCATGAACGACGTGTTCGAGGAGACCGTCGAGCCGCACCTCGCGGGGCCGATCTTCGTGACCCACTACCCCGTCCCGATCTGCCCCCTGGCCAAGGCCTCCCCCGAGGACCCCGCCCTCGCAGAGCGCTTCGAGGTCTTCGTCGCCTCGATGGAGCTGGGCAACGCCTTCTCCGAGCTCAACGATCCCGCGGAGCAGGAGCGCCGCTTCGTGGACCAGGTGGCCTCCAAGGACCCCGAGACCCCCGGAGAGGTCGACGTGGACTACGTCCAGGCCCTCGAATTCGGGATGCCACCCACGGGCGGCCTGGGCGTCGGCATCGACCGCCTCCTGATGCTCCTCACGGGCCAGGACTCGATCCGCGACGTCCTGCTGTTCCCCGCCATGCGTAAGATCGAGGAGCCGACCGCCGACGCCGAAGAGACCTCCGAGGAGGCCCCCGCCGGCGCCTGACCCAATACTGACCCAGCACTCACTCCGTGTTCCGCACCTTCCTCAGCCTGCGCTACCTGAAAGCGCGCAAGACCAACTGGATCGGCATGGCCGGCATCCTGGTGGCTGTGGGAGCCCTCGTGCTCATCCTGTCGATCATGGCAGGCTTCCTCGAGGAGAGCCGGCGGACCCTGCGTGGGAACCTCGCTGACCTCGTCATCCAGCCCTCATTCCAGTCCTCCGTCCTCCAGGAGAATGGTGACTGGGTCCCGATGCAGACGGACGTCGAGCGCATGCTCGAGATCATCCGGGAGGATCCCGATGTGGTCGCCGCCACCCCCCAGCTGCAGTGGTACGGCATCTTCGCGCCCGACGGCGGGGAGAGCGCCCTCGAGAAGCCCATGCAGGACGCCATCCAGCTCATCGAGCTGGTGGGGATCGACGTCGAGGGAGAGGGCGAGGCCACCGACTTCCGCGAGTCCCTCGAGGCCGAGTACGGCAAGAAGCCCGGGATGGGCAAGTTCTGCAACGTCGGTCGCCCGGAAGACGTCGAGGACCCCTTCGTCAACCTGCGGGACGTCCGGCAGCGACGGACCCGTCTCAAGGTGCCGATCCTCGTGGGTGAGCAGCTCGCCTACCTCTGGGGCCTTCGGCGCGGGCAAGAGGTTTCCCTTGTCACGGCCACCTACGACGAGGCCAGCTCCAAGCTCAACGAGACGGCCGCCAACGCTCGCTTTCAGGTGGTCGGCAGCTTCCGCAGCAAGGACAACGAGACCGACTCGCGGCGCATCTACATGGACCGCCGCGCGCTCGCCGACTTCCTCCAGCGTGACCGGCTGTGGTCCGCCGTGCTGGTCAAGCTGGACGACTACGAACGCGACAAGGACGCCGTCCGCGCCCGCCTCTGGTCCAAGCTCCACGCCGAGGGTTTCCTGAGCGCGCCCGGGATCCGCCTCAACGAGTTCCGCACCTGGGAGGACTTCCGCGCCACCCTGCTGGCTGCCATCCAGAACGAGAAGGCGCTCATGGGCATCATGCTCAGCCTCGTGCTGGTCGTGGCGGGCTTCACGGTATTCGCGCTGCTCTCGATGATGGTCACGGAGAAGCGCCGGGACATCGGGATCCTCTGCGCGCTCGGCGCCACGCCGCGGGGCGTGCTCGCCCTCTTCCTGATGATCGGCCTGTGGGAGGCGGTGATCGGCAGCGCGCTGGGGGCCCTGGTCGGGATCACAGGCGCGTACAACATCGACGCCATCGAGCGAAAGCTCTCCAGCGTCTTCGGCTTCCAGATCTTCAACCGCGAGATCTACCTCTTCGACCACATCCCCGCCGAGGTCTCCTTCAGTGGCGTGGCGTGGATCGTGGGCGGCGCCGTCTTCAGCACCCTGCTGTTCGCAGCGATCCCCGCCTGGCGCGCCTCGCGCCTCGACCCCGTGGAGGCGCTGCGTCACGAATGAGCGACCCCACCCAACACCCGCTCTCCGCCGACGCCGTCCTCTCCTGCGCGGGCGTGCGCCGCTCATTCCCCGTGGGCGAGCGGCGGCTGGAGATCCTGCACGGCATCAACCTCGAGCTCCGCGCCGGGGAGCGACTCGCGCTCATGGGCACATCCGGCGCCGGCAAGACCACCCTGCTCCATATCCTGGGTCTGCTGGACCGCCCCACCGAGGGCTCGGTCCGCGTCGCCGGCGAGGACGCCTGGAGCCTGAGCCCCAAGCGTCGCGCCAACCTGCGCAACCAGAAGATCGGCTTCGTCTTCCAGTTCTATCATCTGCTGCCCGAGCTCTCCGCCCTGGAGAACGCCGTGCTGCCGGCCATGATCAAGCTCAGCCGGCGTGCGTTCCGCTCCAACCGGGCCGAGTTCCTCGACCGCGCCACCACCATGCTGACGCGCTTCGGCCTCGCCGACCGCCTCGGGCATCGGCCCTCGCAGCTCTCTGGCGGTGAGCAACAGCGCATCGCGATCGCCCGGGCGCTCCTTCTGGACCCGCCGATCCTGATCGCCGACGAGCCCACGGGCAACCTCGACCGCGGGACCGGAGAGAAGGTGCTCGAGATCCTGCTCGACGAGCAGTCGGCACGCGGCGTGGCGCTGATGCTCGTGACCCACGATGAGCGGCTGGCAAAGCGCTGCGAGCGCGTCCTCTACATGGAAGACGGCCTCATTCAGGCGGACTCCTCCGCCCCGATCCCCACCTGACCCTTCGCCCCATGCCGCGCACGCGAAACGCCACCGTGTCCATCGGGGTCACGGTCGCCCTGGTGTGGACCCTCTGGCTGACGCTGATGGTCCAGGGCGACCGCTTTGGGCTGTTCGCCGAGAACTGGTTCATGAGCCTCACCATGGCCGTCGGCTCGTTCATCGCCGGGGCCACCAGCGAAGGCGGCGGCGCGGTCGCCTTCCCGGTCATGACCCTGGGGTTCAAGATCCCCCCGAGCATCGCGAGGGACTTCTCGCTGATGATCCAGGCCGTGGGCATGACCGCTGCGTCCTTCACGATCCTGTGGACCCGGACGCCCGTGGTCGTCCCTGCGCTCATCTGGTCGACCCTGGGTGGCGCCATGGGAGTCATCTTCGGCCTCGAGTTCGTCGCGCCCAGGCTGCAGCCCGCCTACGCCAAGATGCTGTTCACGGCGTCCTGGCTCGCCTTCGCCGTCGCCCTCTACTGGATCAACCGCTATCGCGACCGGGAGGTCCATAGGCGGATCGAGCGGTTCCTCCCGCGGCACGCGCTGCTCCTGATCGGGTTCGGGGTCGTCGGTGGAGTCATCAGCTCGGTGACCGGCAGCGGCCTGGACATCGTGACCTTCTCCCTGCTCGTGCTGCGCCTCAGGATCTCCGAGGTGATCGCCACACCGACCTCCGTCGTCCTGATGGCTGGTAACGCGGTGGTCGGCGCGCTGTACCGTGGCGCGGTGCAGGGGGAGCTCGCGCCCGAGGCGTGGAACTTCTGGTGGGTCTGCGTGCCCATCGTCGTGGTCGGAGCCCCCTTCGGCGCCTGGTTCATTCGCTCTCGCAGCCGGCTCTTTGTCGCGAGGCTGCTCTACGGCTCGATCCTCATCCAGTTCGTCGCCGCCGTGGTCATCATCCCCCAGAGTCCGCGGCTGGTCGCCTTCTCCAGCGCGACGTTCGCCCTCGGCGTGCTCGGGTTCTGGTACATGGCCCGCAAGGGCGTCCGGCGCCTCGAGTGGCTCAAGGACTCGGACGAGCCGAACTGAGCGGCGCCTAGTCCTCGACGCGCTCGTCGAGTCGCCCGGCCCAGCCGAGGCGGTCGCGGAGGCGCTGCCAAGGGTCGAACGACGGGATCGTCAGCAGCGGATAGGGCTCCTTCGCTGCGCCGAGGAGGACGGCATCTCCAGACGAGAGCGACGCCTCACGCCGCCCGTCCACGTCAAGGGACACCGGGCTCGGGGAATCGATGACGGCGACCTCAAGCTCCGCGCTGGGATCAAGGACGAGCGGGCGCATGGCCAGGGCGTGGGCCGAGATCGGCGTCACCACCATCGCCCCGAGCGCGGGGTCGAGGATGGGACCGCCCGCGGCGAGCGAGTACGCCGTCGACCCGCTCGGCGTGGAGCAGATGAGGCCGTCCGCGCGATAGCTGGACACGTCACGCCCCGCCGAGGAGAGGCGGAAGGCGGCCATCTTCGGCGCCTCGCCGCGAGAGATCACCACGTCGTTCATGGCGCACATCACCCGGGGCTCCAGCTCACCAGCGCGTCGAATGCGCGCCTCGAGTCGCATGCGGTGCTCCACCACGGCCCGCCCCTCGAAGACCTCGACGAGCCCCTCGCGCCAGGCCGAGACCTCAAGAGAGGCGAGGAAGCCCACCCGCCCGAAGTTGATCCCGATGGTCGGCACGGGACGGGCATGGAACGCGTGGGCTGCGGTCAGGACGCTGCCGTCGCCGCCAAGCACCACCACAAGGTCCACGTCCTCACCCGCCAGCGCCTCACCGCTGGCCCGGAGCGCCCGCACGTCCGGGTGGACCGCGACCGTCACCCCGCGGCTCGCCAGGAAGGACTCGACCTCACCGAGGGCCTCCTGAACCCGAGTCTTCTGACCGTCTGCGAGCAGCAGCACCGAGCCGATCTTGCCCCCCGCCGGCACGAACCGCCCGCTCCCCGGCCGCGCACCTGAAGGCGCCCCCACCGGAGCGTGGGCGCCCTCGGTCGACTGGCTGCTGTCGCGGTGGTCCGACAATTCCAAGCGCCGCCCTCAGGCGGTGACCTTGCCGAGGAGCTGCGTCACCACACGGGTGACCGACGGGGCGTCAAGCCCCGCAGAGGCCAGCTGTTCCTCGCGGGTGGTCATGTGATCCACGTACCGGTCCGGGATTCCGAAGACCCGCACCGCAGCCGCGCGACCGTCCACCCGGATCCGCGAGGCGGCCTCCAACACCGCAGAGCCGAAGCCCCCTGCGCGCTGGTGATCCTCGAGGGTCAGCACATGGCGGAACCGGGCCAGGTGGTTGGCGAGGAGGTCCTCGTCGATGGGCTTCGCGAAGCGAGCGTCCACCACTCCGACCTTGACGCCCCTCTCGGCCAGCGCCTGGGCGACCTCGAGCGCCGTGGAGACCATCACGCCGTAGGCCCAGAGGACCACGCCGCCTTCCTCGCCGTCGCGCAGGACCTCTGCACGGCCCACGGCCATGGGCTCGCGCTCCTGGGCCGCGACCTCCTCGTGGGCGGGCACCTTGCCCCGGGGGAAGCGCATGGCCAGGGGGCCGTCGTGCTTGAGCGCGAGGCCCAGCACCCGGTCCACGTCTGTCCCGTCCCGTGGCGCCGCAAGCACCATGTTGGGCAGGGTGCGCAGGTACGCGATATCAAAGACGCCGTTGTGAGTAGGCCCGTCTTGACCCACGGGACCCGCCCGGTCGAGCGCGAAGACCACGGGGAGGTTCTGGAGCGCGACCTCCTGGAAGACCTGGTCGAACCCGCGCTGCAGGAAGGTCGAGTAGATGGCGGCGACGGGTCGCAGGCCGGCCTTGGCCATGCCGGCGGCCATGGCGATGGCGTGCTGCTCGCAGATCCCCGTGTCGTGGAACCTGGAGGGGTACGTCTCCGCGAACCGGTCGAGGCCCGTGCCCGAGGGCATCGCCGCCGAGATAGCGTGCACGCGGAGGTCCCGGCGGGCGTGATCGATGAGCGAGCGCGCGAAGACCTTGGTGAAGGCCGGCGCCTCGGGCGCCGCGTCGGCGGGTGGCTCGAGCTTGCCCGGGGGCTTGGGCGCGGCCACGGCGTGGACGCGCTCGGGGTGGTTCGGGCCGTCGGGGTGCCCCTTGCCCTTCTCCGTCAGCACGTGCAAGAGGACGACCCCGTCGAGGGCGCGGACCTTCTCGAGCACGTCCACAAGGTTGTTCACGTTGTGGCCGTCGATGGGCCCGACGTAGCGCACGCCAAGCTCCTCGAACACGTGCCCCGGCACGAAGACGTGGCGCAGGACCTCGCCCATGTCGTCGAGCGCCTTGTCGACCCGCCGGCCGATCAGCGGAATCGCCTGGACCAGGCTCTTGGTCTCCTGACCGGCGCGCTGTACGAGCCGGCTCCCGCGGATCTTCGTCAGGTACTTGGAGAGCGAACCCACTGACCTGGAGATCGACCACTCGTTGTCGTTGAGGACGACGAGCATCTTGGGCCGGCTGGCGCCCCCGTGGTTCAGGGCCTCGAAGGCGACCCCTGCCCCGAGGGAGGCGTCCCCGATCACGCTCACCACGTGCGGAGGGTCCGGCTCGAGCGCCATGCCCGCGGCGAGCCCGACCCCCAGGCTGATGCTCGTGCCCGCGTGGCCCGTGTGGAACAGGTCGTAGGGCGACTCATCCGGATGGGTGAAGCCGCAGAGCCCGTCGGTCCGCCGGAGCGTGTCGAAGCGGTCCTTGCGACCGGTGAGGATCTTGTGCGGGTAGGCCTGGTGGGAGACGTCCCAGACGATCCGATCCCGCTTGAAGTCGAAGACCCGGTGGAGGGCGGTGGTCAGCTCCACGACGCCCAGGTTGGACCCCAGGTGGCCGCCCGTGCGCTGCACGCTCTCGAGGAGGAACTCGCGCACCTCCCCGCAAAGCTGGGGAAGCTGGTCGCGGTCCAACGCCTTGACGTCAGCGGGGCCCTCGATCCCATCCAAAATTGACTCGGCCGCGGGGTCTTCCAAGCGGGTCTCTTCGGTGGTTCCGTCCAGGTTCGTCATGTCCGATCTCGCGTCAACGGGGTCTCGGTGCTCTAGCCTAGGACTCGCGGGGCCGCGAAAGCAGGGGCCATCACGACTTCCGGCGAAGCAGGAGCTCGATGAGACCCAGCCCCACCGGGCCAAGGCCGAGGGTATTCGCGTGACTCCGGGCTTCAGACGCACGCTGAGCCGCCTCGAGTCTCGCCGCATCCAGGCCCACAGCGGCCACCAGGGTGCCCTTGTGGGCCCCAACGTCCTTCCCGGGAGTCTTCCCAAGGGTCGCGGCGTCCCCGGTGACGTCCAGCACATCGTCCATGGCCTGGAAGCACATTCCCAGGGCGAGCCCGAACTGACGCGCCTCGGCGACCCGTGCCCCCTCGGCTCCGCCCGCCAAGGCTCCCAGCTCGGCGCTGGCGCCAAGGAGCGCGGCAGTCTTGGTCCGGTGGACCTCCTGAACGCTGGCGAGGTCGAGGTCCTGCCCCTCCCCCTCAAGGTCCAGGATCTGCCCGCCGACCATCCCCGCGCCGCCGCCCGCCCGCGCCAGGGCCACGGTCATCGCCGCGGCGCCACGTGAAGCGCCACCGCAGGCCTCGAAGGCGAGGGCCTGGAGTGCGTCCCCCACAAGCACTGCGGTCGCCTCGGAGTAGGCCTTGTGGACCGTCGGGCGGCCCCTGCGAAGGTCGTCGTCGTCCATGCACGGAAGGTCATCGTGCACGAGGCTGTAGGTGTGAATGCACTCCACCGCGACCGCCGCAGCCTCGAGGGCCGCAGGGTCGGCCCCGGCGCCGCCCAGCAGGCGCACGATCGCAGGGCGGACGCGCTTGCCGCCGCCCAGCAAGGCGTACTTGACGGCCTCCGCGAGCGCGGGCGGCCCGAGATCCGTGTGCGGGAGGAAGCGTTCCAGCGCCCCCTCGAACCATCGACGGGAGTCCTCCAGCCAGCGGCCGCCGACCTCGAGGTCACCGCCGTTCGTGCTCGAATCCAAGGCAGCGCCGGGGTCAGAAGGGAGTGTCAAGACCGCTGAGGCTCCCCGCGCCGGGAGGGCCGGAGTCGCCCGCCTCGTCGGCCGTCGTCTCGCCATCTGCTGGATCTCCAGCGTCAGGGTCCCCATCGTGATCGATGATCCCCTCGGCCGTGAGCTCCTCGACCTGGGCCCGGAACGACGCGAGGCGCTCCCGGCAGCCCTTCAGGAGCCCGACCCCCTCCTTGTAACGATCGAGAGACTCCTCGAGTCCCAGGCCGCCCTCCTCGAGTTGGCCGACCACCTCCTCGAGGCGCTCAAGGCTCTCGTCGAACGAAGCCGGAGCCTTGTCCGGTCCTTTGGTGCCACGCTTCGCGCTCATCAGCGCAGTGTAGTCGCCGGGACGCGGAAGTCTCCCTCGGCCCGGTCGAACCCTTCCAGGACCGCCGCTCGGGCGAGCTCGGAGGCGCTCGTGCTGTCGAGGACCTCCGCCAATCGAAGCCGCGCCGTGGCCGGGCGGAGCACCAGAGGGACCTGCAGCAGGGTCCCCCAATAGGGCTGAAGCACGGAGCAGCGGTGGATCCGCCGACCAAGGCCCCGGAGGAACGCGGCCTCGTGCGGCGCGCCGGCCACCTGCTCCACCTCGACCGAGACGAAGCTCGGATAACTGACCCACTGGCCCGTCCCAAACCGGCCGAGCGCCTCCGCCGAGACCGGCGACATCCCCTCGCTCTCCAGGGCGCGGCGGGGATCTCCTCCGTGCTCACGGAGGATCGCTGGCCCGAGGCCAAGCTCGAGCGCCTCTCGCGAATGCCCTTCGGGAAACTCGCTGACGAGGGCCTCGAGGAGCGCCCCTGACGAGGCACCCACGGCCTGCTGCGCCGCTGCGGCGGCCAGCTCCGAGGACAGCAGGTCCGCGCGAGGGTCCTGGAGTCCAGCGAGCTGAGC
>CAJQPT010000308.1 GCA_905480285.1 uncultured bacterium
GGCGTGGTGGGGCTCGAGGTGGACCCCGGTGGCCGCATCTACACGGTGGCCGCGTTCGACCCCGAGGCCGCGGGCCTGCCCGGTGATCCGGATTTTGGCCCGTTCAGGAGCTCGGTCTGGCGGGTGGGCCGGATCCGTCCCGCCATGGGGCCGGCGACCATCGACCTGGACCCCCAGCCCACCCGGGTCGCCACCATCGACGGCTTCAAGGCCGAGTCGGTGACCCTCGGCTTCGAGAACCAGCAGCCCACCATCTACGTTGGGTTTGACGACGAGAACTACGGGGGGACGCTGCGCCCCCTGGTTCCTGCTAACTGAGCTCGACAGCTCATCGGACCGGGGGCCGCCGCAGCGCTTGCAGCGGCCGCCCCCGGTCTTTCAGTGCTCGTCGCTCACCTCCACAGCTGGATCCGGAGTCAGAGTGCGAACTTGCAGCCATGGCTGCGGAAGAGGGGAGCGCAGGCACCCTGCCCGGATCGAACCCCCGGCAGAGGAAGAGGCACCACGGCCTAGGGGGGCCCGCGGAGACCGACTCGGCCCTCCAGTTGGCGTCGCAAGCACCGTGGTGGGTCTCGTGGATCACGCCCACCCATCACCGTCCCCTCCCTGCGCCTCCAGGCCAACCTGCACCTTCACACCCGCCTCGCTCCAGCGGACTGACCGGGGAGCGTCCGTCTGACGTCCAGGGTCCGCCCCGGCGCCGCGAGCCCTGGGGACGCGCCACGCGCCCAGCAGCTGCTCGCCCGGCAGCCGCTCGCCCAAGCCTGCCCCAAGTTCCCCTTGGGCCCACCCTCTCTCCAGCGCGCGGATCGCCCCGTGGGCCAAAGCGTCAACGGCCCCGCCGACCAAAGGGGACTGAGCCATGGGCCCGGACTCAGGTCCGACCACAAGCACCGGACACCGACGAGGTTGCCGCTGCACGCGGGTGCGCCGTCAAAGAGGTCGACCCCCACCGTGGCGGCGGGGGTCGTCGAACACCTGGCCTTCAAGGGCCCGTCCCGCTCGACGCGGGGGCCGCCGGTCCACGGCTCACCCGCTCGGGCAGGTCCTCGCTCAGTAGTCGACGTCGCTCTTCGAGGCGATCAGCACGACCTCGCTGAGCCCCGGGAGGCCGCCGACGGCGCTCGCGAGCTCCTGGGCGCTCCGCCCCTCCTTCAGGACGATGTCGAACGTCATCTGCAGCGTCTCGCCGTCGCCCGCGTGCTCGATGTGAAGCAGGCTTGAGCGCTTGGACATCAGGTTGATCTGTTCCAGGTGTTCCGTGCTCTCGCTGCTCTTGTCGAGTCGGAAACGCAGGATGAACTCACTCTTGTAGAGGGCGCCGAAGTTCGTCGCGTTCAGCACCAGCGCGAGAGCCGATACCACGCCCGTCCCGATGCCAGCGAGGACGAAGTTGCTCGTTCCGGCCGCCATCCCCACGGCAAGCGCGAGAAAGACATACGCAGTGTCCTTCGTGTCCTTGACCACCGTGCGGAACCGGATGATCGACAGCGCTCCGACAAGCGCGAAGGCCCGCGTCATACTGTTGCCGATGACCATCATCACGATCGCGACGATCACTCCGACGAAGACGATCGTCAGCGTGAACGACTGCGAGTACGAGAGTCCCTTGTGCGTGTGGCGATAGAGGAGCGCCACAAACAAACCGAGGACGATCGCGACCGCGAGGTTCGTGACGATCTCGAACGGACCGTAGATGTCCGGTTGAGCGGAGGCAGCCTGTTGAGTGAGGGTCTCTTGGAGCGTGGGCATCGGAGGGAGATGGAAGGAGCTTGTTGGGGGCGAGCGCCGTCATGACGCGGTTCGTGCTGGGCGCGATACGC
Source organism: uncultured bacterium (assembly GCA_905480285.1). Lineage (GTDB taxonomy): Bacteria > Planctomycetota > UBA1135 > UBA1135 > Saltatorellus. Next base: position 1,824 of record CAJQPT010000308.1, read on the forward strand.
GAGGGCGGCGAATTCAGCCGTAGTCTTCGACCTGATCCAGCGCGTGCATGCAGGCGCAGAACTTCGAGATGGAGACGCGGCGTAGTTCGGTGGACTGGATCAGCCGGTGGAACCACTTGGGGAGGTGGAAGCGGAACTTCACCTCGAGGATGGTGTAGCCGGGGAGGACGGCACGCGAGCGAGCAGCGCTCCCAGGGAACAGTGAATCGGTGGCGACGCCCTGGAGCGAGTCGTCGAAGGTCATTCGAAACTCGGGGTCGTACTTGCTGACGTACGGGCGCCTGCGGTAATCGACGAGCGTGACGGGCTTGATCCGTCGACGGTGCAGGTCGAACTCGAACTGCTCCCGAATCGGGCCGGGCGCGAGTCGCGCCAGGAGGTCATGGGTCGTCGCGTTCGGAAAGGGCAGCCCATGGAGGCCGGAGCCGGTAGCCCTTGCCAGCGGCGTCCTGTGCTTGAACACGAGGTTGTTGTGCCGCCCCTTGATCTCGAGGAACTGGGGTGTCTCGGAGCGCGGGTCCTTCGTGTAGGTCCGCAGGCGGAACTTCTTCCGGTGCTTGAGCCCCTCCTCCTTCTCCCAGTAATGCGTCCGCTGGTCGTTGTCGAAGTAGAGGCTGCGCACGAAGTACTTCGAACCAGGCTGGCCGGCGACGAACGGATCCAGCTCCACGAAGTACTGGAACTGCGTCTCGAGTTCCTCCCGGAGGTCCCTGGGCAGGAGGTACTTGAACTCGAAACGCGAGAAGTGGAGCTTCGTTTGTCCGGCCTGCTGGCCTGTCTCGGTTTGCGCGGGCATCGTTCTTGTTCCTTGAGAGCGGCCTGGGCCTGCCCGAAGAGACTATCCGCCCCCTGGGCAGGGAGGGCGTCTCCGTCGTTGTCCTCGACAGATCGCAACTTCGAAATGGAGCTTCGATCGGTTCATTTTCGGGCACGCACGCCGCGGGCTCGCGGGTCCACCTCGGCCCAGAACGGGCGGAAGAACTCGAGCGCCGCCTGCTCCTCTTCTGGGAAGCGAAGGAGACCCCGATACTTCGCCGCCCGGCTCGGCCCCACATCACAGGTGGCGTCCAGCCGGACCCGCTTGGTCGATTCGACCCGTGGGCTCACGAGGCTATCGTGTACGAGGATCCGGGAGTGCTTGTCAGCGGTCAGCATCGAGCCGTTGCCCTTGATGACCGACTTGTAGACGTAGCCGAAGCCGCCGGAGTCGTACCGCCAATTCTTCTTGTAAGCGTCGATCCCCTGCCGGTTCCCGCTCACCTCGCAGTTGTAGACGACCGCCTGCGAGCGGTCCTTGATCTGCATTCCGATCTCGCAGTCCTTGATCGCGCAGTTCAGGGCGAACGCACGCGTGTCTTCGCCAACTGACACGCCCTTGTCGATGCTCCCTTCGATCCAGCAATCGCGCATGACCACATTCGAGGTCATGAGGTCGAGGGCGTCGTTGCCCGAATCAAGGAACTTGCACCGCTCGAGCAGAGCATCGCTGATGTCCAGGTCCACCGCATCGAAGAGCGAGCGCGCGAACGTGCAGTCCGCAAAGCGGATCGTCCCGTAGACCACGTGCACCATGTCATCCACATGGACTCCGGCGTCCGAGCCCTCGAAGGAGCGGTCGGGCATCTCGCCGTTGAGGTTCTGACTGTCACGGAAGAGGCAGCTGCGGACGACCGCGTCGTCCACCTCGTGGACGGAGAACATCGCGCTGTACTCGGCGAGCGGGACCTTGTAGCCGCTGCCGAGGCTCATCTCGCACCAGGCGAGCTCCGAGCCGTCGGCGCCGTGTCCGCGGATGGCGAACGAGCCCCAGGGGATCTGCCCCTCCTGCGCAGGCTCCACCCGGATAGGCGCCTCCTCCGTCCCGATCGCCGTCAGGCGCCCCTCAAAGATCAGAGACGCTCCGGGCGCCATCTTGAGGACGGTCCCGGGCGCGATCACGATGTCATCCTCGATCGTCTGGACACCCTCGAACTCGAGCTCGCCGCTCCACGCCTGTGGCACGCGCAGCGGTACCGCGCGGGCCACCGAGGTGGCCTGCGCAAAGGCGATTGGCTCGATCCGGTCGAGGCGGCTGGCGCCGACCCGGACATCGCCCGCGTGGTACCCGGCGACACCGATCACGGAGTTGCCAGCGAAGCCATCCCCGCCGAGGGTCAGATCGTACGTCGCCGGCTGCACGTTGATGACGTTGCGGAGCCGTGTCGGCAGCTTGTCTTCCTCCACCCGGATGAACTGGGAGACCAGCGGAACATCGACCGTCACCCTGGACCCCTGCTGGATTACGGCGCCTGAGACGTCGATGCTCTGCACGCCACCGTCGAGGTCAGCCCACGCTAGACGAGCCGTCACCCGCCCGTCGGGGGGCGTCGCGAGCGCCAGCTCAAGACTCTCGAATGGCCGGCGCCCATCGACCCGAAGGCGCAGGGAGCCGGCCGCCCCCGCCGCGACCGCGTACTCGAGGATCGCAGGCGCACGGTAGGTGTCCGAGAGGTCGCGGGCGATACCCATGACATCGTCACGGAGCTTCGCCTGGGCCGCAAAGACCTCCCCTGGTGTCAGCATCTTCGCCACATAGCAGAGGCCCGGGTCCCGTTCGATGGAAGGGCGGATCTGCGCCAGCAGCTCATCGAGATACTCAACGAGCCGTCCATTGAGCCCGGTCTCGAAGAAGGCGTCCATCGCCCGCTGCCGTGCGACGATGAACGCGCTGTCCTCGAGGAGGACCTCGTCAATCCGCGCCGTGACGATGTCCGCCACCGCCGGCCGGCCCGGGCGCGGGAGCCACCCGATGTGCCACCCCACCGGATCCCAGACCGCGGGTTCGAATCGGTTGCGCCAGGGATCGTAGTAGAGGCGCCAGTTGTGCGTCTCGCCGTAATGGAACGTCTGGCAAAGGGACCTGTATGCGGCGTACTTGCCGAACGCGTCCATGTCGAGGAGCTCATTCAGCGCGTCGGCGCGGTCAAGGGAGGGGGGCGCACCGAGGAGGTCGATCAGGCGGTCAAGCGCGGCGTCCTCCTCGACGGCAAAGTGGTTGTTGATCGCCAGCTTCTCCCAGAGCCCCTTGTTCTCGAACACACGGTTCCCAATGCCGCGGAACGAGTTGCGCTTCACGATGTCGCCCGAGTACAGGTCCCCCGGCATGCGCCCGTGCGTCCGGATGGTCATCTCCTCCATCTGCTCAAAAGACTCATAGACGCCTCGGTAGCTGCCGTTGATGGTCAGCTCGACCATCTCGCTGCGGGGAGCGATCAGTCCCATCTCGCGCGCGAGGTAGTAGGAGAGGTGCCCCGAGACCTGATCCGGCATCTTCGGCGCATTGAGGTTGATGCCCCGAATACGCTCGAAGAGGCTCTTCTTCTTCGTCTTGATCCGCAGCGACTGCTTGCGACCCGCCCAGTGCCAGAAGTGGTCGCCCCGCATCTTCACCCGAACCTCGCGGAGCGACCCGTCTGGATAGACGAGCGCCGCCTCGACGTATTGCCGCCCAGAGTGCGGGAGATCCTCAAGGAGTGCGTCCTCCGCCGCCTCCGGGAGGAAGACGTTGAGCGAGCGGATCCCGTCCTCGGGGGTTCGCCTCCGCGGCCGCGCGGCCAGCTCGACATCACGCAGGATCATGCGTGCCTCGAGCGAACCGATCCTCTCAAGGTCAACGGACCCGTTCAGGCTCTCAAAACTACGACCATAGTCGACGTAGTGGTCGATCGTCCGAACGCACCAGAGCGCGAACGCTGCTCCGATCGGGACCGTCACCAGCAGGCTCCACCTCCAGACGAAAGAGAGCAGAGCGCGTACCGTCGCGCCGGTTGTCGTGTCGCGGTTCGTCATGTCTTGGATCAGCGAAGAGCTGCCTCGAGTCGCGTGACCATGGGCTCGCCAAACTCCGCGATGAGCGCCGATCGATCGGCGCCTTGCGCCGCGTCCCGCAGCAACTTCCGGGTCGCAACGTCGAGGCTTGTCCGGACCTGGGCGATGATCCGAACCTCTGTTACTGGCCGAGTTCGAGCGGCCTCAGGCACCTCGAGCACTAGGAAGGGATCGGCCCCGCCCCCATACCGCAGGCGATCACCGATGCGCTCGATGTTTGCCAACCGCGCGACCTCCCCCATGCCAAGCGTGGTGTCGCCTCCGTCGGCATGACTGAGTCGCACGTTGAGGTCTTCGAGGTCGAGATGTGCCCCAACGGGGAGGTCGAGCCGGACCTTCGACAGCGGCGTTGGTCCCGCCTCGACGGCGAGCGTCCAGCCCAAGGCCCCGGCGTCGCTGATGTCGAGCTTGGCGCGGGCTCTTTGCGGCGGCCCCTGTCCAGGAGAGAGGAAAGCCTCCCAGGTTCCGGGGCCGAGGCCGAGCGGGCCCCTCTCGCCGAGGCCCAGGATGACCTGGAGCGCGCGGTCGGCGTCCCCCGCACGCGTGAGCGCCTCGAGGTAAGGGCGCGCGATGCGCGGCGTGGTGCCCCCGATCCGCGCAGCACCTTCGAGGACGGCCAGCGCCTCCTGATGGCGGCCAAGGAGGCCGAGGAGTCTTGCTCGACGGAGCGCGTTCAGGAGATCCCGCTCGTCGTGGGCGAACAGCTCCTCGGCGTACGAAAGGGCGAGCTCGTTCCGGCCCTCCTCCGCGAGAAGGTCGGCGAGGAGCCCCAGGGCCTCGATCCGTGAGCGCTCGAGGCGATCGCCACGCTGGGCCGAGCGCAGCTCCGGGACACGGGCCTCCAGCGTCGCGATCGCGTCAGCGCGGCGACCGGCCGCGGCGAGATTCTTGGCGCGCTGGAGGTCTCGCTGCGCGTCATGGACGTATCGCCGCACGAGGTGGGTGTCCACTCGCTCGACCAGCGACGGGTGTTGACTCCAGATGTATGCCGCCGCAGCGCAGGCCGCGCTTGCTGCGAGGAAGAGCGCCCTCACCACATCGAGGATCCTCCGCGTGCTCATCGGCCGGCCTCCGACGTGACGTTGGACGGGGTGGCAGAGTCAAGCGGGTCGGAAAAGAGCGCCAGCTCGAGCAGGTCTTCGATCATCTGATAATCCCCCGCGATGTGCGGCGACTCGATGCGCACCTCGAGCTCGTCGAGTGTCCACGGCTCACCGGTGATCGGGTTACGCGCTGGAAGAGCAACATCGAACGTCGCCGTCTCCTCGGGCGGCAACTGAACCGCCTGCTCTCGGAACATCCGGCCGGCGCCCGTGCGGGGATTCTCGGGGCGGGGACCCCAGCGGACGTACATGGCCACAGCCTTGTCGTGCGGGTTCCGAGCAGACACGCGCAGGCCGTGAAACGCGGTGCTCCTCAGGTCAATGCCCTGGATCTCAACTGCCCTTGGGATCTGGGGGTGCCCCTTCGCCATCGGGAGAAGGTCCCGCACCGTGACCTTTTCTCGTTTGCTTCGCAGCGTCCAGGCCCGGGCGGCCTTGCCCATGGCCGCATTCCGGAGTCGGACGACGACCTCATAGGGACGGACCTCGACGTCGTAGAAGTCAGCCGGCGGCCCGCCATTCGTCCCAGCAAAGAAGTAGTCGGCGCCCCGAAGATCACCCTGGTGGCTGCCTGAGCCATCACCTCCAAAGATCGCGTCAACGCCCCCGTCAACGAGCGCGTCCGCGAGTTGATCGAACGAGCCATCGCGCGGTGGATTGGCGCCCCCGAGGAACGCAAGGCGGAACTCGGAGCGGCTGCCCCTCAACTCCCGCTCAATCCAGTCAACCTGTGCCGCGAGGTCGTCGCTGTCCACTGAGTGGTAGGCCACCGAGAGGAAGTGGACGTTGCCGCGTACGAATGAGTAGTAAGCCCCTCGCTCGCTTGCGTAGTCATGGGGAAACAGACGCCGGAAGATCGAATAGTCCCACGCGTACTCAGCCGGAAAGCCACCGTCGTGATTGCCCGCGGCCGGATAGATCGGCAAGCGCCGAGAGAGCCTCGAGAACGGTCGAATAAAGAGCTCTTCGAAGCTCTCTTCACTCGTGAAGTAGCAGAGATCGCCCGTACAGAGCACGAAGTCTGGCTCAACGTCAACGAGCGCCTGAGCGAGAGCAGCCGCCGGATAGGAATTCACGGGCGCAGACCCGCCGGGGTGCCCGAACACCGCGAAGCGTTGGGTGGCGCCAGGCCGCGGCGTCCGGACGTTACCGGAGTAGATCCCGCCGACCTCGTAGCGGTAGGTCGAGCCGGGCACCAGGCCTTCGAAGCGGATCCGGTGGTGCCGTGTGGCGGCCGCCTCGACCCCTTCCGCCACCCCGTCCTCGCCGATGAGGCGCGCCTCTCCGATCGAGGCCGACGACGAGGTCCATGCGAGGGCCACTGCGGTCTCGCCGATGTCGACGACGTAGGGCGCGATGGAGACGTTGACCTCAGGGCCGAGTTCCCGGACGGCCTGACCCGTCTGCTCGTTGGGCAGCAACGCAGGCGGCTGCGACGGCGGCTCCTCCGCCCCGCTTGGACCGCAGCCGAGGGCCAGGCAGGCGAGGAGGGTTGGTCCCACAAGAAGATCGGGAGCAGCGAGGGCGATCAGGGGCATCGTGAGGCGAGACAGAAGATCGAGGCGCGCATGAGCGAGGAGTCGGTGGGGGATAGAAGATACCCGCTTGCGCTACCCCAAGGCCTCGTGTTTTGGAGCCCTGGAACCTGAGCCCAACCGCCCCGGGGGAGGTCGAGGCGCTTCGATGCGCCCCGGCACGAGACCCTCGCGCGGGGCGGCTACTCCTGGTCCCTGAGCGGCGAACATGAGTCTCGAAGAGAGAGCGCGCCCCTCGATCGGCCTCGATGATCTCCAGCCCGGTTCCGAGCCCCACCCCGGCAAGGCACCTTGGATCTCCTAGCCGTCCGCCAGTCCCTCCTGACCCCCTTCACCCCCAACGACCTCCTGCTCCGTCAAGGTGCAGCTTGGACCACTTGTCCTCGGAGGTCCTTGTCTGCGCACCGGCGACTCTGGCGGTAAGGAAGAAGACGGCGGATGGGGTGGGTCAAGGCCTCACGTTCAGCGGAGCTTGCGCCCGCAGGCGTCGAAGACCGGCGCGCCGCCGGTCATCAAGTGGTGGGCGGCGCCGCCGATCTCGAGGGTCTCGCCTCCCCGGCGCGCTTCGCCGTCCACGAACTGGAGGGTCCAGACGTCGCCGACGTGGAGATAGGCGGCCTTGCCGTTCGACGCCACGTTCTGGAGGGTCGCCGTGCCGTCGTAGATCGAGAGGTGCAGGTCGCCGCCCTTGGGCCGGATGCTCCGATCTGGACCGTTGCTCTCAGATTGTTGGGTCGACGCGCCTTCGTAGAGGACGCCTGGAGTCGTCTCAGGCGCCTTCTCTTGATTCGACGCGCAGGCCGGCGAGGTCCAGTGCCAGCGTCAGGCAGGGGGTCGTGGGGTGGAGCAGCAGGTTCGTGCTGTCGGGCGGATAGGCGGTCCAAGCTGCGACCTGGCGGAGGATCGGATCGTTGGGGGTGAAGGGGAACAGTCTTCACGGGCGATGAGCACCCAGGGAAGGGCTGCCAAGAGCCAGCTTGGTCAAGAATTGGGGACGTCTCCTGCATCCGCAAGGGGCTGAGCGGAAGGAGCCCGGTCGCTCGCCTAGGTACCGTTCCGTGGGGCCACGATGCTCAGCCGGCGCGCGCGGAAGGGGCGTCGGTGAGGGGCGCGGGACTGGGCCCTGGCCGCAAGTCAGGCGAACCGTAGCTGCGGCTCGGGGCGGGCGGCACGCGAGCATCGGTGCGACGCGACGAGATGGCCGTCGGCGAGCCCGGCCTGAGGACTCGCCGACGTTCAGAGTGCGGTATTGAGGAGCACGGCCAGGTAGCCCGCACTCACGGAGCACTCCAACTCCAGCCCGGAGTCTCTCGCCGGATACCACCGGCATCGCCGAGGTGCCCCCCTCCCGCTCGTGGACGCCCGAGGGAACGGAGTCCGTCCTCGTCCTGCGGTGAACCCGGCGCTTGTCCGGGGTCGCCTGACTCAACCGAGATCCGACGACCCGCGGACCCAGGCCTCGGCCCGATCACAGGCCGCCCGGATCGTCTCGGCGCGCTGCGCGAACGCCGTGTGCATGCGCGCCGGGTCGGGGACGTAGCCCACCCGGAGGAGGTCGAGCCGATCCGCGTCCCAGCAGGCCATCACCTCCGGGTCGAGGGTCACCAGCCGGCCGCTGTGGTGGCGGCAGGCCTGCACGACCCGCTCGAAGCCGAGCTCGTCCAGGGGCAGCACCCCGCCCTGCTCCCGGAGCTCCACCGCGAAGTGCGCCGCCCGCGCCCCGTGCCCCGAGTCCCGCCCCTCGTCCTCCCGACAGGCGTCGTGCAGGAACGCGAAGCAGCGCGCCACCAGCGGGTCCGTCCCCTCCGCCTCGCAGATCAGCGACGCGTTCAGGTAGACCCGCTGCCAGTGCGTGGGCCCGTGGTACCCCTCGGGGTCGAGCACGAACCGCTCCCGGCTCGCATCCAGCAGCGGCTGCAGCGCGGGATCGGGCGAGCACCAGGAGTCATCGGGGATCATGGCGGAGTTGCGCGAGTCACTGCCGTGTCAGCCAGAGCGTGCAGGCGAAGAGCAGATGGAACAGCCAGGGCGCACGGCAGAGCCGCGCGCCCGGAACACTGGCCTCCCAGGGAACGGCGACCGACAGAGGCTCAGTCGCAGAAGGTGACCTTGCCCGAGGCGACGTCGTAGACGGCGCCGCGGATGGCGATATCGCCGGCGGTCTCGAGGTCACGCATGACCTCGCTCTGGTCGCGAATGGCCTGGACGGTGAGCTCCACATTCTTCTCGACCACGGCCTGGACGAAGTCGCCGTTGGCCGAGGTGCGGGAGGCGGCGTCGGCGGGTTCAGGGACCGCGTCCACGGCGGGCTGGATCTTGCCGAGCATGCCGGTGAGGTGGCCGAGCTCCGCGCCATCGCAGGCGCCCTTGACGGCGCCGCAGGCGCTGTGGCCCAGGACCAGCACGAGCTTGGACCCCGCCAGCTTCGTGGCGAACTCCATGCTGCCGAGGAGGTCCTCGTTCACGAAGTTGCCGGCGATGCGGGCGCTGAAGATGTCGCCGATGCCTTGGTCAAACACCATCTCCGCCGGGACGCGGGAGTCGATGCAGGAGAGCACGACCGCGAAGGGGGCCTGGCCCCCGGCCGTGAGCTCCACCTGCTGAAGCAGATCCCGGTCTTCAGCCGTACGAGCGAGAAAGCGCTTGTTGCCCTCGGCGAGCATGGACACCGCCGTCTCAGGGGTGATCTGCGCCTGCGTTTCCTTGTTCTGAGTGATCATGACCAAGAAAATGCCGTGCGCAGCGCGAGCCGTCAACGCTGTCTCGCGGCACCGGTAGGCAGCCGCGATCCCGCCGAGTATCCTCTCGCCCAACAAGCGCCCGTAGCTCAGCTGGATAGAGCATTCGCTTCCTAAGCGAGAGGTCGCAGGTTCGAATCCTGCCGGGCGTGCCACTCCACCGCTCCCCAGCGACGCTCAGCCCACGCTGAGGGCCTCCGGATGGAGCCGTCGGGGCCGCCCGAGGGACTCGCTCCATGGGCCCGCCCCGTGGGCTCCTGCGCAACCTGTGGGGTTCCCAAGCGGCGGGGTTCCCCAGCGGCGGGGCTCCCCAGCGGCGGGGCTCCCAAACCGAGGCGCTCCCGGCTCGTGAAGCGCCGGAGTGGGCGCCCGCCTACTTGCGCAGGATGCTCTCCATCTTCTTCCCGCGCGCGAGCTCGTCCACGAGCTTGTCCATGTAGCGGACCTTTTGGGTCAGGGGGTTCTCGAGCTCCTCGACGCGATAGCCGCAGATCAAGCCCTTGATCAGCGAGGCATTGGGATTCAGCTCGGCGTCGTCGAAGAGGGCCTCGAAGGTCGACCCCTTCCTGATGTGGCCGTTGAGCTTGGCCTTGGTGAAGCCGGTCAGCCACTTGAGGACCTTGAGCAGGTCCGCCTCCGTGCGTCCCTTCGCCTCCACCTTCTCAAGGTAGAGCGGGTAGATGGAGGCGAAGGTCATCTTCGCGATGCGTTCGTCGTGGCTGAGTCGGGGGGTCATTCGGATCATGCGCCTGGACCGGCGCTCGAGGAGTATGCGAGTAGGAATGCCGATGGAGGAGCGGGGATGCGCAGAGGGAGGGGCGTCGCGTTGGGGAGCATGGCGCAGCACCGGAGGGCAGAGCCCGGTCCTACCTCAGGGTGACCTCGCCGCAGGGGACGGTCACCCGGACGGGCTCACCCAGTCCCTCGGCCTCGAGGACGTAGGTCCCGGCCGGGAGCACATCGAACGTGCACCTGCGGCTGGCGTCAAGCGCCCGGTTCCTCGGCCCCTGGTCCCATCGAAGGACCTCATCCTGGTCCGCGGCCGACAGGGAGATGGCCTCCCCCTCGGGCAGCCCGGGGGCGACGACCCGCAGTTCGTGGAGCGTGGGGACCTGGAAGGTGACGGGCGAACTCGACGCGAGCACGTCCACGAGCTGCCAGGCGACCAGGGACTCCTCGAGCACCGCACCGGTCCGCGACCAGGCAAAGAGCGTCACGCGGTAGCGCCCTGGGGTGAGGCTCTCGATGCTGCCCTCGGTCCGGCTCGGGTCGCCGAACGTGACGATGCTCCCGAACCGCGACTCAAGGCTCGGCTCGCCGTTCTGGATCTGGTCGAGGCTCACGGCCCGCGCGGCGAACTCGCCTTCCTCGAAGTCCTGGAGCCGGACCACGATCGAGCAGGCCGCGCCGAAGGCGACGCTCACCGTCGTCTCGCCGGGCTGAAGCTGGGTCCTGAGCTGTCCGTGATCCCTGTGAGTCGACAGGAGGGTGTATCGAGCGTCCGGGTCCGTCGGGTCGAAGAACTCGCCCCGCTCGTCCGGGAACCAGACGCCGAGGGGCCCGTCCGCGGGGAGCGTCCTGAGACCCCGGACCACCTTCGACTCCCCGCCGCGCGTTCGCTCCAGGGAGAAGCGGACCTTCCCGGGGTCGGCGACGCGCTTCCCCTCGGGGTCCGTCACGGTGACGCTCAGCCGGCGGTCGTCCGCCGGCCGGCATACCAGCTCCGCCCGTGTGATGGCGTCACCGACGGTGACGATCTCGTACCCAAAGAGCTCCCCGAAGACGCTCGAAGCCCCGACCGCGTAGAGGCCGGGCTCGAGGTCCATGAAGGCCCAGATCCGATCGTCCGGCCCGCTCTCGACGTACCCGAAGCCGTTCTCCGTCGGGTCCGCGTTGGCGAGCGCGTCCTCGTCCAACTCCTCGCCGGGCGGCATCGGCAGGAGCCGGGGCCAGGGGCGCCCCTCGCCCTCCAACTCCCAGGACACCTGAAGGCCGCTGCGCTCTCGGCCGACCAGGGCGAGCCGAGGATTCGGACCCGGGGCGAGATCCACGATCTCGAACGGGCTCGCCACCGCCGCCTGGAACGGCTCGTCGAGGTCGGGGTCCTCGAAGAGGCCGGCGTAGCCGCGCAGCTTGTACCTCCCGGGCGTCAGGAGGAGTTCGTCGTCGTCGGAGGACCAGTCGATCTCCTCGTACCTGATGCTCGCGTCGTACTCCCCCTTCGCGGCGGCCTCCTCGGCCGCGCTGAGGATCCTGCTCACGACGATGACGCCGGAGGGATAAGGCTCGCCGTCGGGGCCCTCCAGCGAGACCGGCAGCATCGCCTGGCCCGGGGGAATCGCGGCCGACTCCTCGGGCTCGAAGGCCGTTGGCTCCACGGAGCCCTGCATCGGCCCGGCGTCCACCCGCTGGCCGTCGCCGGCCGCCTCGACCGCGGCGATCGACTCCCCCGGGCCCCCTTCGGCCCCCACCGCAGGCACACCGGCCCGGTCGATCAGAGCGGTGGGAGGGTCGCCCGACAGGGCCGCCCACAGCGCCACTGCGGCGACGGCGAGACAGAGGATGGCGGTGGCAGGCCTGGCCATGGGGTGAATTCTATACGCCGGCAGCCAGGTCACCAGGGATCCTCGCCCGAGCCCCTCCCGGCTTCGTCGAGGGAGCTGAATCGGGCCAAGTGGCCCCCTGAGCTTGGAATCCAGGCGCCTCGGACCGGATAGGATAGGGGCGATGTTCTCCTCGCTCCTGTCCTGGACCGCCGTCGGCCTGGCCGCGCTCGTCGCCGTCCTGGTCGCGGTGCGGCACCACGAGGAGAGCTCCCGACGCGCGCTCCTCGCCGCGCTCGCCGTGCCCGTCGGCGCATCGGCGCTCTTCTTCACCCTCGCGCTCCACATGCACCGGAGCCTGGGCGGCTGGCCGGAGACCATCGGCAACCGCGGCTTCCCCGAGGGCCTGCTCCAGCACGAGAGCGCGGCCTTCACCGCCTTCGGCATCCTCCTCGTCGGGCTGCTCCTCTCCCCCCTGGCGCTCCTCCTCTGCGCGGCCGCGCCGAGGCTGCGCGGTGGCCTCTCCCCCATCGCGACCTACGCGACCGCCAGCATCGCCGCCCTGTTGCTCACGAACCTGGCGCCCGATCCGTTCCTCTACTGGTGGTGGGATTGACCCCATCGCGCCACCGCGCGCGATCTTCCCGCCGAGCCTGCCCCTCCTCAACATGCTGAACCTCCTCAGACGATTCGTCGGCAACACCCCCGCCGTCCCCGCGGTCCTCGTCGGCCTGGGGGTCGGCATGGCCGTCAACATGGCGTTGATCCAGCTCAACTCCACGGTGCTCTACCCGGCGCCGGAGGGCATGGACATGAACGACCCGGAGCAGCTCCAGGCCTACATGGACACGCTCCCCGCCGCGGCCTTCCTCGTGGTCATGGCCGCCCACCTGGGCCAGGCCCTGATCGGCGGCTGGCTCGCCGCCTGCCTCGCCGTCAAGCGGCCGGTCCTCCTCGCCCTCATCGTCGGGGCCTTCACCATGGTCGGGGGGATCATGATGATGACGATGGTCACCGGCCCCGCCTGGATGATGGTCGAGCTCCCGCTCTACCTCCTCCTCCCCTACCTGGCCGGCCGCAGCGTCGCCCGCTCCCGAGGCGGCACATGACGCCCCACCGGCTGCGACTAGTCGCAGCCACGCGGCCCCGTGGGGGCCGCGCATCACCCGAACGCCGCGCCCTGCGCAGCGCGAACGGAGGCCGACTACCGATCCCGCGAGCTCGGCGCGTAGCGCCCGTCGGGCAGGACTCGAGGGACCGCTAAGGTGGGGTCCGTGAGCAGCTCCACCACCGCGGGATCGCGGGCGGCCAGGAGCTCGGGGGTCGGACACTCCCACTCGTGGGCGATCTCCTCCGCGCGGCCGTGGAAGGCCTGGCCGCCCAGGTGCGAGGTCAGGGCCCAGTAGAGGTACTCGGCCGCCATGCACTCGTAGTCGCAGGTGCGGTCGTCGTAGTGGTACCAGGCGGCCTCGGGGTAGCGCCGGGGAACGCGGCGAAAGCGGCCGCCACGGGCGAGGTCCATGGCGTCGGTGAGGCGCGAGCCGGGGCGGTAGCCGAGGGCC
>CAJQPT010000309.1 GCA_905480285.1 uncultured bacterium
GGCGCGAACCTCAAAGCGCGCACGGAGGTCGGAGACGTCGTTGAAGTTGGACCCCTTCTTGACCGTGTTGATCTTCCCCTTGATGCCCTCGGGGTAGCCGTCCACGTAGTTGTCGCGGATCGACTCGTAGGTCCGGGGGAAGGTGGCCTCGCCGCGGCCTGTCGCGGTGAACTCCTCGCCAGACGAGTTCGACTTGATCCTCCAGCGGCCCGCTGTCCCCGCGGACATCTTCCACTCGCCTGCGGTGTCGAGGCGGCGAAGCTGGGCGTCCTGGATGGAGCGGGGACGACGGAGGATCGTGAAGGCCTCCTGCCCCTCAGGCCGGATCCAGGGGTCCCCGCCGCGGATCTCGAGCTCCTCTCCGGGCATCCCGATGATGCGCTTGATGAAGTTCTTGGAGCTGTCCAGCGGGTAGTTGAAGACAGCGATCTCGAATCGCTCGGGGTCCCTGAAGTGGTAGGAGAACTTGTCGACGATGACGCGATCGAAGATCCCCGTCTCGGCGTTGCCCATCAGGGTCGGCTGCATCGACCCCGTCGGGATCTTGTAGGCCTCGACGACGAAGTACTTGAAGAGGACAATCGTGGCGATCGCGACCGCGACGGCCTCGATGTTATCCCGCCAGGGGTGGCTCTTCTGCGGGGTCGCGGGCTCGGACGCGGTCACCTTCGACATCGCTCCCGTCGCGGGAGCGGAGGAGACGAAGGGCTTGTCTTTCTTGGGCTCGGGGTCAGACACGCGGGAGAGAATAGCTGAGGGAGCGCCTCGGTGCCCGGCAACAGGCGGATCCCGGTGCCTGCTCCATGGGGTGCCAGCGGGGATTGGACCCCGCACACCTGCCGTTCGGCCGGCCCCGCTGGAATCGGGGTGAGCCGCTTCGGCAGGATGGGGCCATGTTCGAATTCCACGAAGCCGAGGAGCTCCTCAGGACGGCCACGCCGCCGCGGACGGGCTCCACCAGCTGGTACGACGCCTGCGACCTCGTGGCGACGGAGATCAAGCGGCGGCTCCGGGCGCGCTTCGACCGAGGCTTCCCGGTCGACGTGTACGGGGACGAGGTCGGGCTCATCGTCCGGGTCCGCGGGGACGGGTACGGGGTCACGCCCTGGAGCGTCGACCTGCCCTTTGACCCCGCGCAGCCGCTCGCCCCGCAGACCGCGGTGCTCATCGAGCAGGTGGATCGGGAGGTCGCCGCGGCGTACGTGGTCGATTGAGGCCTGGGGGCGCCGTGGCGCCCGCTTCGAAGCCGGGCCCGGAGCGAGCCGCCGCCGATGGACTATCCTGGGGTCATGAAGGCCCTGCTCGTGCTGCCGTTGGTGCTCTACGTCGCCGCTCCCCCCCCGCCACAGCCGGCGGCCGCCGACGGTGACGCCGCGGCCCTCCTCGAGAAGGCGGAGTCGCGCGCCGAGGACGGCAAGTTTCGCGAGGCTCAGCGGCTCTACCGGAAGCTCGCGAAGGACTTCGCTGGCACCCCCGAGGGGCGGATCGGTGAGCGCCGCTCCAAGCCGAGCGCCTTCCTCGGAGCCGCCGACATCGTGCGGCACGGCGACTCGTCCAACCGGGTCGACATCGTGCTGATGGGGGAGGGCTACCAGCTGAAGGAGATGAAGGCCTTCACCAAGCTCGCCGATGACCTGCCGGACTACTTCCGCAGGAACCGGACCCTCGGAGAGTACTACAGCTACTTCAACTTCATCCGTGCGGACCTGGTGAGCGCGGATAACGGCGTCGATGGGTTCGGGCGCGAGTACGACACCGCCCTTGGGGGGCACATCCTCGGGACCTACGCGGGGCACGTGGGTGTCAACGGGGGGGAGGTGCGCCGGATGCTCGATGAACTGCCTGCCCACGACGGGCAGGCGATCGTCTTCGCCAAGCTCGGGGTGCTTGGCTCGGGCGGCGGCGGGATCGCCACCATCGGCGGCCGCAACATGAAGACCACGCTGCATGAGTTCGGTCACTCGTTCGGGCGCCTCTCCGATGAGTACAGCAGCGAGACCCACAAGCGCGGGCCCACCAAGGCCAACGTCAACGTCACGGACAGCCCCGACCCTGACAGGGCGCCGTGGAAGCACTTCATCGACGCCAAGGTGCCAGGGGTCGACATGTACCAGGGGGCCGACGGCCGCGCACGCGGAGCGTGGAGGCCCACTGCCAACGGCTGCATCATGGGCGCGGGCGAGTTCTATTGTCCGGTCTGCCGCGAGCAGATCGTGAAGCTGATCTACTCGATGGTCGACCCGATCGACCGGGCGGAGCCCGCGCCCCACCGGAGCCGCTCGGACGAGGAGTACGTGGTCGAGGGCAAGGAGCTCGTCCTCGAGGTGACCGCCATGCAGCCCGCGAGTCACATGCTCCACGTGGACTGGTGGGTCTTCCCCGAGGCCGACGCGCCCCGGTCCACGGTCAGCGATAACTCCTTCGCGGCCCCCGCGAAGCGCGGTCGGCGGTCGACGCGCAACCCCGTGGAGCTGGCGCCCATCGAGGCCAAGCCGGACCAGAGGAGCAAGGGCAAGCGCGACGGCGAGCACGGGTTCCGCTTCAAGCGCAGCGCGTTCGAGCCCGGCCGCTACCGGGTGATCTGCCGCGTCACCGACCCCGCTAAGCTCCGAGGTGGCCGCCACGCCTGGGTGCTCAAGGACGACCGCGGCCTGCTCCAGAGCGAGGTCGGCTGGTGGGTCCGGGTCCCCGCCGAGTGACCCGGGGCCGGGCGGTGGAGTCCCGAGCGACGCGTCGCCGACGGGGCGCTCGGATCACTCGGAGCCGAGGACGCTGAGGAACGCCTTCTGAGGGATGTCGACGCTGCCGACCTGTCGCATGCGGCGCTTACCCGCCTTCTGCTTCTCCAGCAGCTTCCGCTTCCGGCTGATGTCTCCGCCGTAGCACTTCGCGGTGACATCCTTGCGCAGCGCAGCGATGCTCTCGCGAGCGATGATGCGGGAGCCGATGGCCGCCTGCAGGCGTACCTCGAACATGTGCCGCGGGATCTCCTTGCGCAGCTTCTTCAAGATCGCGCGCCCGCGAGGGTCCGCGAAGGACTTGTGGACGATCGCGCACAGCGCGTCGACCTCGTCCCCGTTGACGAGGATCGAGAGCTTCACGAGGTCCGCGGGCTCGTATCCCTTGAGGTCGTAGTTGAGCGTTCCGAAGCCCCGCGTCGCCGACTTCAGCTTGTCGTAGAAGTCGTACATGATCTCCGCGAGGGGGATGTCATAGACGAGCTGGACGCGCGTGGGGGAAAGGTGCTCCTGCCGGATGAAGATGCCCCGATGGTCATTGGAGATCGTCATTGTGACGCCGATGAACTCCGCCGGGACGATCATCGACACGCGGACGATCGGCTCGAGGACCTCGTCGAAGCGGTCGGGGCTCGGGAGGGCTCCGGGGGAGTGGATGATCTCCTCGGTCTGGTCCTTGAGCTGGACCTTGTAGGTCACCGACGGAGCGGTCTGGATCATGTCCAGGTCGTGCTCTCGCTCGAGGCGCTGCTGGATGATCTCCATGTGCAGCAGGCCGAGGAATCCGCAGCGATAGCCGAAGCCCAGGGCCTCGGAGGTCACGGCCTCGTAGGAGAACGAGCTGTCGGACAGCGAGAGGGTGTCGAGCGCCTCCCGCATGGTCTCGTAGTCCTTGGGGTTGGTCGGGTAGAAGTCCGCGTAGACCATGTGACGCGGCTCGCGATAGCCCGGGAGCATGTCCACGTCGGGCGTCTTGTCGAGGGTCAACGTGTCCCCGATCCTCACATCACCCAGCGCCTTGATGTTGGACACGAAGTACCCCACCTCGCCGACGGAGAGGGAGTCGCGCGACTCCATCTTCGGGCTGAAGATCCCGATGTCCACGGCCTCGAACTTCTTATCGGTGCCCTTCATGAGCACGCGGTCGCGCTTGTTCAGGGTGCCGTCCATGATCCGCAGGTAGACGATCACGCCCCGGTACTCGTCGTACACCGCGTCGAAGATCAGCGCTCGCAGCGGAGCGGTCGGGTCTCCCTGGGGAGCCGGGAAGCTCTCCACGATGCGGTCGAGGACGGCGTCCACGCCCACGCCGGTCTTGGCGGAGATCCGGCAGGCGTCGGTGGCCTCGATGGCGAGGCTGTTCTCGACCTCCTCGGCGATCTCATCGGGGCGGGCGTGGCCGAGGTCGACCTTGTTGAGCACCGTGATGATCTCGAGGTCGGCCTCGATAGCGAGGTAGGCGTTCGCCACGGTCTGGGCCTCGACGCCCTGGCTGGCGTCCACCAGCAGGATCGCGCCTTCGCAGGCCTGCATGGACTTCTCGACCTCGTAGTTGAAGTCCACGTGGCCGGGGGTGTCGATCAGGTTGAGCACGTACTTCTGCCCGTCCTTCTCGTGGACGGCGGTCACGGCGCGGGCCTTGATGGTGATGCCACGCTCGCGCTCCAGCTCCATGTCGTCCAGGAGCTGGGCCTTCATCTCGCGCTTCTGCACGGTCCCCGTGATTTCGAGGATGCGATCGGCCAGGGTGGATTTCCCGTGGTCGATGTGTGCGATGATCGAGAAGTTGCGGATGTACTTGGGGTCCACTCGTCTGAGACGCGGCGCGCCGGGGTCAGCTGTCCTTGAGAATTCGGGAGAGCGCGGGTTCGAGCTCCTTGAGTGCTCGGCCACGGTGACTCACCGAGGCCTTCTCATCGCCCGAGAGGGTCGCGAACACCAGCCCTGTGACCGGGAACCCTTCCTCGGAGAACTCGAAGAGCGGATCGTATCCGAATCCGCCCTCTCCCTGCGCCTCGCGCAGGATCCTCCCGTGCGTGCGACCGATGGTCTCGTGCGCGATCTCGCCCGTGTGGGGGTGAGCCAGCGCCAAGGCGCAAACGAAGGCCGCGCCGCGGTCCTCGTCTGAGACCTCAGCCAGCTCGAGCAGTAGCTTGGCGTTGTTGCCTTGATCGTCGCCGTGGGTGCCGGCGTAGCGCGCCGAGTAGACGCCGGGGGCGCCGCCGAGGGCGTCAACCTCGAGTCCTGAGTCGTCGGCGAGCGTCCAGAGGCCTGAGTGCTGGGCGCCCTCCCGGGCCTTCTTCGCGGCGTTGGCGGCGAACGTCACCCCGTCCTCGACGCACTCGGGGAGCCCACCGATGTCCGCAGGCTGGACCACCTCGACCCCCAGGGGGGCGGTGATCCGCTGCAGCTCGATGAGCTTCTTGCGGTTGCCGGAGGCGAGGAGGAGCTTCATTTCAGCCCTTCAGCGCCTCGTTCTGGAGCTCGAAGATCCGTCGAATCCCGGCTTCGCCGAGGTCGATGAGCTGGTTCAGCTCGGCGCGGTCGAAGGGCGCCCCCTCGGCGGCGCCCTGGACCTCGACGAACTTTCCGTCGCCGGTCATGACGAGGTTCATGTCGCTCTCGGCCTTGCTGTCTTCCTTGTAGCAGAGGTCCGCCATGGGGGTGCCGCGCACCACCCCGACCGAGACGGCGCCGAGCTGTGAGACCAGCGGCCAGCTCCTGAGCTTGCGCTGCTCGTCCAGGCGCGTCAGGGCGTCGTGCAGGGCGACGTAGGCGCCGCTGATGGCGGCGGTGCGGGTGCCCCCGTCGGCCTGGAGCACGTCACAGTCCACCCAGATCGTCCGCTCGGTGAGCGCCTTGAGGTCGACCACGGCGCGCAGGGCGCGGCCGATCAGCCGCTGGATCTCCACGGAGCGGCCATCCACGCGAGCGCCCTTGTCCCGGGCCTTGCGGTCGTGGGTCGAGCTGGGCAGCATCGAGTACTCGGCCGTGACCCAGCCGCCGCCTTTGCCCTTGAGGAAGTGCGGCACGCTCTCCTGGACGAAGGCTGTGCAGAGCACGCGCGTCTCACCGAAGCAGGTGAGGACAGAGCCCTGGGCGTGGTTGGTGAAGCCCCGCTCGAAGGTGATCGGGCGGAGCTGCTCGGGGGTGCGACCGTCGCTGCGCTGCATGGGAGTCGAGGGTGATGGAGGAGGGGGAGGCCTCGAATTGAGGGCGAGGAGTGTAGTGGAGGTCGCCCGGGCGAGGGGGCGTGAAGGCCAACCAACCCCCTCTGCTGGACCGGTGACGGAGGTCAGGAGGCGTGACCGTGGGGGCCCAGGGGCTGGCGCCGCAGGTCCGCAGCTGGGGGCGGGACCCACACCTCTGGCTCCACTCTTTCAATGCCGGGCTCAATGCCGGGCCCAGGGCCGGGCCCAGGGTCAGGCTCAGGGTCAGGCTCAGGGCGCGGGCCGGACGCCGCGCACGTGGGCAACCGGGAGGTGCCGCGCCCGGCCGGAATCCTCGACCCGCAGGCCGAGGAAGGGGTCGAGACCGGTCCAGGTCCCCACGACCTGTTGTTCGGCCCCGTCCACCTCGACTCGCGCGCCGGCCAGCGCGCAGCGATCGAAGAAGTCCGAGTAGAGCCCTCCAGCATCCTCCTCGATCTCCTGGCTCCGCTGCTGTAGCGCGGCGATGAGTCTCGCCTCGATCGAGGCGAGGTCGAGGTCCGGGGCGAGGTCCCCGAGCGAGGCGACAGCCCGTTCGGCCCGCAGGGTCCTGGAGGGACCTGCCCCGGTCACGTTGAGCCCGATGCCGAGGACGAACGTCGCGGGTCCATCGGCGCGGAGCCCCCTGGACTCCGCCAGGACGCCGGCGATCTTGGCACCCTCGAGCGTGATGACGTCGTTGGGCCACTTGATGACGGCCTCGGCTCCCGCCGAGGTCACCACGTCATGGACCGCGAGCGCGCCCGCGCAGGTCCACGCCCCTGGGGGCGGCATGGCGTCGGAGCGCAGCACGACGCTCAGGTAGAGGCCGCCCACTCCGCTCTCCCAGGTGCGGCCCCGTGTCCCGCGTCCTGCAGACTGTGCCGCGGCGACGAAGGTGTCTCCGTGACGAGCCTCGCCGGCCTCGTGGGCAGCGAACGCGAGGTCATTCGTGGAGGGGACAACCTCGTGTTGGAACCGTCTCCAGGGGAGGGGGGCCATGGGAGAGGGCGCTTACTTCGAGCCCTCGGCCGGGGGCCAGAGCTCGGCGGCCAGGGCGATGGGGATGCCGTAGCCGATGGTGTAGACCGCCGTCTGGTCAGGGAGCGCCTGGACGCTGACCACAATCCCGACGACGCGGCCCGCGGTGTCGGTGATCGGGCCGCCGCTGTTCCCGGGGTGAACGCCGGCGTCCACCTGGATCTGGTCCCCGACCTTCCTCGAGAGGATCCCGCGGAAGATGGAGGAGATGACGGTCTCGCCCTCTTGGACCGCCAGGAACCCGAGCGGGAAGCCCAGGAGGAAGATGTCGCTCCCGGGCAGGGGGAGCTCGACGTCCGTGGAGAAGCCCTCGAGCACCGGCATCCCCTCGAAGGGCTCGATCTTCAGCAGCGCCAGGTCCACGCCCTTGCGGCTCCTGGAGTGAACCACGGCGTCGTGCCGGGTGGACTCGTCCGAGAACACCACCGTGACCTCCACGATCTGCTCAAGCAGGGGCGTGCTGCGGATCGCGCGCAGGAGCTCGTTGTCCGGCGGCCCCACCACGTGGGCGTTGGTGAAGATCCAACCGTCAGCGTCGATGCAGAAGCCAGAGCCAGTGGAATCCAGCACGAACTCGCTGCCGCGCCCCTCGAAGTTGGGCTGGGCGGAGGGGCCTTCCCCATCGAGGAACAGCATCGCACCGGTCTCGACGTTGCGGATCCGCACCTCGTTCTCGATCAAGACCACCGTGCGCCGGACGTCAGCGACACCGCTCACGCGGGCCTGCGCGAGGTTGACGGGGTCGAGCAGGTCGACCTTCTGTCGCGCGTCTCGCAGCTCGCTGCGCGTGGTGTCGAGGTCGGCCCGGGCCACCTCGAGGTCGCGGACCACTCGGTCGAGGACGCCGTCGTCTCCCCCGGTCCTCTCCAGCTCGACCACCCGGTCCCGCAGTCGCGCCTCCTCGGCTGCGCGCGCCTTGACCGACGACTCCAGCGTCTCGGCCCGCTGGATCAGGTCGCCCTCGAGGGAGCGCAGGGTGGCGAGGCGGGACTCGGAGCGGTCAAGTTCATCCTGGGCGCGGTCTCGCTCGCGCAGGTCGAGGGCCGCGATCTCAGCGTACGCCTCGGCCAGCCGCTGCTCGTAGGTGAGAGATCGAGCGTCGAGCTCTTCCTTCATCTCGCTCGCGCTCTGGCGCGAGTCCCATGCGAGCCACGAGGCTGCGCCGAGCAGCAGGACCCCGAGGACCGCCAGCCGCAGCCGGCTGCCGCGTCGGCCGCGCTGGACGATGGCTTCGACCTCGCCCGTGTTGGGGCGCAGCTCCTCGCGGCGGACGAAGACCGTGTCGTTGAGGTCTCGGCTGCCGACCACCAGGAGCTTTGGACCGACACTGCCGAGCCGGACTACGTCGCCGACCACCAGCTCAACGGGGCCCTCGATCGGGTGACCGTTGACCAGGGTGCCGTTGCTGGAGCCCAGGTCCAGGACCGAGAGCACGCTCCCCCGGCGCTCGAAGCGGCAGTGATGGGCCGACACCGAGGGGTAGCGGCCGTCCACGAGCGCGATGTCATTGTCCTCGGCCCGGCCGGCGGTGAGGCCAGCATCTGCCTCTCCGGCTCGATCCGGACGCAGGTCCATGGGGGCGGGGAAGCCGACCACGTCCACGGGCTTGAGGCGCAGGGCGCCAGCGGGTGCGAAGGGGTCCTTCATCGACCCGCAGAGCTTGCCGAGTCCTCCAGCGACGCGCGATACACTCACCCCGTTCTCTTATCCAAGACTCTCCCTCGCCCCCGAGCCATGTTCATCGCACCCATCGTCGCCTTCTCCGCGCTCGCGATCTCCCAGAGCGAGGCCCCCGAGGAGCTGGTCCTTCAGGCGCACGCGCCCATTCAGCTCGGCGATGACCCCGCCAACCAGTGGACAGAGCCCTTCTTCCCAGGCGCGACCTACGACGCCTCGGTGGCCCGTCCAGAGGACTTCCTGGGGCAACCTGTGGGGAGCCGACTGGCGAGCCATGACGAGATGCTGCGCATCCTTGGCGCCATCGCGGCGTCCAGCGACCGCGTGACCATGGAGCGGTACGGCCAGACCTACGAGGGGCGCCCCCTGGTGACGCTCGTGATCACGTCACCGCGCAATCACGCGCGCATGGATCAGATCCGGGCCACCGCGCGCGCTCTCTGGGATCCGCAGGAGGCCGGTGACACGCTCGACTCCAGGCTCGCGGATCAGCCAGCGGTAGCTTGGATGGGGTACGGCATCCATGGCGACGAGACCTCGGCCTCGGAGGCGTCGCTCCCCGTCGCCTATCACCTCGCGGCCTGCACAGGCGAGGAGGTCGCCGCGATACTGGAGGAGACGGTCGTGGTCCTCGATCCCTGCCTGAATCCCGACGGGCGGGAGCGGATCCGCTCCATGGTCCTGCAGACAACGGGCTATCGGGCGAACCTGGACGACGGAGCAATGCAGCGCGGCCGATGGCCGAACGGGCGGGGTAACCACTACCTGTTCGACATGAACCGGGACTGGATGGCGGGGGAGACGCCGGAGACGCGCGCCCGCTGGGCGCGACTCCTTGATCTGCCGCCCCAGCTCTTCGTGGACGCGCACGAGATGAGCGGGCTCGACACCTTTCTCTTCTATCCCCAGAGCGCGCCGCGGAACGCCCACCTGCCCGAGCGGCTCCTCCACTGGCAGGGCGTCCTGGCCGACGACGCAGCCCTGGTCTTTGACGGCTACGGGTGGGGTTACTACACGCGTGAGTGGGCCGACGCCCTCTATCCGGGCTACTCGGACTCCTGGGGCAGCCTCACCGGCGCGATCGGCATGCTCTACGAGCAGGGCCGGACCATCGGCGCGCCCCTCCAGCGTGAGTCCGGCGAGATTGTCTCCTACCGCGAGACCGTGCACGGCCAGGTGGCCGCGAGCCTCGCGAACCTCAAGACCTTCGCGGCCAACCGCGAGGAGATCCTGCGCGACTACGTCGACCACCGGAGGGCCGCCTGTGAGCCCGTCACCGAGCCGGGCAAGGGGGCCTATCTCGTGGTTCCATCGGCGGACGTCGAGGTGGACGCGCGGCTGCTCCGCGCCCTGCTCTCCCAGGGGATCGAGGTCTCCGAGGCGTCGGCGGAGTTCGAGGCGACGGAGGTCACCGGCCCGCTCGGCGACCCCGAGCCCAGCCGGTCCTTCCCTGCCGGCACCTGGATCGTCCCGGCGGCTCAGCCGCAGGGTGCGATGATGAGGGCCTACCTCGAGTTTGACCCCCGCCTCGACGCTGAGTTCCTCCAGAAGGAGCGTGAGTCCATCGAGCGGGGCAAGGGCTCCAAGATCTATGACGTGACGGCGTGGTGCCTCGGTCGGCAGCTGGGCGTCGAGGGGTACTGGGCCTCGATGCCCACCGTGGAGCGGGCTCCCGCGGGGCCCCTGCGGGCCGCAGCAGGTCCGGTGGAGGACCTGGCCGGCGCCTACGCCTGGGTCGTGGACGGCGACGATCGCCGCTCGCTCCGTTTCGCCGCCAGGGCCATGGAGCTGGGCCTCCAGATCCACGTCTCGGACCGCGAATTCGAAGCGCGGGTGCGCGGCGCGGACGGCGCGGTGGAGCGGCGCCCCATGGCCCGCGGCTCGCTCTTGCTACGGCGCCACGAGAACCCCGAAGGCGTGGACGAGCTCGTCCTTCAGGCCGCGAACGGGTCGACAGCGGTCGTGTACGCGGTGGTCAGCGGCCGTGCCGTCGAGGACGGCCCAGACCTTGGCGGCGGCCACTTCTCGCTACTGGAGCGGCCGCGGGTGGCCTTGCTGTCGAACTCGCCGGTCTCGACCACGGACTTCGGGCATGTCTGGCGCTACCTCGATGAGGACCTGGGCATGCCGGTCACGCTCGTGGACGCACAGCGTCCAGGGAGCGTCGATCTCGACAAGTACAGCGTCTTCATCCTGCCGCCGGGAGCGGGCGGCTTTGCTCGGGAACGCGCCGAGGACCTCGAGCGTTGGACCCGCGCTGGGGGGAACCTGATCGCGATCGGGAGCTCGGCGACGGCGCTGGCGGATCCAGACCTCGGCCTGTCGGAGAACCGGCTTCGCCGCGATGTCCTGGAAGGTCTGGAGGAGTACGCCTGGCGGACGGAGCGAGAGCGCAAGTCCATGCGCGTTGAGGTGGACGTTGAGGAGCTCTATGGCTCGCCGCAGGAACCGGACGGGTGGGCTCCGATCGTCCGCGTGGACGTCGGTCGGCCAGAGGGTGAGCCTGCGCCCGAGCCCAAGCCCGAGCAGGGCGAGGCAGAGGGATCAGCGCAGGGCGAGGCAGAGGAAGACGCCTCCAACCCCGAAGCGCTGGATCGCTGGCGCCGGAGCTTCTCCCCCGCAGGCGTCATCCTCCGCGCCGAGGTGAACCCCGAGTCCTGGCTGACAGCCGGGGTGAGCGGGGAGGAGATGGCGGTGCTCTTCTCCGGGCCCAGCGTGCTCATGAGCTCCGTGCGCCCCGCGCTCCGCATGGCCCCCGAGAGCCGGCTGCGTATCGGTGGCTTGCTCTGGCCCGAGGCGCGAGCCCGCATCGCGGATAGTGCCTGGTTGACCTCTGAACGCCTCGGCGAGGGCAAGGTCATCAGCTTTGCGATTTCGCCGGTGTACCGGGGTTCCTGGCGGTCGACCGGCCGATTGCTGGGGAACGCCGTGGTGCTCGGAAAGGGCGCTGGGGGCTGACGTTCGGCCACGCGAGGGGTCGTGGCTGTTGGCCCGCCTTCGTCGACTCCGCGGAATCAGCGCCCCCTGTACTCGTTCCTGCGGGTGGGCGTCGGGCCTGCGGGTGGGCGTCGGGCAGTACGGCGCCGTAAGGGCCCGTCGCTTCGTCCTGAGCCTCACTTGGCGCAAACGCCGCCCAACGTGAGGCTCGCGTAACGGGGACGCCCAGCGGTCCGGTAACCGCGACGAGTCGCTTCAATTCGCCGCCGCCGGATCTCATACTCCAGAGGCGCTCCGCACGCGTCGCCCCTTGCCTAACCCATCTCACGAGTCCCCCCAGGGGACGTTGGACCACCTCCTCAAGGTCTGCTTGAAGGACGCCGCCACGAGTCGAAAGACCCGTGAAGCCCTCCGGTCGCTGTGCGTCTACCTGTCGACAGAACTCGACGCGCTGGAAGGTGAGCAAGCGGCTCCGCACGGCGTCCTGACCCCGGCGGCCCGAGGAAAGGTCGCCGCCCCGGTGTCCGCGGAGGGCGGGGCGCTGACCGATGGGCTCGCGATGGTGTTGAAGCGGACGAGGTGGAAGGCGGCTGCCTGCCGCGTCTCCGTCGAGCGCCAGGCGCTGGGTCATCTGGAAGGAGGGGAGCGAGTCGCGGCAGCGGCGCTGCTCGCGCAGAGGGAGCGCGGCCTCCGTGAGTCCTTGGCGGGGCTCCGGGACACGATCCCCTGGATGCTCGATCAACCCTTCGGGGTCCGGGCGAATCAGGAGACGGCGTTCGATGTGCCGGACGAGGCGGCAGCCAAGCTCGCCGTCGTCGCGGACTGCTATGAGACGCTGGCGATGGCCGTGGAGAAGGCCGGAGAGCTCGAAGCAGCGGGGATCTTCCAAGAGGGACCTCCGCGCGCCTTCCTGTACCTCCTCGCAGAGGCCCAATCGGCGCTTCTCTCGTCGATCGCGGAGGCGCCCGTCCGGAGCGATACCGATCAGCGCGAAGTCTTCCTCTGGCTCAAGGAGCAGACAACCCGGTTCCGGATCTACGTCGACCGGCACATGCGGTTGGACGACCTCGCTGCCTGTGATCAATCCGCAGACCTTCGCATGAGGATCTCGAAGCTCTCGGACGAGCTCGCGCGCGACCGCAAGGATCGACGTCAACGGGGCCAACTGCTGAACAAGGTCCGCTACCACGTGGACAAGCTCCTGAACGCAGGCGGCGCAACGCGTTCGGAGGCCGACTCGCTTCAGGTGGCGCTCAAGGGCTGGGTTGGGGCCGGCCTTGATCGGTCGGATCGCGCTTTGACCGAGGCGCTCCAAGGGCTCCGCGAGAAGGTCAACGAGGTCGAGGACGACGTCGCCGAGGTCCTCCGGGGGATCCTGCGCCCCGGCCGGGTTCAGCCACCGAGCGGCTCCAGCCCCGACGGATCGGACGGTCACGGCGGATCGGACGGTCACGGCGGCTCTGACGGTCACGCCAGCTCCGACGGTCACGAGAGGGCGGATCGGCAGTCCCGGTCACTGGATGAGGTTCGAGAGCTGCTTCCGGGCATGCGGGTCGTCCTCTTGGCGCCGCCCACGAGTCCGGTCGACGCGGAAGCGCTCGCCGCGGAGCTCGGAGCGAAGCAGCTTGACGTGCTTAAGGTCGACGTGGACGGCCCCGGGAAGGAGCGGAGCGAGACCCTGAAGGGCGCACTCGCAGATGACGGTTCGCGGCTCTTCCTGCTGGGGGTCCGTCTTGACGCCGAGGAGTACAACGGGTTCAAGGCAAGCTGCCTGGAGCAGAAGCTGGCGTTCGTGCGTCTTCCAGGACCGCTCAGCGCGACGGCGATCGCGCACCAGGTGATGCGGCAGGTCGGCTGGCGGCTGCGCTCCCAGCTGGAAGAGACCGCGAGCTAGGGCTCTGCTTCTTCAAGAAGCCGGCGCTGGGTCTTCACGAAGCCCGATGCCGGTTCGCCAGGAAAGCCGATGCCGGTTCGCCAGGAAGCAGGATGACGGAGTGAGGGACTCCCAGGCGGCGATCGATCGCGCGGCGATGGCCAGGGCCGCGGGGTCTCCCTGACCTCAGTTCCCTCCCTGCCCGGCCCCAGGCGTTCATACGGGAGTCAGGCTCTCTCTCGACGTCCGCGCCACCCTCCAAGGCGGGCCGGTCCACCCGAGGCGGCAGCGCAGCGTCGGTCGGCACGCTCCAGAAGCCGCATGGGCCGGGGGGGCGTTTCTGGGACTCCAGGTCGCCTGGTGGAGTGGATTTGAGACAGCGCCGGGCTTGTGGTGATTGGCACAGGAGTCGAAGCCCTGCCAGGGACGATCCCTCCCGAGCGGCGCGGCACCATCGTGCGGTCGTTGAACGATGGGTGTCCTGTCTCGAATCTCAACGGCCTTGTTGCTCTCGGGCAGCATCGCGCTGACGGCCTGCAGCACCCCGGGGGTGCGCGCGGTGAGAGATGTGGAACCTGGCTTCATCGGGTACGAGCTCCTCCCGTCGGGGCGCACCGACGCGCGGACATTCTCGGCCGAGGAGCTCAATGCGGTGGTGGAGAGCTCCTTCCAGGGCGTCCCTGTTCACCTCTTCTTGAGTGCGCATCGCGCCGAACATCAAGCCAGGCAAGTCCTGGCTCAGCACAGCACGGAGGAGCCCTCGGTTGCAGCCTGGGGGTCCCCCGGCGCAGGCCCGGGAAGCTGGCCGCTGGAGATCGACCTCGGGGTGGGAGAGTTCCCGCTGGATGACGGGATGCACCCCGTGAACTGCGGCCCCAGCGACAGCTCTGGTTTCTCCAGCAGCCTGGTGCGCCTCACGTGGAGGGAGCCCCTCGTGGGTGCCTTCGGGATTCACGGGTCAGCTGCGTTGGCGAGAACCCAGGAGGAGCCGCTCCTCGAGATGCTCGCCGCAGCTCGTCTGTCGTGGTTCACACTGGGGTTCCACACCTCATTTTGAGACCGCCATCCGCGCAGCGAGCGCGCAGGGCGTGGGGTGCCCTGGGAGGCGGATCGGTCCGTCAACGGATGAGCCCAGGTTGCCATGGACTGTCGGGGAAATGCCCTAAGGACTCCAGCCCTCGAAGGGAGGGCGTCGATAGTTCTCAACGTCCGGGAGGCGCTTCGGCGCCAGTTCGCCCCTGATCCGTCTGCCCATCATGTCTGATCCCACAACGTCACTCCGCGACCAGCTCCGAGAGTTGGAGCGATCGTTCATCGCCTTCGAGAAGGGCGAGCATGAGCGTCTATACGGGTCCAGAGATGCTCTGGTCGCGCTCTCCGAGTCGGTCCTGGCTGAGGGATGGGCACCGCTCTCCGACCTCTGTCAGCTCGCCAGCCGTCTGATCGGCGTGGTCCTCATGGAGCGCGGGCTGACTGAGGTCCGTGCGGTCGAGTTTGTCCGCGAGATCATGGAGTTCGTCGAGCGGCAAATCGCAGAGGAGAAGCGCTCGGCCGGCTCAGCCGAGCCTGGCGGCGTCTTCCACGTGGTCAACAGCCAGCGTATCGGGGACCACCTCATGGCCATGGGCCTGGTCACCAAGGCCGACCTCGACAAGGCGCTGGTGCTCCAGCGTGTGCGGAAGGGGCGTCGGGTTGGCGAGGTGCTGGTGGCCATGAACGTCATCGATCGGAAGACGCTGGATCTGGTCCTGGACGAGCAGCGGAAGGAGACCCGGCTCGAGGAGTCGAGGCGCGTGCCGGAGAGGTCAGAGGCGCCTGCTCCGCGCCGGAAGATCGACTTCTTCGACCAGACGGCAGGAGACACCGTGATCCCGCCGCTGCCCTCTTCCGGAGAATTCACACCAGCGACCGAAGAGACCGTCAACCTCGATGCCCAGCGCGACTTCTGGGACCGAAAGCCGGTTGAGCGTCGCAGCGATCGAGACTGGGGCGGGGAACGTCGCTCCAAGTAGCGCGATTCCGGTCCGCAAACCCCAATCACTCCCCTGACCATGCTCTGGCGATTGTTCAGCAAGTCAAAGGCGATCCCCGACCGATCCCAATACCGATCGGCGCCCTCCCGCGCCGACGGGGTCGGGGTGCAGATCGCGCTGGGGAACGGGGTCCCGATTTCGGGTCGCTTGATCAACATGTCCGCGGGAGGAGCTGCCATCGACTTCGACGAGGGCGTGGAGGCTGACCTCGTGCTGGACGCCGTCAGGACGATCACCTTCTCTTCGCTCTCCTCGACGCCGCTGCGGATCTCCGCCGTCGTGCGCTCGCTCCCGTCCTCGGCCGAACCGAACCGATACGGCTTCCAGTTCGTGGACGAGGTTCAGGTCGACAAGGAGGAGCACGCGGGCTTCCTGCGCCTCTTCAACCGCCGCAGGGATCGCCGCGCCCGTCCGGGTCTGGATGAGCGGCTTGGAGGGCAGATCATCGTGAACGGGCTGTCGTACGACGTCCTCCTGCACGACATCTCCGTGGGTGGTGCGTGCATTCGAGTACCGCAGGACCTACACGTGTCGACCGGCGCCGAGTTTGAATTCCGGTTCTCGGTCCCCAAGACGAACCACCTGATCGTCTGTCTCGCCGAGGTGAGGAGCGTCCACACGGACGCGTCCGGTACCCGTCTGGGCCTGGCCACGGCCGTCGTGCCCGAGTCGGACTCCAAGCGGAACCTGGATCGTGCCCAGGCGGCCCTCGCCGACTACATCGAGCGGCGCGTGACCGAGATGGAGCGCTACAACAGCGCCTTCGAATAGGGTCCAATAGCGACAGATCGTCCCGAGCGATCTGGAGGACCTGCTGGTGTTTGATCTCGACGGACTGGAGGTGAGCGGCGTCTCCGTGGGGGGGGTCGCGTCCTGCGTTGACCTGCCCGGCCTGAAGAGCTGCGTGGACCTCGGCGTCATCCTGGACCGCACCGTGGCGCGGGATGTGGTGCTGATCACGCACGCCCATGCGGATCACCTGGGCTCGCTCGTGCAGCACGTGGCCCAGCGAGGCCTCCGCGGGATGGCACCAGCCACCTACGTGGTGCCTCCGGGGATCGAGGGCGACGTGGAGGCCCTCCTGGAGATCTGGCGACGACTGGACGGTGGTGAGCTCGCGGCGACGATCCGGCCGCTCCCCCCCGGCAAAGCGCTCCAGCTCCGCCCAGACCTGCAGGTGCGCCCCTTCGCCACTGCCCATCGAGTCCCGAGCCAGGGCTACCTCTTCGAGCGCGTGGGCAAGCGCCTCGCCGACGCGCTCTCGGGCGCCAGCCGCGCAGAGATCCGCGAGCGCCGCGAGGCCGGGGAGCCCGTCCACCAGACGGTGATCGATCCCGTCCTCGCGATCACGGGTGACACCTCGATCGCAGGTCTGAGCGATCACCCCGAGGTGATGGCGGCCCCGCGCCTGGTGGTCGAGGCCACGTTTCTGGACGACCGGGTAACCCCTGCGCGAGCGGCAGAGTTCGGTCACATCCACCTGGACCAGCTCGCCGCGCTGGCCGACCAGCTCACCTGCGGGCACCTGCTGATCAACCACGTCTCGGCGCGGCACAGCCCCGCCGAGGCGCGCAAGCTCGTGGCCGAGCGTCTGCCCGCGGAGCTCGCGGCCCGCACGCAGGTCATGGTGTCCCGCATCCGCCCGAGCGCGGGGTGATCCTCAGGGCTTCGGCCGGGTGGCCCAGTTGGGGCGCGGCGGAGCCTGGTAGGCCTCCATGGCGTCCAGGATCCCGTCGAGGGTCGGGTCCGCGACCAGCAGATCTCGGTGCTCGGGCCTGAGGAGGCCCTGGGTGACGACGTGGTCGAGGTGGGCGAGGATGTGGTCGTAGAAGCCCTCGTGGTTGAGGACTCCCACGGGGTGGTCGTGGATGGCGAGCTGTAGCCACGTGAGGACCTCGAAGAACTCCTCCAGGGTTCCGTGCCCGCCGGGCAGGACGAGGAAGCCGCTGGAGAGCTCCATCATGCGGGCCTTGCGCTCGTGGAGGGTGTCCACGATCTCAAGGTGGGTCAGGCCCTCATGGGCGACCTCCATGGCCTGGAGGCCGTAGGGCAACACCCCGAGGACCTCACCGCCGGCGTCCAGGGCCGCGTCGGCGACCTTTCCCATCAGTCCACGGTTGGCGCCGCCGTACACCACCCCGTAGCCGCGCTCGACGAGGGTGCGCCCCACGCGGGAAGCCAGCTCGGCGTACTCGGGACTGGACCCCATGGATGAGGCGCAGAAGACACAGATGCGGCGCGGGGCGGGGGTACCGTCAGAGGGGCGGGTGCTCATGGCCGTCAATCTAGCCGCCGGACAGCCGGGGCCCACCTCCCTCGGTTTCTTTCCGCCTGCTGGGGCCGAATTCAGACTCTGGGTTCGGATTCAGATGCCGGGTTCGAATTCAGATCGACGGCAGCCCGCGTCGAAGAGATAGGTGATGCCCTCACGCCTCTTCGTTCTCACCGGTTGCGCTCGCTCCGGCCTGCGCTTCACCTCGCAGTCCTTGACCGCCCTCGGTGCACCCTGTGGGCACGAGGACGTCCTGAACCTGGAGAGCTTCCAGCGCAGCGGCACCCTCTTCTGGCCGTCGCGGCTGGCGGGGGACGCTTCCTGGCTCGCCGCGCCGGTGCTGGGCAAGCTGCCCGAGCGCTCGGTGATCTTCCATCAGGTGCGGCATCCGCTGGCGACGGTGCAGGGGCTCTACGCCTCCGGCTTCTTCCAGAACTCCTCCGCCCGCCGCTCCTTCGTGCAGGACTTCCTGCCGGAGACGAGGCTCGGTGGTCCTCTCGTCAGGTGCATGCGCTTCTGGCTCGAGTGGAACCGCATGGTCGAGGGCGCTGCCGATTACGACGATCTGCTCTACCACCGCTTCCTCGCCGAGGAGTTCGAGGGGGATCGCGTCAGCGAGACGGTCGCGCTTCTCGGGCTCACCCGAGACCGCTCCACGGTCCAGCGGGTCCTTGCCTCGACCCCGGGGCACGGCCAGTCGCGTGACTTCAGTCGAGCCGACTGGGATCGCCTCCCGGCGGGCAACCTCCGGGACGAGATGATGGCCGCGGCCAGCCGCTACGGCTACGGCGAGTCGGTCAAGCTCGGCGTCGGCGCCTGATCAGGTGCGGTAGCAGCCAGAGGTAGACGCCTGAGATCCACAGGCCCAGCAGGATCACCGCCGCTGGCAGGAAGATCCAGAGCTTGGCACCCTCGGCGAAGAACGACCCGTCGTGGATGGACTCGATCAGATCCGAGCGACGATAGCTGGCCTGGAGCACCTCGCCCGTCGCTGCGTCAAGTTGGACCTCCCAGCGGTTCTTTCCCCGGACCTTGAGCATGCCCTTGCCGGGCCGGACGTCCAGTCGGTCGACGTCGTCCCAGGTCTTGATCCCTGCCTCGTCGACGCTCGCTGCGCCCGCGAGGATGGTGTCCCAGCTCACCTCGAGCCCCGCGGTCGAGCCGCGCACGGTCAGGGGCTGGACGAAGGACCAGTCCTTCTTGAGCTGCAGGAAGAGGCCGCTGACCACGATGACGAGGACGGGGAGCGCTGAGATCAGCGCGCCTACTCGGTGGAGCCGGCGGTTGAGCTTCGGCGCCCGGCTCTTTCGCGCGTGAGCCGCTGTGGCGGTCGGCTGCGAAGAGCGGCGAGTGCGATCCTCGGAGTCGGTCATCGGTTCGGCGCGGCGAAGCGCGCGAGGTCGAGTGGAGCGCCCGTGAGCGAGCGGAGAAAGGCCACGAGGTCAGCCTGCTCCTCCTTCGTCAGCCCGAGCGGTACGAGGATCTTCTCCGTCGTTCCTGTCGCCCTCGCAGTCTCCCTTGTGGCGTAGAACGACACGACCTCTTCGAGGGTCTCAAAGGCGCCGTTGTGCATGTACGGAGGGGTCGAGGCGACGCTCCGAAGGGACGGGGTCTTGAACTCTCCGGGTCCGTGCGCGTGGCCCGCAGCGGGCAGGAAGTCCACCTTCACTCCGGCCGGCCCCTCGGGATCATCCGACCAGCGAGACCGGACGCCGAACTCAAAGGCGCGCAGGGCCTCGAGTCCGCGGGCGCGACCCGGGTCGTCTACCGGCGCGCCCGGAACTTCCGGGACCCCCGTATCGTGGAACTCGAGATCGGTGAAGAGCGGGCCGCCGTGGCACGAGATGCAGCGAGCCTTGCCGACGAACAGCTCGAAGCCGCGGGCGGCGCTGTCGCTCAGACTCGCGACCCCCGCGGGGTCCCCCTCGCGGAGGCCAGCGACGAAGCGGTCGAAAGGAGCGTCCCTGGACTCGATCAGGCGCTGGAATGCGGCGAGGGCCTTCCCGACGTTGACGAAGACGCTGGTCACGGCCTCCTGGTCCTCGGCGGCCATGGCGTCCCAGGCTCGCTGGTGGGGGTGGCGGAAGCCGCTGCCGAAGAGGTGGGTGTGGTGCTCCTCATCGCCCCGCTTCGCGCGGGCGTGCTCGTCCGCAAGCTGGTGGGCTCGGTCATTGGCGGGCACGGGGCGGGCGATCGCGGGGAAGCGCAGGGCATCCTCGAGGGGGGGGAGCGCCCCAAAGACGCGCTCGTACCTCTGGCGGAGCTCCGCGTCGTCATGGATCGCGTGCGCGACTCCGGCCCGCGTGAAGGCGTGTTCGAGGGGGTCCTCGATGGGGACGAGCGACTGGGACCACAGGCTGTCGGCACGGCCGTCCCAGAAGAACCAACGCTGGTGCGCGAGGTTCCAGAGCGGCATGGTGTGCCGCTCGAGGGGCAGCACACCGAGGGCGAGGCGCCGGCCATCCACGAAGGACTGCTCGGGGAGATGACAGGTGGCGCAGGACACGTCGCCGTCCTTGGAGAGCGCGGTCGAGTGGAAGAGCAATCGACCGAGCTCCGCCGCTTGCGGGTCGGCGTCGAAGAGGTTGGTGGGGTCGACCGGCGCGGGTGGAACGGGCGACATGCGGAGCGCGGCCTGGACCGCCGCTGCGCTGATGGGGGCCGGACTCCCCCCCGCGAACCCGCCGTGAGGGCCAGCGGGAGAAGCGGTCAAGGCGTCCCGTTGGGGGGCCGGCCCGTCACCGCAGGCGGAGAAGGCCCAGAGGACCCCGAGGGCGAGCGCAGCGGGCCGAGCGCCGGCGGTGGGCAGCGTGCGGCTCACAGCGTGATCGTGTCGTCAGCGGTGGAGGCCAGGCCGTCGATGGAGGCGCTGATGGAGATCGACCACTCACCTCCCATGTGCAGGAGGAGGCCCCGGACCCGGTAGACGCCGCCGCCGATGTGCTCGGTGCGGGGCTCGCGGAGCATGCCGTGACCGTGAGCTGGCATGAAGCAGGTCATGGACACCTCGGCGTCCTCGAGGAGTGGGCTGGCCGGGGCGCCCGCGGGGGCGTCCATCGCGCGCCTCACCGTGACATCTGCCTCGAAGTGCTCGTTGACAGGGACCTCGCCTCCCACTGGTTTCCAGGAGAGCACGAGTTGGCCGTCGCGGGTGAGGCGCTCCCTGGGCTCAGTGACCGCGAGGGCGTAGCGGTCCGGCTGGGCCGTTGCTGTTTCCACGGCGGCCCCCGCCGCTCCGGGCGGCGTGTCGCCTCCGGTGCAGCTGACCAGCAGCACCACGAGGAGCGGCAAGGAGAGGACCGGGTTGCGCCGGATGGCCATGGAGTCGATGCCCATGGGCACACTGTAGCCCTCCAGCGCGGCTCATTCCCGGCTTCGTCGCCAGTCAGCCGCCCTTCTTCTCGATCTTCGACCAGCTGTCTCGGAGCGTCACAGCGCGGTTGAACTCGACGCCGTCCCCGTCGGTGCGAATGAAGTAGCCGAGGCGCTCGAACTGGAAGCGCTCGCCCGCCTGGGAGTCTCCGAGCGCCGGCTCGAGCTTTGCGTCCTCGATGGTCTCGAGGGAGTTGGGGTTGAGGTCCTCCTCCAGGGTGCGGCCGTCCGTACCAGGGCGGGGAACCTGGAACAGGTGGTCATAGAGGTGGACGCGGGCGTCCACCGCGTCGCGGGCGCTGACCCAGTGGATCACGCCCTTGACCTTCTTCTCACCCTCGGGGGTGACGCCGCCGCCGGTGCGCGGGTCATAGGTGCAGCGCAGCTCGACGAGCTCGCCGGCATCGTCCTTGACGACCTCGTCGCAGCGGATCACGTACCCGAAGCGCAGGCGGACCTGGCCCTCGGGGCGGAGCCGGAAGAACTTCTTCGGCGCGTCTTCCCTGAAGTCGTCCTGGTCGATCCAGATCTCGCGCGTGAGGAACACGGGCCGCGTGGAGCTGTCCTCGAGCTGAGGGTTGTCCACCGCCGCGCACTCCACGGCCTCGCCGTCCTCGAGGTTCGTGATCACGACCTTGATCGGGCGGAGCACCGCCATGCGCCGCAGCGCGTGCTCGTTGAGGTCCTTACGCAGGGCGTTCTCGAGGAGGTGCAGGTCGTGGGTCGCGTTGAACTTGGTGACCCCGACCCCCTCGCAGAAGCTGCGGATCGCCGCCGGGGTGTAGCCGCGCCGGCGCAGGCCGCGAATGGTCGGCATGCGCGGGTCGTCCCAGCCGGTCACGTGGCCGCCCTCGACGAGGACCTGGAGCTTGCGCTTCGAGGTGATCGTGAAGGTGGGGTTCAGGCGGGCGAACTCGATCTGGCGCGGGCTGGAGATGCCGTCGATGTGCTCGAGGAACCACTCGTAGAGCGGACGGTGGTTCTCGAACTCCAGGCTGCAGAGCGAGTGGGTGATGCCCTCGATGGCGTCCGACTGCCCGTGGGCGAAGTCATACATCGGGTAGATGCACCACGCGTCCCCGGTGCGGTGGTGGTGCGCCCGCGCGATGCGATAGAGCACCGGATCCCGCATGTTGAAGTTCGGGGACGACATGTCGATCTTGGCGCGCAGGGTGTGGGCGCCGTCCTCGAACTCGCCCGCGCGCATGCGGCGGAACAGGTCGAGGTTCTCCTCGGCCGAGCGGTTGCGGGTCGGGCTGTCCTTGCCCGGCTCGGTCGCGGTCCCGCGGTACTCGCGGGTCTGTTCGGCGCTGAGGTCACAGACGTAGGCGAGCCCCTTCTCGATCAGCTGCTCGGCAAATCCGAAGAGCTGGTCGAAGTAGTCCGAGGCGAAGTACTCGCCGCCGCCCCACTCGTACCCCAGCCAGCGTACGTCCTCGCGGATCGCGTCCACGAACTCCTGATCCTCCTTGGCGGGGTTCGTGTCGTCGAACCGCAGGTTGGTCTGCCCGCCGTAGCGCGCCGCGATCCCGAAGCCCGTGCTGATGGCCTTGGCGTGACCGATGTGCAGGTAGCCGTTCGGCTCCGGTGGGAAGCGGGTCAGCACCCGCCCGCCGAATCGGCCAGACTCGATGTCCTTCTCCACCTCCAGTTCGACGAAGTTCCGGTGGTCAGCGGCGTCAGTGCCCTCAGGGGCGTCTTGATTGGGGGTGGCCATGGTGGTCGTGGGTCGCTCTTGAGCCGAGGAGTGTACGCAGGCGCCGCCTCCTGCGTACCCTGACCGCCGTGAAGCGCTCCGAACCGCTCGATGGACTCCGCGGAGTCGCGGTGCTCATGGTGCTGCTATCCCACGCGAGCAACGGAGGCCATGACCTGGTCCCCGGGCTAGATGCCAGCGGGATCGGCCGCAGCGGGGTCTTCCTCTTCTTCCTCCTCTCGAGCTTCCTCCTCACCTCCCAGGTCCTCGGTCGTGCGGACGCGGGCGAAGGCGTGGGCTGGGGCCGGTTCGCCGTGCGGCGTCTCGCGCGGGTCGTCCCGGCCTTCGCGGTGTGCCTCGGCGTCTACGTGGCGCTCGGCGAGTTCTCCTCCGGCGTGGCGCTCCAGCACCTGGTCTTCCTGCGCGGGGAGGCGCACTTCTGGACGGTCCCGGTCGAGGTGCTCTTCTACATCTCGCTTCCTGCCTTGGGTCTGGTCCTGTCCGCGCTCCCTGGGGTGCCGGCCAGGGCTCTCGTATTGACCGCCGGGATCGCCGCCCTCTCCAGGCTCTTCCCGCCCGACTATCCGGCCAAGGCCCCTGACTTCACGCCCAACGTCCTGCCCTTCATGCCAGTCTTCCTGACCGGCTCCCTGCTCGCGGTCGTCGGGCCTCGCCTCTCGTCGCTCCGGGGTCGGGGAGGTCGGGCGCTCGCCTGGGCCGGCGGGATGGGCGCCCTCGGGATGCTCCTGCTCACGCCGAGCGTGGCGTCGGTCGTCCTCGGGGAGGCGGTCCCGCACCGCCGCTTCCACCTCTGGTTCCTCGGGCACGCGGCGCTGTGGTCCCTCGTCCTGATGGCGTGCATCGTGCCGCCAGGGGCGCCGCTCCGGCGAGTCCTCTCTTGGGGACCTCTGACCGCGCTAGGGCGGATCAGCTACAGCGTCTACCTCTACCACGCCATGGCCCTCGCCCTCGCCGCTGCGCACCCGCCGGGCGGCCATGGCGGCTGGGTCGGTCCCATCGGTGTCGCCCTCTCAATCGTCCTCGGGGGCCTCAGCTACGCCCTCGTGGAGCGGCCCTCCCTCAGGGTTTCTCGAAGTGGGGGGGCGCAACTGCCCCTCCCGAAGGACGCCTCACCGGGCTGACCCGTGAGCGCCCAGGCCGTGCTCTTCGGCCTTGCAGGGGCGGTGGCGCCGTACCTGGGTGACATTGAGACCCATGCGCGCTGGCCCCGTATCGGGGGCGCCGGGCAATCTCCGGGAACCGAGGACGGCTCCCTGTCCTCTGGAAGCATGGTGGCCTCCCTCCCCCCGGAGACCCCGGTAGAATTCCGTCATGAGCCAAGCCGTCCGCACGCCCTTTGTCTCGCTCGTCCTCGGCACCGCGCTCGCCAGCGCGGCCTCCGCTCAGGGATACCTGACAGCGCCCGTCGCTCCGCCGGAGAACCCGGTCACAGCAGAGAAGGCGGTCCTGGGCAAGGTCCTGTTCTGGGACGAGCAGCTCTCCAGCGACGGCTCGATGGCCTGCGGCACCTGCCACATCCCGTCCGTGGGGGGCGCCGAGCTCCGCTCAGGGCCGGGGACCCGCTTCCCTGGACCGGACGGCGTCCTCGGGACGGCAGACGACGGATTCGGTTCGCCCGGCGTGGTCAACACCGATGGCTTCGGTCACTTCGCGCCCTCTGCGCTCTTCGGGCTCGATCCCCAGGTGACTGGCCGGTATGCGCCGAGCCCGATCACCGCGGGCTACTTCCAGGACCTGTTCTGGGATGGCCGGGCGACGAGCAAGTTCACGGACCCGCTGACGGGCGCGACGGCCATCGCCTCCGGCGGCGCGCTCGAGTCGCAGTCCCTCGGACCGCTGCTCTCCGACGTTGAGATGGCGGAGCCGGCGCGGGGCTTCGCTGACCTCTCGGCGCGGATCGCCGGCGCGCGGCCCCTGGCCCTCGCCACGAACCTGCCCCAGGACGTCCAGTTCGCGCTCCAGTCCCACCCCACGTACCCCGACCTGTTCACCCAGGCGTTCGGCACGGCCGACATCACGCCGGTGCGGATCGCCTTCGCGCTGGCGACGTACCAGCGGACCCTCGTCGCGGACCAGACCCCCTGGGACGACTTCCAGCGCGGCGTCTCCGGCGCGCTCACGGCCCAGCAGCAGCGGGGCATGGTGGCCTTCGAGTCCACGGCTGCCTGCGCGGTCTGCCACACGCCGCCGCTGTTCGCGAACGACAACTATCACGCCCTCGCGCTGCGGCCCTCGTCCGAGGACATCGGCCGCGCGGCGGTGACGGGTTACCCCTGGGACGAGGGCAAGTTCAAGACGCCCTCCCTGCGCAACGTGGCGCTGCGGACCCACTGGTTCCACAACGGTGCCCCCCAGATGCAGGACCTGCGCGACACGGTGGCCATCTACGGCACCGGCGTCGGCGGCGGCTTTGACAACCTCGACCCCGTGCTGAACGGCCTGATCATCCCGCCGGCCGATGTGGATGACATCACCGAGTTCCTCCACGCGCTCACCGATCCCCGGGTCGCCGCGGAGTCCTACCCCTTCGACCGGCCGACCCTGCGCTTCGAGCGCGCGGTCCCGAACCCCGAGCCCACGGGCCTGGGTGCGGTGGCCGGCACTGGTGGTACGGCCCCGGAGTTGATCCTGACGCCGGCACCCTTCCTGGGGTCCGAGAA
The DNA here is from genome assembly GCA_905480285.1 of uncultured bacterium. Classification (GTDB taxonomy): domain Bacteria; phylum Planctomycetota; class UBA1135; order UBA1135; genus Saltatorellus. The sequence goes on from CAJQPT010000309.1 coordinate 25,509, forward strand.
CTTCCGTGTGGGCCTCTCCGGAGGCCTCGGGGGCGCCTTCGGCGCCATGCGACTGCGTGTGCTCGACCTGGGCGGCTTCCCCGGAGCGATTGGTCTTCGCACCCTGCCGCTGCCGGGCGGCCCCATCGTGCTCGACGGCGTGGGCCCCGGCGAGGGCTACGCGACGTGGAGCTTCCCGCTGACCGCTACTCCGGCGCTCCTGGGCCTCAAGCTCGAGGGGCAGTGGTGGGTCCGCGACGCGGCCGCGCCGGGCGGGGTCGCGCGCTCCGAGCGCTTCGTCATGACGGTGGAGTGAGCGCGAGGGCGCCCCGCGTGAGGGGCTCCAGCGCGCCGGCGCCTCCCGGCGCCCTGCGGCTGCGCGGGCAAGGGAGCGCGGGCGAGCGTGAGCCGCTGGCGTATGCTCTGCCCATGACCTCATCCAGCAACGACCGCGCGGCCACTCTTCGGCGTCGGGACCTCATCGGCGGCGCGGCGGCGGGCGCTGCGCTCGCCTCATGCGGAGGTGGCGAAGGCGGTCCGGCCGTCCACACCGGCGACAAGCGCATCCAGTGGCGCATGCAGTCGAGCTTTCCCAGCACGCTGGACACCATGTTCGGGTCTGCGGAGACCTTCTGCGATCAGGTGGCGGCCATGACCGACGGGCGCTTTCGGATCCGCCCGTACCAGGCCGGCGAGATCGTGCCCGGCCTTGAGGTGCTCGACGCGGTGCAGAAGGGCTCGGTCCACATGGGACAAACCGCTGGCTACTACTACATCGGCAAGGCGCCAATGCTCGCCTTCGAGACCTGCGTCCCCTTCGGTCTCAACGCGCGCCAGCAGTCCGCGTGGCTTGACGAGGCCGGCGGCGCCGAGCTCATCGGCGAGGTCCTCGCCGACTTCAACTGCGTCGCGCTGGCGGGGGGAAACACCGGGACCCAGATGGGGGGGTGGTTTCGCAAGGAGGTCAGCTCGGTGCAGGACCTGCAGGGACTGAAGATGCGTATCCCCGGCCTCGGCGGGAAGGTGATGGCGGAGCTCGGCGTCTCGGTCAAGAGCCTGCCGGGCGGGGAGATCTATCAGGCGCTGGAGCGGGGCGCCATCGACGCCACGGAGTGGGTCGGCCCCTACGACGACCAGAAGCTCGGCTTCTACGAGGTCGCCAAGAACTACTACTTCCCGGGCTGGTGGGAGCCGGGCCCTCACCTCTCCTTCTACGTGAACAAGGACCAGTGGGAGGCCCTGCCCGAGTCGTACCGCGCCGTGCTCGGCGCCGCCTCGAAGGAGGCCGCGCGGACCATGCAGACCCGCTACGACGCCAGGAACCCTGGCGCCCTGGCCGAGCTCCGCACCCGAGACCTCACGATCCGCCCCTTCGCAGACTCGATCATGACGGCGGCTCGCGACGCCTCCGAGCAGCTCCTCTCGGACTCCGCGGCGGGAGACGCCGCCTACGGCAAGCTCCTCAACCACTGGCGCAAGTTCCGCGACGAGAGCTTCGGGTGGTTCGGGACCGCCGAGCTGTCCTACGCCAAGTTCGCCTTCCCGGGACGCTGAGATGGTCATCACTTCATTCAACTCCGGGCTCCTCCGCCTCGCCCTCGTCGGGGTCGCCGCTCTCCTCTCCTCCTTCGCCAACGCCGAGGACCCGGAGCCCGCGCCTCCCTCGATCCGGGCGCTCACGGCCAACGTCCGCTACGGGACGGCCGGGGACGGGGCCCACGCGTGGCCGCTCCGGCGAGAGCTGACGCTGGACACGCTGGAGGCGGCCAGGCCAGACGTCCTTGGCCTGCAGGAGGCGCTGCTCTTCCAGCTGGACGCCGTGCGCGCGCGCTTCCCGCATCACCTCGTGATTGGCGAGGGGCGAGACGGTGGCGACCGGGGGGAGTGGACCGCGCTCCTGGTCGATGGTCGTCGCTTCACCGTGCGGGCCGCCGGGACGTTCCGGCTCGCGCCGGAGGACGAGCTCGGCGCGGTGGGCTGGGACGCCGCACTGACCCGTATCGCGACCTGGGCCGAGCTCGCTGACCGCGAGGACGGCGGGCGGGTGATCCGGGTGATCAACACGCACTTCGACCACGTTGGCAAGCAGGCCCGCCTCGAGAGCGCGCGGCTCATCGGCCGCTTCGCGGCGGACCGAGCGGAGCTCCCGACGGTGGTGCTCGGCGACTTCAACGCGGGCGAGAAGAGCCCGCCGCTGGCGGCCTTCGCCGAGGCGGGCTTCCGCGACACGTTCCGGGACGCCAACCCCGACGAGCCCGACGTCAAGACCGGCCACTGGTTCCAGGGCGGCCGCAGCGGGGCCATGATCGACCACGTCATGGTCGATCGCCGCCTCGAGACCGTCGAGGCCTGGATCGACTGGACCGAGGCCGAAGGGCAGTACCCGAGCGACCACCGCTTCGTCGGGGCGGTCGTCCGGCGGCGGTGAGCTCGCTCGGCCTCGGGCGCCTCTCAGGCAGGCCCTGGTCCGTCAGACCCCACGCCGCGAAACACTGCGCCGTCAGGCTCTCTACCGGCAGGCTCTCTACCGGCAGGCTCTCAGCAAGAGGGCTCACCACCGCCAGGCGCGTAGCGGGAGAAGAGCGCCTGCCGGGGGTCAGTTGAACTGGAGCTCGAGTCCGTCAGAGAAGTTGGACGTGGGTGCCCCGCCGGCGCTGTCCCGGAACCAGGTGGTGAAGTTCCAGGTCTCGCCGGCCACGATCGTGACGGGGCCGGTGGGCGTGGGGTGCAGGGTCAGGTCAACGCCGAGGGTGGCGGCGCCTGCGGGACCAGAGTTGACGATCTGGCCGGGTCCGACAAAGCGGCCGATGGCCCCGCCGAGGCAGAGGTTGCCCTGGCTCCCGCCGGGGTTCTGGACGAAGCCCTGGGACTGGCTGGTCAGGAAGAAGCAGAAGGAGTTCGGCGGGAGCTCGGTGGCCTCGAGGGTGAGGTCATTGGCAGCGGCGATCGCGCTCCCAGAGGCGCCCATGACGGCGGGGACTCCGGTGGAGTTGGGGTTCGCGGCGCAGTAGTTCGTGCCCAGGCTTGAGCCCGTCACGTCGCGCACCTGAAACGCGTTGAGGTGGGGACGGAGGATATTGCTCGGCTGGGGGTGCGACCCCTCCACCAGGAGCCAGAGCGGGTCGCTGGAGGTCCGGGTGAAGGTGCCGATGCAGTAGGACCCGATGATCGTGTCCTGCGCGCCGGCTTGATTGTTGGGGTCGGCGTCCAGCGCGCCCGAGAGCGGGCCTTGGGTGACGGCGCTCAGGTTGCTGACGAGCCCGCCTGAGGTCAGGACCGCGCCGACAGCCGAGCTCATGGTCATCACACGGTCGTACAGCACATTTGTGCTCGTCCCGGTGCGTTGGTCGGAGTACCAGACCTGGACCTCGTAGGTGCTGCCCACGGTCAGCGTCGCCAGGGAGTCCAACTGGATGCCGCCGAACCCGGTGGGGTTCCCCGCGCTCCCTCCGCTGGTGACCCGGGCGGAGTCGAGCAGGGCGTCGTAGCCGGCGTCACCGGTGGACGACCCGGCGTTGAGCGTCCAGCCGCCGTTACTCCAACCCAGCGGCGCGAAGGCGCTGAACGAGACGCCGTTCACGGTGGGCGCCGCGAAGGTCTGGGCCCAGCAGTTGAGGGCGGTGACCAAGGTGCCGTTGGTGCTGACCTCCGAGGCCGACTGGACATCCTGGACCGGCCCCCACTGGATCGTGTCGGCCTGGCCGGCGGCCGAGGGCGTGAGGGCGAGGAGGAGCGGCGCGATTCGAAGGAGGTTCATGGTCTTGGTCCGGGAGGGGGGGGCGGGCTACTTGTTGGCGCGGAGCAGGAACTCCTCGTACTTGCGGAAGCGACCGAGGCGCTTGACGTGTCCGCCGAGCCCGTGGCCTCCGCTGGGATCCACGAAGAGCTCCACGAGGGTCTCCTTGCCGGCGTCGAGGAGCTCAGCGTACACCCGTACCGTGTCCTGGTAGAGGACGTTGGAGTCCTCCATGCCGTGGACGAGCAGCAGCTTGCGCTGGAGGTTCTTGGCCAGGGGGAGCAGGGAAAACTCCTTGAGATCCGTCTCTCCTTCGCGGCTGTTGCCGATGGTGCCCGTGGAGTACCAGGAGTTGTAGTTCTCCCACTCGGTGGGCCCCGCACCAGCGATGCCGCAGCGGAAGACCTCGGGTTCGGTGTACAGGCACATCTGGGTCTGGAAGCCACCGAAGCTCCAGCCGTGGATGGCCACGCGGTCCGCGTCGACGCCGTGCTCCTCGACGAGGTAGCGCACGCCGTCGGTCAGGTCCTCGACCTGGGGCACGCCGACGCGCTCGAAGTTGGCCTTCTCGAACAGCGCGCCGTAGCCCGACATGCCGCGCGGGTCGATGGTGCAGGTGACCCAGCCGTGCTCCTGCGCCATGTACCTGGCGAAGAAGTACCCGTCAGACCCGAAGTTGCCCTCGGTGACCTGCTTCCTCGTACCGAGGGGGCCGCCGTAGACGTAGATGAGCAGGGGCCGCTTCTCTCCCGGCTCGCGCTCCGGCTCGAACATCAGGCCGCGGATGCCCTGACCGTGTCGGTTCTCGAACTCGAAGAACTCGGGCGCGGCGGCGGTGAGCTCGCGGGTCGCGGCGGGGTGCGAGTCCGTCAGCGCGCGCTCCTCGCCGGCGGCGATGTCCACATGGACGAGCTCGCGGGGCGAGCCGAAGGCGGAGAAGGTGGCGAGGAGGTGCTGGCCGTCCGGGCTCACCGCCGCGCCCGCGTACTGACCGCGACGCCCGGTGAGGCGCGTCATCTCGGCCGTGTCCAGGTCCACGCGATAGACGTCCTGGCAGGCCGAGTCCTCTCGGGTGGCGGCGACCCAGGCGCA
>CAJQPT010000310.1 GCA_905480285.1 uncultured bacterium
TCAGGTCGGCGCCGAGCAGATGGCTCACGATCACGAGCGCCGTGGAAAGGGCGATGCCGATGCCGGCGGACTCCACGAATCTCGAGGCGCGCTCATAGCGAGAGGCCGAGACCTGGAACTCGTAGAGTCGATTGAGCCCGATGGAGAGCAGCGACGTGGCCGTGACCAGCCCCGCGGAGAACGCGGCACGATAGGCCGCGTCCTGTGGGAGGAGGCTCTCCCGTGTGAGTGCCCGGGCCACTGCTCGATCCCTAGGGTCACTGCTCGCAGGGTCGGTCAGCAGGTCCCAAAGGTGCTGCGTCATACCCGCCGTCATGACGGCATAGAGCAGCAGCGCCTCCACGATGACGAGGAGGAACGTGCGGACGGGGAAGTAGTGCTGTAGGACGCGCAGCATCGGGGAACGGCGGATGGCCTCTGCCTCACTTATCGGCCTCGCGGGCGGCGAGCGATGAGCCGAAGGGGGCTCCGTTGATGCGGGAAGATTATTCCCAACCGACCGCGAGCGCAGTCACCGCGGCGGGAAAGCTGGACGAGGCGGCGCGGGTCTGTTGAGGCTGGGCGCCCCCGTCGGGCCCCGGGCCTCGCGAAGTCTGGTCCCGGGCCGCGCGAGCTCGGGGACGCTGAGGGAGGCGGAGCGGTGACGCCACGCCTCCCCCGCGTCCCAGGGAGCGGGCCGAGTGAGGAGGCTCCCCCGTCGCTGGCTCACCTGAGGCGGGGCGCCACCGCTAGCGCCCGCCCTTGTCCATCCCCTCGAGGTCCATCCCCTCGAGGAGATCCCTCAACTCCTTCATGGACTCCGGGTCGAGGGTCCCCCCGTTCTCGGTGGGGGCCATGATCTCCCGGGCGCGTTGCAGATCAGAGGGCCGGCGCTCGGCCGGAGCGCTCGCAATGCGCTCTGCTACAGCCTCTCGGTCTTCGAAGGTTGCCTTGTACTCCGCGATCTGATCCGGGCTCTGATCTCGCTGCGCGAGCACGTCCTCGATCGCCGCCTGGAGCTGGAGATCCTCGGCGAAGTCACCCATCGGAAGCGCGCTGCCACGGAGGTCCTGGAAGCGGCGGCGGACGTCGATCCGCAGCAGGAACCGGACGTCCTCATCCGAGAGCGACGTGTCCAGGGAGCCGTACAGGTCGTCAAACCCGGGGTAGAGCTCGGGGTTGTCAAAGTCGCAGAATGCGAGCTCGCCCATGGTCTCCGGATCCTCGTCGAAGCGCTCCTGGACCCACTCACGCAGGGCGCGGGTGTCCTGGATACGGCGCATCTCGAGCAGACGCCATGACTCCCGGCGGCGAGGCTCCACCTCGAGGTCGGGGGACACGCCGCCGGCGGACAGGATGTTGCCCTCCTCGTCGAGCTCCCTGTGGATCGACCGGCCGAGGGGCAGCAGGTAGCGCTCGATGGTCAGCTTGATACGCGGTGCGTAGTCGAACTCTCCGTCCTCGTCGAAGTCACGGGTGATGGGCTCCCAGTTGTCGCGTCGACCGTTGCGGTTCTCGTCGCCGTACTCGTCGTCTCGCTCGGGTGCGAGCGGGATCAGGGACTGGACCGAGCCCTTACCGAAGGAGCGCTGGCCCACGAGCGTGGCGCGCCCGAGGTCCTGGAGTGCTCCGGAGACGATCTCGGAGGCCGAGGCTGAGAAGCGGTTGATCAAGACCGCCACCGGGATGTCCTCGGGGACGATCGCGGGCATGCGGGTCTTGAACACCTTCGCGTCCCGGAACCGGCTCTCGGTCTTCACCACCGTCTGCTTTTCCGGGAGAAAGAGGTCTGCGACCTCGCGGGCCTGGGTCAGGAGCCCCCCCGTGTTGTTGCGAAGGTCCAGGATGACGCCGTTGAGCTCCTCTTGGCCCGATTCACGGGTCAGCTTACGGATCGCCTCGTAGACGTCCTTCGCGGCGTTGCGGCTGAACGTCTGCAGCTCAACGAGCCCGATGTCTCCGGGGAGGAGCTGGCTGTGGACGGAGGGGATGCTGATCTGTGCGCGCTCCACGGTGACCTTCATGGCCTCGGTGGGGCGGTCGATCAGGCCCGCGTCCATGCCACGACGCCAGATGAAGAGCTCTGCGTCGGTCCCGGGCTTGCCCTTGAGGCGCTTGATGACCTCTTCGGTGGGCTCGCCGACGGTGGGCCAGTCGCCGATGCGGACGATCTTGTCGTCGGTCCCGAGCCCTGCGCGGTAAGCGGGGCCCGAGTAGATGGGCCGGGTGATGGTGAAGAGCCCGTCATCTGGGTCGTTCTGGACGTACGCGCCGATGCCCCCGTACTCCGCCTCCAGGTCCTGCTCGAACTTCTCGTAGGACTCCGATGAGAAGTAGGACGAGTGTCGGTCGAGCCGCTTGAGCATGCCCTGCATGGCCGCCTCGAGGAGCGCCTCGCGGTCCACCTTGTCACCCTCAAGGTGGAGCTCCTGGATCAGGGCGATCAGGCGCTCGATCCGGGCGAGGTCGTTGGGCAGGTCCCCGCCGAGGCGGCGGTTGCCCTCGTCCCGGCGCATACGGCGAAGGCGCGACTCGTAGAAGCGATCTGCACGCAGCTGCTCGAGGTAGGCGCGGGAGAGCCGACCTGACTCGCCGGGGAGCTGGGACAGCCGCGCGAGCTCGTCCTCGACGCCGTCCACCTCCTCGACCGCGCCGATCTCTGCAAACCCGAGGGCTCCAGCTGCGCGAAGGTTCGGGTCGGAGCTCTCGAGGAAGGAGCCCAGGATCCGACGGGCCGAGGCGATCTGGGATCCGCGCCCCAGTCGGGTCGCGGCGATCGCGCACGCGACGCGCAGCTCGACGGCGCCCTTGCCGCCGGCTCGCTGGAGGAGCTCTTCTGCGGCCTCGGTCTTTGCATCGCGGTCAGAGATCTCCGGCGCGATGGCCCCAAGGAGGTCGGCCGCGGCTCGCGCCAGGTCCGGGTCATCCTCGTCGAGGGCGCCCGCGGTCGCGGTGGCGATGAGGCCGTGGTCCACGTCATCGCCGTCGAGGCGGAGGGTCACCATGAACAGCAGCCGCCGTGGGTCCTCCTCCCCGGCGCGCAGACGGGCGTCCAGCTTGGCGTCCATGGCGGCGCCGAGCTCTTCATCCAGGAGGCCCCCGACCCGGGCGGCCTCGCGCCAAATGGCACCAGCGTCCAGGCCCCTGACGGCCTCGAGCCGATCGTCCAGGATCAAGTCCACCTCATCCTGCAGGGCCGGCAGACCCGTGGTGGGTGCGGGGGCCGTCAGCGGCTGGGAGATGGGTCCCAGGAGGGCAGGGAGGCAGAGAAGGGCGCTGAAGAGCATGCGGAAATGGAGGTTGGAGAGGCCCCGTGCCGGAAAACCGGTCGGCCAGGGGCGGCGCTCAGTTCAGTATCGTCGGTCGGGATATGCCAGCGCGAGCGATAGGCGCTCCCGTCACGCCGACTCTACGATCCTCTGGCCTCGCAATTGGCGAGCGGGGCGCGTCGAGACGTAAATCAAACCACCGGGAACGGGCCATGGACGACCAGGACAGCGGAACAGTCGGGGCCGGCGGGCAAGGACCGCCGGCTAACTTGTCGCATATCGACGCGGGACCCCAGGGGGCGAGGGCGAGGATGGTCGACGTCTCCGGGAAGGCTGCGACGGAGCGCCGCGCGGTGGCGCGGGCGCGCGTGGAGTTTCCCTCCGGCCTGCTCGAGGTCGTCATGGCCGGCGGCGGGCCCAAGGGGCCGATCGAGGAGGTCGCCAGGGTCGCCGGCGTCATGGCCGCGAAGCGCACGGGGGACCTGATCCCAATGTGTCATCCCCTCGGCCTCGATCTGGTCGACGTCCGCTTCTCCTCGGTCGGCCCAGGCGTCCTTGAAGTCACCTGTGAGGCGCGCTGCACCGGTCCCACAGGTGTCGAGATGGAGGCCATGGTCGGTGCGTCCATGGCGGCTCTGACCGTCTACGACATGACCAAGGGCGCCTCCAAGGCCATACGCCTTGGCGCGGTCGAGCTCCTCGAGAAGTCGGGCGGGAAGAGCGGTCATTGGACCCGCGGAGAGGGGTGAGGACGCCGGAGACCCCTTGGAAGGCGGCTCGGCGGGGTGCTGCTCAGCGGCGGCCTGACGCCTCCAAGGGCCCCTCGACGGTCCACTGGCTTCGATTGCTCCTGGTCAGGGGGCAGATCCCCGCTGCGGGGAGCGCTATGGTGGGCGCGGGCTCCCGCCACCGGTGCGGTCGGCGTCGACCGCCCCGCCCAGCGAGTCCATACACGCAGCCAGTCAACAACCCGAGGGCCCGCCAAGCGGCCCCCGAGACCACATGGATCTGAAACTCATCCGCAACCTCGTCCGGATCATGGAGCGAGGCGAGGTCGACGAACTCGAGATCGAGGACGACAAGGCCGGCCTCCGAGTGCACCTCCGTCGCGGCCCCTCGGGCAGCTACGCCCAGCCGTCCGTCATGATGATGCCCGGCGCGACGGCGCCGGGGCCGGCGCCGTCCGGCGGCGCAGGGCTCCCCGCGGGAAACGGTGACGGGACGTCCACGGAGGCGCCCGCGCGCGCCGCCGGCGTTGAGGAGATCACCTCTCCCATGATCGGTACCTTCTACGCCTCGCCGTCCCCCGATTCGGACCCGTTCACCGCCGTGGGGGATCGGATCGGCGACGAGAGCGTCGTCTGCATCATCGAGGCCATGAAGGTCATGAACGAGATCAAGGCCGAGTGTTCCGGGGAGATCGTCGAGATCCTCGTCGAGAACGGCGAGCCTGTCGAATACGGCCAGCCCCTCTTCCTCGTCAAGACGCGCTGATGTTCCGGAGAATCCTCGTCGCGAACCGCGGGGAGATCGCGCAGCGCATCATCCGCGCGTGCCGCGAGCTCAACATCGAGACCGTCGCGGTCTACAGCCAGGCAGACGCCGATTCACTCCATCTTCGGATGGCGGATGAGACCATCTGCATTGGTCCGGCCGCGAGCGGCGCGAGCTACCTGGACATCCCCTCCATCATCTCAGCGGCGGAGATCGCGGATGTGGAGGCGATCCACCCGGGCTACGGCTTCCTGGCCGAGAACGCGCACTTCGCCGAGGTCTGCCGGTCCTGCAAGATCGAGTTCATCGGGCCGGACTCGAAGACCATCGAGGACCTCGGGAACAAGGCCCGAGCCCGTGAGATGGCGATCGCGGCGAAGGTGCCCGTGGTGCCCGGCTCGGACGGCCCTGTACGCGACGAGGCCACCGCGGCCAAGGTCGCCCAGGAGATCGGCTACCCGGTCATGATCAAAGCCTCCTCGGGGGGCGGCGGACGCGGGATGCGCGTCGCCAGCAACGAGCCGAGCCTGCTCCACGGTATGCGCGCGGCCCAGGCGGAGGCCAAGGCCGCCTTCGGGGATGACACCGTCTACCTCGAGAAGTTCGTCGAGAAGGGGCGGCACGTGGAGATTCAGATCCTCGGGGACCGCCATGGCAACGTCATCCACCTCGGGGAGCGTGACTGCTCGGTGCAGCGCCGCCACCAGAAGCTGATCGAGGAGTCGCCCTCACCGATCCTCTCCCCGAAACAGCGCAAGGAGATGTGCGCCGCGGCGGTGCGCCTCGCCAAGTCGTCGAACTACCACAACGCCGGGACGGTGGAGTTCCTGGTGGACGGGGACGGGCACTTCTACTTCATCGAGGTCAACGCGCGGATCCAGGTGGAGCACACGGTGACCGAGCTGGTGACCGGCGTCGATCTCATTCAGGAACAGCTGCGCGTGGCCTCGGGGGAGACGCTCCGATACCGCCAGAAGGACATCCAGGTCCGCGGACACGCCATCGAGTGCCGCATCAACGCCGAGGATCCCGCCATGGACTTCCAGCCCCAGCCGGGGCTGATCAGCAGTTTCGTGCCTCCCGGTGGGCCTGCCGTCAGGATCGACAGTCATTGCTACAGCGGGTACCGGATTCCGCCGAACTACGACTCCATGATCGGCAAGCTCCTCGTACACCGCCCCACGCGGGAGGAGGCGATCCGCACCATGATGCGCGCGCTCGACGAATTCGTGATTGAAGGGCCCAAGACGACCATCCCGCTCCAGCGCGAGGTGCTGGAGCAGGGGGAGTTCCAGAAGGCCGAGCACGACACGAAGTTCCTGGAGCGCTTCCTCAGCGCCGCGGCGCCCCGGGCCTCGGGCCCGACCGCCGGGGTCGCCGAGACCCGGACCTGACGCCGGGAACGAACTCCCACCTGCAGTGATGAACTCCTCCCCGCTTCGTCTCCCCTTGCTGGCCGCGGCCCTCGCCGCGGGTTTGAGCGGGTGCTTTCTCGACACCCAGAAGTACCCGGGGATGTTGACGCCCCAGACCAATCCGCTGCCCGAGGGTGCGAAGTGGGCGTTCGGACGTGGATCAGAGGAGGCCTTTGTAATCCGGCACTCGGACCCCGTACGGGTGCGGATCGCCGAGACGAATTCGGTCTACGACCTCTCCTTCTACGAGAAGCGAACGCTGATCCCCGCGGGCTCATGGGTGTTCGCTGGGCCGGAGGGCTACGCCGAGATCCTCCTCCCCGGGGATACCCAGGTGGCGCTCCACGGGCGGGGGACCGGCGTGGTCGGCTCTGAGAGCCGGCGCGAGCCCATCTTCACCCTCCTGGATGTGACGGGCGCGACGGTGAGCTTCGGTGAGGCTGGCCAGGTTGAGCTCCCCGGCGGAGCGATCCTCGAGGGGTCGTCGGGCCCGTTCTGGGTGGAGACGATCCACCATCGACTCATCCGGGTTCGGAACCGCTCCAACCAGATCGGCCGCGTGGATTACCGCGACGAGGTCATCCGCCTCGAGCCGAGCGAGACCGTCGAGCTGGCGCTCCTCAGCGACTTCTCGACGCCCTTCGAGCTGGACCCCTCGACCCGCGAGGTGGATTCACCCGCGGGGCGAATCGCGCTGCGAGGCCAGGTCGAGGTGCTCTCCGCCGGCTCGGGGAGCGTCCTCCGCGCGACGGGCACCAGCGAGGTCGAGGGGCTCGGCCTGCGGCTCGAGCTTGATCCAGGCGACGAGGTTCGCCTGGAGTCCCTCGGGCCCGCCAGCAGCGACCAGTGACCGACGGCATGGAACTCCAGCCTCAGCCGCGACCCCAGGCCTCGCCAGGGCCGTC
>CAJQPT010000311.1 GCA_905480285.1 uncultured bacterium
GCCGGCCGGTCTGGTTCCCAATCTCGTTCCAGGATGCCGACGCCAGGAGCCTGCACATCGCGACGCGGAAGACCCACGCGACGTTGATGGGTCGCCCCTGGTCTCCCAAGCGTGTCGGCTCAAGGTGGCTCTCCCTCGCCAGGTCATCGACGAGTTTGAGGCTCCCCACCGGTTCGCCGACCAGGTGACCGTCGGCGAGCCGAGCCTTGCGTCGCATCCCATCAGGGTCCCGGCCTACAAGTACCGCGTGCCGCGGACCCATCGCGGTAGATCTCCGTGATCCGTGCCGCGAGGGCGTCGCTCGTCGCAAAGATGACGCCTTCATGGTTCATCCACGTTCCGTCCGTGCGGTTCAGATCCAGTGGCCCGCCGTGGATGTTCGTGGCGACGGCCCCCGCTTCGGTGAACAGGCACGCCGACGCGGCGAAGTCCCACAGCGCTCCGCCGCCCTCCTCTTCCTTGGGGAACTTGAAGTAGCAGGCAGGTGGACTCTCCAGTGTCCTGCAGGCGTTCATGACGGCGCCGCTACCCAGCAGGACCCCCGCTCCGGTGCTGCCCGAGTCCACAGATCCCGTATCGAGGGCCGCCACGACGGTCGCGTACCGCGGGTGGTTCAGGAGGCTCCGATCTGCGAAGACCGACACTCCCACGTTCGCTCTCGGCGGCGGGGGCGACCACGGCTCACCGTTAAGGGTCATGCCGCCACCACGAATCGCGCAGTGAAGAGTGTCATGGACGGGATCCACGATGACTCCGATCTCGGGGACCCCTTCGCGGGAGACGAGCGCGATCGAGACCGCATAGCCCGGGCGAGCTTCGACGTAGGGCAGGGTCCCGTCGAGCGGGTCAATGGACCAGAAGAAGTCGCGCTCCAGGCGGCTGCCATCGTCGTGCAGCTCCTCGCTCAGCACACCGAGCGAGCATCGCGTCACGCTCTCCTGCAGGACCTCGAGGATGATCTCCTGGCTCCTCCGGTCAATCTCCGTGACGACCTGCGAGGCCTCGCTTTGGCCCCCCGACTTGCGTTCGACGATGGCCGGCCGCGAGGCGCGGATGAAGTCGCCGGCCTCGCGCGCGGCGCGGCACGCGGACCCAGCGAGCCATCGCCTGTCGCTCGGACTCAGCCTCATAGCTGCCCCAAGACCTGCCTTGCCAGACGCTCGCTATAGCGGTGGATCTTCCAGTGGTCGGGACTCCACCCTTTCAAGAAGCGATAGAAGTCCGTCCATGCGACCGGGTAGAGCGCTCGCCAGTCGGCCTCCAGGGCGGAGAATTCGACGGGGCTCTGGTCTCGCTCCAGCGCCGCTTCCAGGTGCAGGAAGTACCGGTCGAGCAGCTCTTGCTCCCGGGCTTCGCATTGATCCTCGCCGAAGCAGCTGCTGACGAAGTAGGCGAGGTCCTTCATGCCGCACCCCGCGCCGACGTACTGGAAGTCCACCGCCGCGACGGCGGTGCCGCTGTCCGAGAAGCAGAAGTTCGCCAGCTTGGCGTCGCCATGCACGAAGGTCTGATACGGGCTCGCGTTCAGCCTGCGATCCAGCTCGGGGGCGGCGTCCCTCAGGGGCCCCGGCTCGATGGCAGCGAGCTCTTCCGGACGGGTCGCCAGATGCCAGTAGGTGCCAATGGGCCAGAGCCCCTGGCTCTCTATGCCCAGGAACCTCGCATGGAAGTTCGCCAGCCAGGACAGGCACGCCTCGAGCTGGGCCGGACTCGGGTCGCTCGACCGACGGCCGTAGCCTGCCGCGTCGAGGTCCTCCAGGACCATGTAGACCTCGTCGCCGTCGGCCGCGAGCGCCAGACATCGGGGGACGCGGCAAGCGGGCCCACATGACTCTGCATGGTCTCGGTACCAGGCCGTCTCCACCACGTAGGAATGGACCTTGCGCTCGTGGCCAAGGTCCGAGTTCCACGAGCGGGGATGGTCGCGTGCCGTCGGCCACTTCACGTGCTTGACCACCACGCTCGAACAGGTGCCCCCCCCGAGCTCGAAGCGGAGGATCTGCCCGTAGCCACTCCAGAGACTCTGAACCACCTCGCACGAGAGAGTTCGAGTCGCGCCGGTGGCCTCGCAAGCCATCGCTTCGAGCTTGGCCCTGGCCTGGAATGCTGGTCCTTGCATGGGCGAGAGACTAGCGAATGCCGAGGAGGGGCCCGGCACGTGACAACACGGCAGGCCGACCGACCTGCGACAGCTGGGCCGTCCGGGGAGTTGAACCCCTCAAGGCGCACCGGGACGCGAGCGGCGAGCAGAACACCTCCAACGCGGAGGACGCGGTCGCCGTGACGCTCCGGTGATGGTGACTCGGGGGGGGCAGCCGCTGCGTCCGCAGCCGTCGCGTCTGCAGCTGTCGCATCCTCAGCCGTCGCATCCGCAGCCGTCGCGCCCTACCAGCGGCTCGACGCGTACTCGCGCAGCGCACGAGTGCGCTCGACTTGCATGCCCATCAGTAACGCGGTCACAAGGAGCGTTGTCATGACAGCGAGGTGCTGCTCGATGCCAGCCACCTCGCTCGTGCCCAGGGCGATCCCCGAGGCGTAAGCGAGCATGGCCAGGGCCATGGTCACGAACACCACCGAGCGGTCGAGCCAGGAGCCCGTCATGACGATCAACATCGGATACAGGACGATCAGCGACGAGTCGAGGCCGTCCCCGACATGCAGGACCCAGGTCAACCCGACGCAATCGAGCAGCGGCCAGACGTAGGGCGTTTGACGCAAGAACGAGCCGCGACGATTCATCCAGTCCAGCAGCACGGAGGCCATCACGAGCAACCCGAGCACGGCGATGACGCGGAAGAAGTAGCCCGCCTCCATCACCCCGAGGATCGCGTAGTTCAGGAGCGACAGCATTCCGAAGGCGAACAGGGCGAGCACCCGCCCGGCCAGCATCCGCCGGCGACGGAAGAACGACTGCGCCTGTCGCAGTCGCCCCGGCGGCGTCGCCTCGGGCGCGTCTCCTCGCAACCATCTCTCCAGGTCATCGGCGACCGCCGCCGCACTGGCATAGCGGTCCTCCACGCGACGCTCGAGACATCGCCGACAGATGGCCGACAGCTCGGCCGGGACACCAGCCGCTGGGAGAACGACCGGGAGGTCGCGCTCAACCGTGGCGATCACAACATCGATCACCCGCTTCGCGGCGTTGGGGTGCTGCCCGGTCATCAGCGAGTGCATCACCGCGCCCAGCGCGTAGACGTCGCTGCCTTCTCCGACGGGGCCAAACCCGGCACGCAGCTGCTCAGGCGCCATGAACCCCGGTGTGCCCGCGACCTCGACGCCGCTCTCGCCATGCAGGAACGCCAGCCCGAAGTCCGTCACGCGCGCCCGCCCGTCGCGGTCCATGAGGACGTTATCGGGCTTCAGGTCGCGGTGCACGATGCCGCCCTCATGCAGAGCCGACACGGCGCGCGCGATCTCGAGCGTGATCCGCGCCAGCTCCCTCGGGTCCATCGGCGCCGATGCTGCGCCGAGCGAATCGCCCTCCACGAACTCCATCGCCAGGTACGCGCGGCCATCGGCGAAGCCGACCTCGTGGACCGAGACCACCCCCGGGTGGCGAACGCTGGCGGCCAGCCTCGCCTCGGTCTCGAACGCCTCCTGAGCGTTGGGCCTCGCGTCGAGCACCCCTGGCGCGATCACCTTCAGGGCGACGCAGCGCTGAAGGTCGTCCTGGAAGGCCTCGTAGACCACGCCCATGGCGCCGCGGCCGATCTCACGGACGAGGCGGAACTTGCCGATCCGATCCTCATTCTTGGCGGAGTGGATGGGCTCAGCGGAGTGGATGGGCTCAGCGGAGTGGACGGGCTCGGCGGAGTGGATGGGCCGCTCCCTCAACCCAGCCATCAGGTTCTTCGATCCCAGGTGGTCTGCCCGATCGCTCGGAAGTCCATGGTCATCCCCAGGCCGGGGTAGGAAGTGCAACGTCAAAGCGCCCCCGGGACCGTTGCGGCGGTCGGGCCGTCGAGACCCCGGGCCGGATGGTCATCACCGTGGTGGGCGCGAGCGGCGAGGCTCGCGCATCCGGCGGCGAGGACGCAGGTCGACCTGTGCGTTGTCTCCATGGGCAGCCCGGGGCGGATGGCGTTGAGAGCAGATCCAGGCCCCACGGTCCTGGATTCAAGACGCCTCGATCGTAGGGCGCCCCGCGGCACCCGGTAAGGGTAAACCCCTAAACCTGTCCACCTGGCTCGCCCACCCACCCTGCAGGCACCTGGCGCAGCGGGCAGCCCTTCGGTCGCGCCAGAGAGGCGTGGAGGCATCGATCATGGATCCACCAGGGGCAAGGCTCGATCCCTGGCGGGGTAGGTCGGACTCCCCGGAAGGCGCGCTCGCCACCGCGAGCGCGATGACCCAGGCGCGTGCGGTGCCCCTTGGGCACCGGCGCCTTGGCTCCTGCGTGGGCGCAGGACGCCGTGTGATCCACGGCCGTCGCCTACGAGTTCGGCTGGCTGCAGGGCCAAGATCTCGCCGGGCGTCACCGGGCGCGGGCATACTGGAGCGATGGCCCGTGCGCAGACGAAGTGGACCGGAGAGGGCGCTGGCCGACACTACGCGGGGGACCGCTTTCGGAGTCCGCGGTCCCGGGGCCGTGATGCCCGGATGGTCCTCGGACTGCTCGACCGCCACGGCTCACCCGGCGGGAGCATCCTGGACGCGCCCTCTGGAACCGGGCGTCTGCAGGCGGCCCTGGAGCCCGGCCGGGAGTACCTCGCCCTGGACTACTCGGCCAGCATGCTGGCCGAGTGCGGCGGCGAGCGGGTCCAGGGGGAGGTGCATGCCCTGCCCTTCCCCGACGATCACTTCGACACCGTGGTTTGCTGCAGGCTCCTGCACCACCTCGGCCCCGCCGAGCGGCACCAGGCTATCGGGGAGCTGGTCCGGGTCTGCAAGGGCGTCGTCATCGCGTCCTTCTGGGACTCGAGGAGCTGGCATGCCCTGCGGAGACGCAAAGGCCTGCGGCGGGCGCGGCAAGCCGACACGCGCCTCGCCGTTCCGCGCGCGGCGCTGCGCGCGGACTTCGAGAGCGCCGGGGCGCGAGTCGTGGGTCATGCCGCCTCCTTCCGGTACCTCTCTCCCCAGACCTTCGTCGCCGCCACCGTCCATGGGCGCTGACCAGCGCATGCGCCTGGAGGGGGGCACCCTCGTGCTGTGGGGCACCACGGAGGCGAAGCGCGACCTCATCCGGCTGGTGGAGGCGCGTGCACCCCGGCCCTTCACCGGAGTGGTCGAACCCGGCGGAGCGCCGGTCTTCGCCAAGGCAAGCCCCCTGTCGGGTTCGGCAGCGCGCCGTCATGCGCTGCGCCGCCTCTGGGGTCAGCCCCTCCCCAGGGTTCGTGAGTACGAGAACCTCCGCTGGCTGGCAGAGCGCGGCTTCCAGGTCCCACGCGCCCTCGCCGCCGGGGTCCTCTGGCGCGGTGGCCTCCCCCGCTACCAGGCCCTCATCCTCGAACAGCTCTCGGGCGTGCAGGAGTTGGACGCGGCCCTGGGCAGTGCGCCGGAGAGCCTCGACGACCGGAACGAAGATCGGCCCCTGACGAGCGCCGATGAGGGGAGCCGGCGCAGCCTCGCGAGAGAGCTGGGCGGAGAGGTCGGCCGCATGCACGCGCTGGGCTTCATCCATCGCGACCTCTTCCCGAGGAACATCCTCGTCCTGCCCCCCACCGCCGCGCGACGGCTCGTCTTTGTGGATAGCTGGCGCGCGGCCCCGCACGCCTCGCTCCGGGGGCCCGCGTATGACCTGGCTTGCCTCTTGCTTGACGGCATGGACCTGTGGTCCACACCAGAGCAGCAGCTCCTGCTCGAGGCCTACGTGCGGGCCCGCGTCGACCATGGCCAGCCTGCCCGCCGCGACCTCCTACCCGCCGCCCGGCGCCACCGCGGAGCGCTCCTCGCCAGGCTGCTACGAGAGCCCGTGCGTCTCCGGGGGCAGCCTCCGCCTGGACCCTGGAATGAACGCCTCCGCTGGCCCAGAACGGCCTGAGAGGGTCGGTCGGCCGGAGCGAGCGATACGGTGCAGCCGGTCGATCCCATGACCCAGACTCGCCGCCTACGCGCCCGCCGCTGCGCCCTCCGACGCCTCGCCTCTGGGCGGACGCGGCCCGGACATCCGGCGACGCGATGGCCGCGAGGTTGCCCACGGCCAGACGCCGCCTTCCCGTCAGCATCCGTGATCCGTCGTCCGCACCAGCCTCCCCGCCAAGAGTTCACGTGACAGAGTGACCCAGGAGACGGCACCGGCTATCACCGAGCCCGGCTGTTTCCCGCCACACCCGCATGAGACCGTCATGACCAACCCCCTCCGCTCGCACCGCCGTCCCCAGCCCATCGGCCTGCCCATGAGGCTCTCCGAGCTGCTCCCCAGGACCCTCCGCCCGCTCGGGGTCGCGTTCGCGCTCCCGGTCGGAGCCCTGCTATCGACGCCGGCGTTGGCACAGTTCACCTCCTTCGCGGACCGCTCGAACCTCGGGGTCGACGACGTTGAGATCACACCGGACGGCCGCTATGCGATCGGTCGGACCACCGCCAGCGCCACGGTGACCTTCATCGTCGAGCTCGAGACGGGGCAGCTCGTCTACTCCACCCCCGCGTCGCTACTGGTGGGCGGCTCGGGCCCGGCGAACGACGCCGTCGCCGTCTCCAACGTGCGGGCGCTGACGCTCGGCTCGCAGGCTCAGCTGATCGACCTGACCACGACGCCTCCCACGCTGATCACCGAGATCGACTGCGGGTTCCGGCCCCGTGACGTCGAACTGACGCCCGACGGGAGGCTCGCCGTCGTCCGAGGCGGCTCGCGTTTCGGCGGAACAGGAGCGAGCGGGACGTTCGTGATTGACCTGGCGGGCGGCGCGATCCTGCTGAACGAACCTTCGGAGCCGCCGGGCATCAACGCCGAGCTTGGGAACGACATGGTCGCCGTCACTGCGGACCACGGGGTCTCCCTCTCCATCGACCCCAACAGTGGCGACACGTCGGTCCTCGTGGTCGAGCTGGTCCCGCCCGCCGGCGGCGGACCACGCGTCGTGCTGGACACCCTCCCGCTCGACCAGCTCGCCGGTCGCCCGATGGACGTCGCCGTCTCACCGGACGGTCAGTACGCGACGGTCCGCGCCGAGGACGAGGTCGCGCTCATCCGACTTGATGGAACGAACACCCAGATCGTCCGGCGCGTCACGAGCTTCCCTGGCCCGACCGGGCCGTACCTCGAGACGGCCTTCGACACGGTGGTCATGACGGACAGCGTATGGGCGACGATCACCCTGGGCGGCCCGAGCACCGCTGGCGGGTACCTCAACGTTCAAGACCACGGTGGGACGAACTGGTTCGCCCTGCTGACCGGTTCGCCGCGCGACCTGACGGTGACGCCGGACGGTGAGACGCTGCTCGTCCAGACCGGCCGGAGGATCTACGAGTTCAACCTCGGGAACCTCCCGACAGGCGGCGGCGGGCTCTCGATCACGAACTCTCGCCCGTTCCCGGCCACACACTCCGGGATCTACGCCGGGCTCGACTCGGTGGTCTGCACCAATGAGCTCGCCGCGGTGATCGCGCCGTCCGGCGAGACCACGCGTCTGCGGCTCTATGACCTCACCGCGGGGCCGGCCCCGACGCCGATCTTCACGGACCAGATCGAGGGCTGGCCCGTGGACGTCGACCTGACTCCGGACGGTGCCTACGCCGTCGTCGCGTCGTCGAATCGATACCTCGTCGTGGACGTGAGGACCCTCCAAGCACGCCTCGAGGTCGACTCCGGCCTGCCCGGGTGGTTCCCCTGGTGCGACGGCGTCGCCGTCCACCCAGACCACGCCGCGGCGTTCGGGGTCGGAATCCCGAACGGCGCCGGATGGATCGACTCGATCGACCTCGTGTCGCGGGAAGCGTTCAGCTGCGGCTCCCTCTCGAACTCAACCGGGAGCGCCGGTGAGCTCTTCGCCCTCGGGTCGACCCGGGTGAGCGAGGACGACCTTGAGCTGCACGCACGGCGCCTCCCTCCCAGCTCCGCTGGCCTCTTCGTTCTCGCAGACGCCTCCCAGATGACGCCGCTCGGCGGCGGCGTCCTCTGCCTCAGCGGCAACCTGATCCGGCTTGGGATTCAGACCACGAGCGCCGACGGCACCGCCGTCGAGCTCATCGATATCGCGCAGCTGCCTATCGCCGGCGGAGGGGTCTTGCCCGGCACCACCTGGTACGCGCAGTTCGCGCACCGAGACCTGCCGCAGTCCGGCGGACTCAACTTCACGAACGCGAGCTCGCTGCTCTTCCAGTAGGACTCGCGGCGGGCCAGCGGCAAGATCCATCGGGACGCCGCCGGGCTCGGCGCAGGTCGCCTCGGGGGGGGGCGCCAGGCCTCCACGGCCTGGCGCCCTCTCTCGGTCTTCACGGCACCCACGTGGTGGCCCCGGACTTCACCTGAGGCGGCCGTTTGATAACGTCTCCACGCAGAGCCGATGGCTTGAAGCCCACGGCGAAGGCCCCGAGCGGCCCGCGGTTCGGGGCGCTGAACCTCCCCCCTCCAGACCCAAGGATGACCCCTTGACCGCAGCCAGGAACGCCGCGCGAGTGAGCTCCAGCGGCGGGAAAGGGGCGCGCCTTCGAGCGGAGGTCCTGTTGCTCCTGGGGCTGGCGATCGTGGCGCTCGCGCAACTTGACCTCGCCCCCGTCGTCACCATGGAGGGCATCGTCGGCTCCGGCGCACGGCACATGCTCCGCGAGGGGAGCTGGGCGGTCCCCCAGCTCTACGGGGAGCTCTACACCTTCAAGCCTCCGCTGGCCTACTGGCTGGTGGCAGCTAGCTTTCGCCTGCTGGGCGAGACCGTCCTTGCTCTGCGTCTGCCCTTCGCACTGATCGCCATCCTGGGTCCGTGGCTCGGCGCCCGGGTGCTCGCGCCCGTGGTCGGGTTCCGCCGCGCGGCCTGGGCCGCCTTCGCCGGGGCCACGGGGGTCCTGACCCTGCAGAAGATCCGCATCGCGGAGTTCGACGGGCTGCTGGCCGCCGGGCTCGGGGTCGCCATCCTCGCCTCGGCGGTCCAGCTCGCAGCCCCGGTCTCCAGCCCGCGCCGCTGGCTCCTCGTCGGCGCCGGGTTCACGGTGGGCTTCCTGGCGAAGGGCGCGCCCGCCGTCGGCTTCTTCGTCCCTGGCCTCCTCGCCGCAGCCTGGGCCACCGGCGGGCTGAGACGCCTCGTGCAGCCGATGGCCTGCCTCTCCTGGGCTCTATCGCTCGCCACCATCGGGACCTGGGCCCTCATGGCCTGGCAAGACGCAGGGGCCGCGGCCTTCGCCCAGCCCCTGGCTGAGGGCAGCGACCGCGCGCTGGCGTGGTCCGTCGAGCGGCTGCTCGCAGTGTTGACGGCCCCTCTGGCCGTCATGCTGCTGTTCGCCCCGTGGTCCCTGGCGCTCCCCCTGGTGAAGATCCAGGGCGACGATGGGGAGCGCGCGCTTCGCCGCGCGCTATTGGCCTTTGTGGTGGCTGGCACGGTGGTCTTCATGCTCGTGCCGCGCACGAGCCTGCGCTACCTCCTCCCTCTGGCAGCTCCCGTCGGCGCGCTCGTCGCGCTGCAGCTCACCGGAGCATCAGCCGAGCGGATACGGCTCCGCGCCTTCGGCCTGCTGCCACCACTCGCGGGAGGCCTCGGCCTCGCCGCGGCGCTGAACGCCTTTGGAGCGCACGCGCCTCCCTCCGCGCGGGCGCTGGCCCTCATGGTGAGCCTCCCCGCCATCGCCCTCACGCTTCGCTCCATCCGCTCCCGGCGCTGGCTCCCGGATGGGTCCATCGGCGCGGCGTCGATGGCGAGCTGCGCCCTCGCGCTCTTCGGAGCGATCGCCGTGGGCACGGACCTCCGTCGAGCCGAACGCCGCGCCATGGAGGCCGCCGCTCAGGAGCTGGCCCCGTTCCTACAGGAGGGCGAGGTGCTCCACGTCGACTGGTTCGACACCCACTCCAACCTCCACTTCCTGCTCGACCACCCCTGGCGCCGGTTCCAGCTCGATGGCCCGTGGCCGGCCGCGGGCCAGCTGGTCTTGCTCGACCTCCGCCAAGCCGAGGCGGTCGAGACGGGTGTCGGTGCTCCCCCTCCCATCGCAGAGCTCTTGAGGACCACCTCTGGCCGCACGCGCTTCGTGCTGGCCCGCGTCCTGCCAGCTGGCGGTTGAGTGCTGCGACCCGCTCCAGCCTTGGCGGGGCTTGCGACAGGAATCCGGATGGAGGCTGCGGGAGCGCTCGATGGGCAGGAAGTCTCGTATCTGCGTTCGCTCCCGTTCGCCGCACGGCTCCTCGTGTTGAACGACGGCTCCCACACCTGCACCGATTCAGCCCTCAATTTCTTTGAACAACAGGCAGGTGAAGGGGGTCGCTGTTCGTTCCCCACCAGGCGCTCGCCAGCGCTGAGCGCCTCGGCTGATTGGACCTCGGCCGCGCGGGACGCAGAGCTCCTCCCGCTACGATCCGGACCTGAGGTCCGCTGTCCCCACGCGCGAGAGCCGCCGCCTCCTTCGAGCGCTGATCCTCGGAGTGCTCCTCGCCCCCCCCCGCCTCATGGCCGCTGGCCTTCGAATTGGGCTGCGCCGTCCGGGGAGATCACGAGGGCGGAGGCGCCGGCCGACCGGACACGAGGTCCGTCGACGGCCTGAGAGGGTGACCTCGGCCCCCTGGAGGTATCCACCGGGGCCGAAATCCCGGAGCCACCAGCGTGCCGCGACGGCGGCGTAGGGCGACGTCGACAACGACCGCCCGGTCGGTCTTTCCAGCGCCCGGGCCGGCCCCCTACACTCCTCGACTCCTTCCCGCCGACTTGACCCCCTCGTCTGGCCATGACCACCGTCGAAGTCCTCGTATCCGTCACTGGCCTCTATCTGGCCCTCGGCGCGGCCTTCGCGATCCCCTTTGCGCTTGTGGGTGCCGGGAAGATCGACCCCGACGCAAGGGGCGCCACGTGGGGCTTTCGCCTGCTCGTGATGCCTGGGGCCGCGCTGCTGTGGCCGATCCTCGCCCGTCGCTGGGCGAACGGCGCCCAGCCCTCGGAGGAGCGAACGCCCCACAAGTGCGCGGCACAGCGCAAGGTGGAGGCCGAGGCATGATCGAGCCCCTCCGCCGCCGCCACCGCTGGCTGGCTCCGGCGAGCTTCGCCGCCGCGGTCGCCAGCGTCATGGTTGGCGTATGGGTCCAACCCGACGCGTTCGTGGACGCTGGAGGCGGTCGGGACTCTGTGCTCGCTGCGCCCCCGGACGCGACCTCCGCAGCAAGACCCGTCCCGGGCGTTGATGGCCTGCGCGCCGCGCTGCTCCCCCTTCAGGATGGGCGGCAGGTCCTGTGGCTCATGGCCGGGACGCGCCTCGAGGCGGCGGACATCCTCGCCTATACCAGCTCCGCGGCGCTCGCCCTGCCTGGATCACAGGACCCCGCCCTCCCGGCCGACGCCCGACTCCTCGGCTCGGTGGCGCCCCTCGGAGCCAGCAAGCTCACGCTGGCGGCCCCGCACGGGACGCAGCTGATCATCTTCAGCCTCGGTCAACAGCGTGTCCTTGGCAGCCTCGCACTGGCCGCATCGACGGCGGAGGGACGCTGACCATGGGGCACACCTACCAGGCCGTTCAGTGGAACCCGCAGAAGAAGCTCTACGACCGGCTCATCGTCGGCGGCGTGATCCTCTATCTCGTGTCCTTCATCGCCGTGTCAGCGGCGGTTCACCCCGAGGCCACGCTCGAGACCCTGCTGATCCGCGGGCTCGGTACCTCGGCGCTCGTGCTGCTGCACATCATCCTCAGCATCGGGCCGCTCGCGCGCCGTGATCCCAGGTGGCTGCCGCTGCTCTACAACCGCAGGCACCTGGGCGTGACGATGGCGACCCTCGCCTTCCTGCACGGCGGCTTCTCCACGCTCCAGTTCCACGCCTTCGGCGACGTGAACCCGATCGTGAGCCTGTTCACTTCGAACACCCGCGTGGACAGCGTCGCCCAGTTCCCCTTCCAGCCACTGGGTGCCATGGCCCTGGTGATCCTCGTGATCATGGCCGCGACGAGCCATGACTTCTGGCTGCGGAACCTGTCGGCGCCGACCTGGAAGGCCCTGCACATGCTGGTCTACGTGGCCTACGCCCTGATCCTCCTGCACGTGGCCCTCGGCTCCCTCCAGACCCACTCCGGGATGGCCACCCCCGCCGCGCTTACCCTGGGAGCCGCCTGGCTCGGCACCCTGCACGTGCTCGCCGCCCGTACCGAGGCCAGCCGCGATCACCGGGACAATGATGAAGGCGCCCTCCAAGAGGAGAGATGGGTGGACGCCTGTGGCGTGGACGAGATCCCCGAAGGCCGAGCCAAGGTCGTGGTCGCCGCCGGTGACCGCGTCGCGATCTTCCGATCCAAGGGCCATCTATCCGCGCTCTCCAGCGTCTGCCAGCACCAGAATGGCCCCCTCGGCGAGGGGCGCGTGGTCGACGGCCTCGTGGTGTGCCCGTGGCACGGGTTCCAGTACCGACCGAAGTGCGGCACCTCCCCCGAGCCCTTTGACGAGCGCGTGCCGACCTTCCGACTTCGAATCCAGGACGGACGCGTGCTGCTCGACCCACGGCCGCTGCCCCTGGGCACCGAGACCGATCCCGTCTCCATCACCCCGGCCGGCTCGGTCCCGGCCTGATCCCATGAGCGAGTCACCCGAGACCAACGCCGAGGCCTTCTATATCGGCTGGCAAGGCAAGGCGGCGCCGGGGCTGGCGCGCTTCGTTCGCGGGCGCGTGATCGCCGTGCTCCTGATCTCCCTTGGCCTCGCGTCAGTGATCGCGGCGACCCAGGCCCCCTTCGGCGCGTCGAGGTTCGAGTTCGGGGTGGAGCGGTCCTTCGAGGGCCAGGTCGAGCTCTCCCCCTACCCGATGCTCATCGTCGACCGGCCGGGCGCCGAGCGCACTCAGGTCGCCCCCACCTCCCGCTGGCTCCTCACCGTCTTCGGCAAGCGTGGGGCTGACTCCGCCGTGGGTCACCTCGCTGGCCATCGCGTCCGCCTCACGGGGACGCTGATCGACCGCGACGGGGTCACGATGGTCGAGCTCCTCCCCGAGTCCCTGGTGGATCTCGGTGAGGCGGTCCTCGCCGACCCCACGCCGCTGACCACGACGGCCGCCACTCTGCGGGGCGAGATCGTCGACTCGAAGTGCTACCTCGGCGTCATGAAGCCCGGGAACCTCAAGGTGCACCGGGCCTGCGCCACGCGCTGCATCAGCGGCGGGGTGCCGCCGGTGCTGATGGTCCGACGACCCGACGGGACCGCCAGGTATGTCCTGCTGGTCGACGCGGACGGCGGCGCGGTCAACGACCGCATCCTCCACATGGTCGCCGAGCCGGTGGAGATCTCAGGCACCCTGTCGCGGCTCGGCGACCTCGAGGTCCTGCGTGCCGATCCAATGAGCTACCGACGCCTCGGCAGCGGGCCCTCCTCGCCGGAAGCGCACTGAGCCGCGCCCGCCGCGGGCCTCACGGCCGGGCTGCGGCGGCTGAGATTGCGGCGGCAGACACTGCGGCGGCTGACACTGCGGCGGCAGACACTGCGGCGGCTGAGACTGCGGCGGCTGATATCGCCGCGGCTGGCACGCCCTCAGAGCGCTTCTGCGGCGAGGCCGCGCCGCTGCGCAACGGAGGAGCCGCCTTGGGGCCGGGGGAGCGCCGGGGCGGCCGCTCAGGGCCGCTCGAGGCGGACGCCCAGCACCTCGCCGGGCACCAACGCCAGGGACTCCGGCGGACGCACGATCAGCGTGCGCCCGTACTCCGGGACCTGAGGCTGGCGCCACAGGCGAACCGGGAGCTCCTCGACACCGCGGCCATACCCGACCACCTCCGCCGCCGCGAGCTCAGCCGGGGATGCGCGGCGTGAGAGCAGCACCACCTCCGGCGCCTCGCCCTCTGCAGCCATGGGTTCGGGGAGGAAGACCGTCACGTTGCGCGCGTCGCCGGCTTCAATCCGCGCGACCAGCGCGCCCGCGAGGAGCGCTTGGCCGGGGTGTGCCTCCACGAGCCCGACTCGGCCCGCGATGGTCGCCGTGAGGGTCAGGCCCGCCTGCTCGAGCCGCAGCGCCCCGAGCTCGGCCCGGCGGACGTCCACGCGCTGCTGCAGCGCGGCGATCGC
Organism: uncultured bacterium; assembly: GCA_905480285.1. Taxonomy (GTDB): domain Bacteria; phylum Planctomycetota; class UBA1135; order UBA1135; genus Saltatorellus. The sequence goes on from CAJQPT010000311.1 coordinate 14,105, forward strand.
CGCGTCGTCGGCGGCACGCGCCGCGAGCTCCACCGCCTCACGGGCCGCGACCGACGGCGTCGGCGCCTGGAGCCCCTCGAGGATCGCGCGGGCCCGCTCGAGGCTGGCATCGGCGGCGGCGCGCTCCTCCTCCTGGGCGCTGAGCAGGTTGCGGTTGGCCGCCACCTGTCCAAGCAGGGTGCGCTCCGCCAGCTCGAAGTCCTGCTGCTCGGCGGCGCGGCCGAACCCTTGATCCACCAGAGGCGTGAGACGCTCGGCCTGCACCCGGACCTGGTCGGCCTTGAGCAGGTCACGCTCGATCTCGACCTCAAGGGCGAGGATCGCGAGCCGGCGGTCCCGGGCCTCAATCTGGAGCCGCCACACCTCGTCCCTGACCCGGCTGCGGTTGGCCTCGCCGTCCTGGGTCAGCGTGGTGGTGTTGTCGCCGTTCGCCAGCAGGCGCTCGGCGCTGGCGAGGGTCTGGGACGCCGCGAGTGAGGTGACATCCGCCAGCACCGCCGCGAGCTGCCCCCCAGCGACCTCCAGCTGGGCCTCCAGCGGGGCGCTCTCGAGCCGCGCGATCGTATCGCCCAGGCCCACGACGTCGCCCTCCTGCACGGCGACCGACGCGACCCGTCCTGGCTGAGAGAAGGCGTGGGCCACCTCCGTGGACTTCACGATGCCGACGAGCTGCGGCGTGGGCGCCGCCGTTCCAGCGGCCCACAGCCCGGCCAGACCCAGCCCGATCCAGACGAAGAACTGTCCGGGGCCTCGCATGAAGTCCCGCAGTCGAAGTCCGATGGGCGTGGGGACACGCTTCGGCAGCGGCGGCATCGCCTGGTCGGCGGACGGTGGCTCCTGGATCTCCATGGCGTCGAGTGATCAGAGCTCGGCGTAGCGGTCACGGAGCACGAGGCTAGCCTCGACCACGCCGGGCGTGGCACGAAGGTACTCGATCATCTCGCTTCCGCGCTCGGGGTCACGCAGCCTCACCGCCGAGACCACCTCCACACTCTCGTCCGAGTCATGGGAGGTCATCATCTCGATGCCACGGCAGAATCGCCCGAGGACCTCATCAATCCGCGCGAGCGCCGCCTTCCAATCCTCACCACCACCTTCACCTCGTTTCACCGCGTAGGTGACGTGGCCGTCAAAGCGGGTCTTCGACCCGAAGGCCACGAGGTGCAGGTAAGTCACCACCGACATGAGCACCGCACCGCCCACGAGCGCGATGCCGTAGCGCTGGGTGCCGGCCGCCATCCCGAGCACAAGCGAGAAGAACACGAAGACCGTGTCCCGGGTGTCCTTGAGGACGTTGCGGAAGCGGACGATCGCGAGCGCACCCAGCAACCCGAAGGCGGTCACCAAGCTGTCACCGATCACGAAGATCAGCAGCGTCGCGCCCATGGTCAGGACCACCAGCGACTGGGTGAAGCCGCGGGAGTACGAGAGCCCGTGGTGCGTGCGTTGATAGACCCAGGCCACCGCCAGACCGATGAAGGCCGCGATCATCAGGGAAGCGAGCAGGGCGGACACGCCCGCGGACCCCGCGCTCCCGCCCGCGACGAGGCTATCGATGGCCGAACGGAGCTCAGGCATTGGGGAGTCGGAGGGGCCGGCGCGCCTCGCTCAGAGCATGTCGTAGCTGCGTTCGGCGAGGGCGAGACAGCCGCCCCTGCTCCATCGCATGATCCAGCGAGAGCACGTACTTCGGGATCGACTCCCGGTTGATCTCCAGCTGATCGATGAGCCGCGTCGCCCACGACGGACACTGCTCGGAGAACTTCAGCTCGACGATGGCACCCTCGGTCGGGGTCTTCTCCCAGTCGCGGTGCGCCTCGAGCGCGAGGTTGTTCGTCGCGGTCATGGCGTGCTCGACCTCGGTGTCGATCGTGAACCGGACCGGATCACCGTGGACTGACTCGTAGGCCTCCCGCATGTAGCGCACGCGGACCAGGGGGCGGGCGCCGAGCTCGCCAAGCCGAAGGGCGAACTCGCTGGCCCCCTCCACCTCCGAAAGGGGCGCGGGGCGACCGCTGAGCACCGCCTCCGCGACCTCGCGCGAGACCCTCGCGCGGGTC
>CAJQPT010000312.1 GCA_905480285.1 uncultured bacterium
GACCGCCGCCCGCCGGTGAGCCGCGACCTCCAGATCGGCTTCGGCAACCGCGCCAACCCCGACGCCAACGGGCGGGGCGGCCCCTCCGAGCAGAAGAAGTCACGGGGCGTCGCGTCCCTGGTCCTCGGCGTCCCCGTGCCCGACCGGGTCAAGGGCCGCCCCGGCCCCGGCCCGACGAAGATCACCCAGGAGCGCATCGAGCCCCAGGCCGAGGAGGCCGGCGCCCTCGTCGCCTCTGCCCGGGCCGCGCGCTCACGCCCCGTCCCCGCCCTCTCCAGCGTCGAACTCGGCCCCCAGCTCCGCGAGCTGGTGCGCGCCTACTTCCTCGCGCGCCGCGCCGCGGCGCCCCCGGCTGCAGCGCCCCCTGCACGCAAGCCGCAATAGCCCCCTCACCGTCTCCACCGAGCCACGGAAAGCCCCTGTTCCCATGACTGATTCCAACGCCGACGCCGCGCGCGCCGATGCCCAGCGTTTCCGCGAGACCTACGAGTCCATCCGAGCCGAGGTCTCCCGACGCATGGTCGGCCAGGCCGACGTCATCGAGGGGGTGCTGACGGCGCTCCTCGCGGGCGGCCACGTGCTGCTCGAGGGCGTGCCTGGGCTCGGCAAGACCATGCTGGTCTCTTCCCTGGGTGAGGCGCTGAAGCTCAGCTTCAGCCGGATCCAGTTCACTCCGGACATGATGCCGGCGGACGTGCGCGGCACGTCGGTGCTGGTGGAGAGCGAGGGCGGCGGCCACGAGCTGCAGTTCGAGCAGGGACCCATCGTGGCCAACCTGGTGCTCGCGGACGAGATCAACCGGGCGACGCCCAAGACCCAATCGGCGCTCCTCGAGGCCATGCAGGAGCGGCAGCTCACCATCGGGCGCCGCACCATCAAGCTCGAGGAGCCGTTCTGCGTCATGGCGACCCAGAACCCGGTGGAGCAGGAGGGCACGTACCCGCTGCCCGAGGCCCAGCTGGACCGCTTCCTCTTCAAGCTCGTGGTGGGCTACCCCGAGGAGGGCGACTACCGGGAGATCCTCCGCCGGACCACCGGCGAGCAGGAGGTCGAGCTCAGCTCCGTCTCCAACGCCGACACCATCAACGCCATGCGCAGCACCGTGCGCCAGGTCCCCGTCCCCGAGCACGCCGAGGACTACGCCATCCGCCTCGTCATGGGGACCCAGCCCGGCAGCGCCTACGCGCCTGAGCTCGTGAACCGCTATGTCTCCCTGGGGTCGAGCCCCCGCGGGGCCCAGGCGCTCCTGCTCGGCGCCAAGGTGAAGGCGCTCCTCGCGGGCCGCTTCGCCGTGGCCACCGAGGACATCGCCGCCGTCGCGCGTCCGGTGCTCCGCCACCGCGTGCTCCTCGGCTTCGAGGGGCTCTCCGAGGGCGTCACCACCGACCAGGTGGTGGACGAGGTGCTGGCCAAGCTCCCGGTCCCCCAGGAGGCGGCCGGTTGATCGAGGAGGGCCGCGACCCCGCCGACCTCGAGTCGGGCCAGCTGTTCGACGCCGCGTTCCTTGCGGCGGCGCAGCGGCTCCGTCTCGTGGCTCGACGCGTGGCGCCACGCGGCCGCTTCGCCGACCAGCGCTCCAAGGACCGCGGCTCGGGCCTCGAGTTCCAGGACTACCGCCCCTACGTGGCGGGCGACGACCTGCGGGCCATCGACTGGACCGTGTACCGGCGTCTCGGCCGCGTCTTCCTGCGCCTCTTCGAGGAGCACGAGGACCTCCCGCTCTACCTGCTCCCCGACGTCTCGCGGAGCGCCTGGGTGGAGAGCGAGCCGCGCGCGGTGCCCGGCCTCCAGGCGTGCCTCGCCCTCGCGGCCGTCGCACTGGGCCAGCACGACAGCGTGGGGGTCTTCCCCTTCGCCGATGACCTGACCGTCCTCCAGCGACCCACCTCCGGCAAGAACCGGGTCATGGAGCTCGCGCACCGGCTCGAGAGCGTCACGCCGGGCGGCGAGACCGACCTCGGCACCGCGCTGCGCCGCTTCCGCGGCCTCGGCCTGCGCGAGGGCCTGGTGGTCATCGTCTCGGACTTCTTCGACCCCGGCGGGATCGAGGCGGTCACCGAGGCCCTCTCGGGGCTCCGGCACCGGCTCCTCCTGGTTCAGCTCGTGCGGAGCTCTGACCGTGAGCCCTCCTGGGCGCGCGGAGACCTGCGGCTCGTGGACTGCGAGAGCGGGGACGCCCAGGACGTGTCGGTCACGCCCCAGGTGCTCGATCGCTACCGCGCGGCCTATGACCGCTTCGCCGAGGGGCTCGCGGACCTCGCGCGCCGCCGCGGCGCGGGGCTGCTCGCTCTGGATGTGGAGTCCGACGTGATCCCCCAGGTGGCGGACCTCTTCGAGAACGGGAGGCGCGAAGTTTGACCTTCACCGCGCTCTCCGGCTCCGCGCTCCTCGGCGGGCTCGTCGCCACGGCCGCCGTGCTCTACGCGCTGCAGCGCCTGCGCGTGCGCCACGAGTCGCGCACGGTGGTGACCTCGCTCTTCTGGCGCGAGGCCACCGAGGAGACCCGCGCGCGCTCGCTCTTCGAGCGCTTCCGGCACCCGCTGGCGTACGCCATGGCGCTCCTGTGCGCGGGGCTGATGCTCCTCGGCGCGGGGCGCCTCGACGCGGACCGTTATGAGGGCCTGCGCCACGTCCTCCTCCTGGACGCATCCGCTGGCATGGCCCGCACCGTGGGCGAGACCACTCGCTTCGCACAAGCCCAGGCCGCGCTCGCCGCGGAGCTGGAGCAGAGCCCCCGCGACCGCACGGAGGTGCTGTGGTGCGGCGAGCACGTGCGGACGATCCTCGCGCCTGGGGAAGACCGCGCCCTCCTAGGGCCGCGGCTCGCCGGCCGGAACCCCGACCTCGCCCCGGGGACCCTGGACCGGGCGCTTCGCTCGAGGGCCAGCATGGGGGACGGGGAAGGCGCCGGTCGCCGCTTCGTCCTTTTCGGCGACACGCCCGTGGCGCCCTCCACCCTGGCCGCGCTCGGCGCGGACGAGCGGGTGGAGCGAGCGGCCCTCGCACCCGTCATCGACGGCGGCGTGGGCATCACCGCCATGGGGGTCTCGGAGCCGGCCTCGGGCCGCTGGGGCATGGTGGACCTCTTCATCGAGACCCGAGGCGGCTCGACCAGCCTCTTCGACCTCATCTTGACCCTCGACGGCGAGCGCTTCGAGCGTGGCGTTGTGATCGGCACGGACGGGGATCGTCGCGGCTTCCTGATCTCCGATGTTCCCGCCGCGGGGGCGCTGCTCGAAGCGCGCCTCGACACGGCTGGAGAGGCAGCGGACGGTGACCTTGTGGCCGACGACGTGGCGTCGATCCGGCTCCCCAGTCGCCCGCCGATCCGAGTCGCCGTGGACGGTCTGGCCCCGGCGTTCGGAGCTGCGGTCCGCGCCGTCCTTGCGGCGGACACCGCCGTGGAGCTGGTGGAGGGAGCGGGTGAGGCCGACGTGGTCGTCGGCGGTGCCTCAGCGGGCCGTCCGTCCCTGCGCTTTCCCTCCTCTACCGACCAGGAGGAGGCGATCCTCATCGGGCACGACCGCGAGGAGGACTCCAACTCGGCGCTCGCGAGCGCGGTGGGGGAGCTCGGCCTGGACCGCGTGGACGCCTCCGCCCTCGCGGAGTCCCTCGGCCGGCCCCTCGCCGTCGGTGCGCTCCCCTCCGACGTCCGGAGCGTGGCCATCTGGTCCGACCTCATGGACCCGAGCCGCACGAGCTTCCTCGAGAGCCGTGCGTTCCCTGTGCTGGTGGGCCGGTCCATCCGGTGGCTCGCGGCGGTCCCTGACCTGACGCCTTATCGCGCCATCGGCCGGCTCGAACCGACCGCCCTCGACGGGGCGCGATCGTCGCTCGCGGCGATGGTGACCGTGGACCTCGACGCGGCGTCGCTCCTGGACCCGGCGACGACCGCGCCGGTGACGGCGGGCGTCTCCCTCGCCGAGCCCAGCCCCGAAGGCGCGGGCCCGTGGCGCCTGTACACCTGGGTCCTCCTCCTTGCCCTCGCCGCCCTCTCGGCGGAGTGGGCCCTCTTCCAGCGCGGACGCATGCCCTGAACGTCATGCAGTTCCTCCAGCCCACACTTCTCCTCCTCTGCGTGGTGGCGCTCCTCCCCTGGGTCGGGCCGCTCCGCACCCGCGACCGGGCCCACGCGCTGCTGCGGTCCCTCGCGCTCCTGCTGATCGTCTTCGCCGCGGCTCGTCCGGTGTCGCGGGCGGTCGATGGCGGCGTTCACCGTGTGGTGGTCATCGATCGAACGTACAGCGTCACCGAGCAGGCCGACGGGACGGCGCGCGAGCTCTTGACCGCGGCGATCGCCGGGCGGCTCCCGGAGGAGTCCTTCACGGTGGTGGAGCTCGGCGGCGACGGCCGACCGGCCCTCGAGGCATTCGAGGGCGTCGAGCGCCGCACGGTGATGGACGCCGGCGGGTCTTCGCTTGGGCGCGCCCTCGAGGCGGCCCTGCGCGGGATCCCCGACGGGGCGCGCGATGCCTCCGTGACCGTCCTCTCGGACGGTCTCGCCACCGACGACCGAGGCGGCGCTCACTGGGCCGCGGCCCTCGCGGACGCGGCGGCTCGCGGTGTCAGCGTGGAATGGACGGTCCTTGACGGGGCGGCGGGCGACCTGAGGCCCGTTGGGCTGGACGTCGTCGGCGCCCTGGGCCAGGTCGGCCAGCAGGTGAACCTGGACGTGACCCTCGTGGGCGGTGGGCAGGTGGTGAGCTGCACCCTGATCGGACCGGAGGGCGAGCTCGACCGGGCAGAGGGCGTCGCGGTGGACGGACGCATCCGGCTGCGCCTGGGGTTCGAGCCGGAGGTTGCCGGGTTCATGGATCTGGCCGTCGAGGTCGAGGTCACGGACGGCGCCGACCCCGTGGGCGGAGACCTGCGGATCGAGCGCACCCTCTGCGTGCAGGACCCCACCCGCGTCCTCTACCTCGGCGACCGCGTGGCGGGCGGCGGCGAAGCGCTGGCTGACCTCGTAGGGGGAGGCTTCGAGGTGGAGGTGGCCGACGGGATGCCGTCACCAGAGTCACTCGATCGCGCGGAGCTGGTGGTCCTCGATGACCGCCCCGCGACCGCCGTGCCCGAGGCGTGGCAGGAGGAGCTCGTCCAGCGCGTTTCTGCCGGCAGCGTTGGCCTGCTGGCCGCGGGCGGCGACGCCGCCTTCGGCCCCGGCGGCTTCCACGATCAGCCCCTGGAGGAGATCCTCCCGGTGGAGTTCGTCCAGAAGGAGGAGAAGCGCGACCCCAGCACGACGCTCGTGGTGATCATCGACACCTCGGGCTCCATGGGCGGCAACCGGGTGCAGCTCGCCAAGGAGGTGGCGCGGCTCTCCATCCGCCGTCTCTTGCCCCACGACAAGGTGGGCCTGGTGGAGTTCTACGGCGCCAAGCGCTGGGCGGTGCCGATCCAGCCCGCGTCGAACTCCATCGAGATCGAGCGCGCCCTCAACCGCCTCGACGCGGGCGGCGGCACGGTGATCCTGCCCGCCATCGAGGAGGCCTACTACGGGCTCAAGAACGTCCGCACGCGCTTCAAGCACGTGATGATCCTGACCGACGGCGGGGTGGAAACAGGCGCCTTCGAGCCGCTCCTGCGCCGCATGGCCCAGGAGGGCATGAACGTCTCTACGGTCCTGATCGGATCGGACGCCCACTCCGAGTTCCTTGTGGGGCTCGCGAACTGGGGGCAGGGGCGCTTCTACTCCGTGCCCAACCGGTTCAACCTCCCGGAGATCCTCCTCAAGCAGCCGGCGAGCGCCAAGCTGCCCGCCTATCGGCCGGGGGTGGTTCAGGTGCGGGCCCGCGGCGGCGCCGCGTGGTGGGGGGAGGTGGACCCCGAGTCGACGCCGCCGCTGGGAGGCTACGTGGAGACGCGGGCTCGTCCGGGGGCCGAGCGGGTCCTCGAGACTGCTGACGAGGGGCATCCCGTCCTCGCCTCCTGGCGCTACGGGCTCGGCCGCGTGAGCGCCCTGACCACCGAACCCACGGGTCCGGGGACCGAGCCCTGGCAGGGCTGGGACGGCTACGGCGAACTGATGGCCCGCGCCCTCGCGCGGACCGCTTCCGACACCGCCTCGCCCTTCGCGTTCCGCCTCGACCGGGACCCCGATGGTGCCCTCCTCGTGGCGGAACGCCGCGCAGCGGCCGCCGGCGCGCGACCCGCCGCCGAGCGCGTCGTGGAAGGCGCAGATGAGCCCGACCGTCTCGCGTTCGAGCAGGTCTCACCGGACCGCTTCGAGGTTCGGCTGCCCGCCCGTCAGGACGAGGGGCTCCGGGTGCTCGCGGGCGCCGCGGATCGACCGGCCCGGGAGCGCCTCGCCCTCGATGCCCTGGGCGGCGGCGTTCGCGAGCTGCAGGTCGACCCCGCTGTGGCCGGACGGTTCGGCGCGGCGCTGGCCGCCTCGCCTGCCGCGGAGCGAGAGGGGGGCGTGATCGCCCTGAGGGAGCTCTCCCCCTGGTTCGCCTTCCTCGGGCTCCTCGCCTACCTCCTCGACATCGCGTATCGACGCTGGCCCCGGGGCGAGACCCGACGCACCTCATGACCGACGCCCCCCGCGCCATGAACCGCCTCGCCCTCGCGCTGGCGCTTGCCTTCACGGGCTCCGTATCCACGGAACCCCTGGCGGCCCAGTCCATCCAGGGCGTCCGAATCCCGGCGCAGGGCTTCGCCGCGCTCAAGGGCGCCTCCGCCATGAAGCAGGGCGGCGCCGTCACCGTGATCAACAACGCTGCGGGCCAGGAGGGGCCCGCGCCGCCCGCTCCGGAGCTGGAGCCGGTGGTCAAGGAGCTCCCCCCTGAGCTCCTGGCGCGGCTCGCCGGGCTGGAGGGGCAGGGGCTCGACGCGGCCGCGGCCCGTTCCGAGGCCGGGGCGCTCTTCAGCGCCGCGGCGGCCTACCCGGGGGGCGTTGACCTCCTCAAGGACGAGCTCCGCAAGCTCTCCCGTGGCAAGAGCGACGCCGTCACCACGCGCCGGATCCTGGGCTGGGTGGCCTGGCGTCACGGCGACCTCAAGGACGCCGCTCGCGAGTTCAAGCGCCTCGCCAAGGACGAGGGCGACCTCGACAGTCGGCTCGCGCACGCGCAGCTCCTCGACGCCCGTGGGGAGGCAGAGGACGCCCTCGAGGCCTACGGTGCCCTGCTTCCTGATATCGAGGATCCCGAGCAGCGCACCCGCCTGCGGCTGCGCATGGCTTTGATGTCCATGGAGACCGGCGGGGAGGACCAGAAGGACGCCCTCGCGAGCTTCGCTAGCGAGCCTGGCGTCACGCCCGCGCTCCGGAACCGCTGCGCCACCGTGCTCGCGCTCCTCGGCCGGCCAGGTGAGGCGGCGGCGCTGTACGTGGTGCCGAGCGTGGCGCCGGACGGCGCGCCCACCGACGAGGTCAAGCGGCGCCGCAAGGCGGCGGCCAACGGGGAGCTGCGGGTCGCCGAGTGGTCGATCGGCGCCCAGGACTGGACGCGCGCCCAGGACGCCGCCTGGCGCGGCGTGCACCTTTCCACGGTGGCGAGGGAGCGGCGCTACGGGCTGACGCTCCTCGCCGAAGCGCACCGGGGCGACGGCTCTCTACCCGCCCTCCTCGAGCGCTTCGACGCCGAGCGCGCCGGGCTCCCGGCCGAGGCGCGCCGCATGTGGATCGAGCTACTCCGGGAGACCGGAGAGACCGACGAGGCCATCGCTATGACCCAGGGGGACTCGGCCGCGACCTTCAGCCGCGAGGACCGGGTTCGGCTGCTCGAGATGTACCGCGAGGCCGACCGCGTCGAGGAGATGCTCGCCGTCTATGGGGAGTGGATCGCGGGCGAACCAGGTGAGCTGCTCTGGCGGCAGGGCCTCTGCCGCTACCACCTCGAGAACGGGGACCGCGCGGCGGCCATCGAGGTCTGGGAGTCGTGGTTCTCCGAGATCGGCCCCGGCGCTGCTGAGCCCTCCTCGGTCCTCGAGGCGGCCGAGATGCTCCGGAGCCTCGGGCTCGATGACCTCGCGATCCGCGCCGCGGAGCGGGTCGTGGACGGGGCAGAGCTGCGGGAGACCGCGCTGCTGTTCCTCTTCGAGCTGAGCCTCGAGCGCGGTCGGATCGACGCCGCCCGGATGAGCCTGGACCGCTTGGATGAGCTGGCGCCCGCCGGATCGGCGGCGCGCATGCCGCTCTCCGATGGGTATGAGCGCATCGGCGAGCTTGAGGGCGCGGTCCGCACCCTCGAGGGGGTGCGCGCGGCGCGCGGCGAGGGGCGCGCGGGCGAAGACCTCGAGATGCGGCTGGCGTGGCTGTACTCGGAGGTCGGCCGCGAGGAGCAGGCGCTGGAGCTCTGGCGGGAGCTGTGGCTGCGCGTGAAGTCGCTCTCGCGACGTCGCTTCGTGGAGGATCGCATGATGACCGTGGCCGCCCGGCTTGGCGTGCTCGCGGACATCGCCATCGACATCGAGCGCAAGCTGGTGCGCGGTGAGGCTACCGATCGAGACAGTGGCCTCCTCGTGCGCCTCTACACCAAGGTGGGCGACGCCGTGTCCGCGGCGGAGATCATCGATGAGTTCCTCAAGCTGAAGGGCGGTTCCGAGCTAGAGGCCCTCTCGGAGAAGGCGCGGGTCTACCTCGCCTGCAACGACTTCTTCAACTACGAGGAGGCCGTTGGTCGCCTCATCGACATCGACCCGGACGGTCGGCCCGACTACTACCGCCAGCTCGCCATGAGCCAGCTGGAGCGCGGCCGGCCCGACGAGGCGCGGACCACGCTCATGCGGCTGCAAGAGCTCCCCGGCGGGGACGACACGTCGGCGGAGTTCGAGGCCGGGGTGCTCTCGCTCTCCGGGATGCGGGAGGAGGCCATCGACGCGTACCGTCGCGGGCTGGTGGCGCACCCCGAGCGCATCGACTCGTACCTGCTGATGGCGGGCCTGATGAAGCAGGTCAAGCAGTCGGACCGCGCGGTGGGGATGTTCCAGTTCCTGGCGGAGACGGCGCCCAAGGACGACGTCTTCACCATCGCCATCGACGGGCTGCTGAACATGCTCGTGGAGGCGCCGCCCCGACCGGAGATGGTGCAGTGGGCGCGCCGGATCACCCTGGAGCGCCTCGCCGGCCGTGAGGACGCCGCGTACCTCTACCAGCTCCTCGCGGACCTCGCAGAGGAGACCGGCGACGATGAGGCGCAGGTCACGGCCCTCCAGAGCCTGCTCGCGTCCGCCGGCCCACGCCGGGCCTCGGTGCTGCGGGAGCTGATGGAGCTCTCGAAGCCCGCCCGCGCGAGCTTCAACGTCAAGGGTCGCAAGGGGGACGAGGCGCAGCTCCTGGCCTTCGGTCGGCGCCTGGTGGGGCTGGGCGAGATGGTCCCGCCGGAGGTCTTCCTCGACCTCGGAGACGCCTTCCTCGAGGCGGGGGACGAGCGCTCCGCGGCGCGGACCTTCGACCTCACGCGGGAGTTCCCCGACGGGGAGATGTACCAGAAGAACGCGGCGGAACGCTTTGAGAAGGCGGGCTACATCGAGCGCTCGCTGGAGCGCTACCAGGCGGTGCTCGCGGCGAGCCCATCGGACATCGCGCTCCTCACCAAGGTGGGGGAGCTGCGAGAGGCGCTCGGGGACGACGCCGCTGCCCTCGAGCTCTACCGCCGGGCCCATGGGATCCTGCTGGGTCGACGCCTGCTGCTGGAGAACAAGCGCGAGGAGGAGGAGGACAAGCTCCAGCGCTTCATGCCACGCAACGTGGACGAGCTGGACCAGTATGGAGAGCGCGTCCTGCAGGGGATGCTCGCGACCATGACGGAGGCCGAGCTGGATGGCTTCCTCGGGGAGCAGGTCGGCGCCGTGGAGCTGGAGCTCCCGCGCGCCTTCGCGGCGGCGGATGCGGACCGCGGCGGCGAAGGGGTCGCGGCTGCGGCAAGGCGCATGGCCCAGCACCCGCGCCTGGCGAGCCGGGCCGAGATCGTCCGGCGCGTCAGCTTCGCGACGGGCCGGGTGGACGCCGCCCAGGCGCTGGATCGCGTGCTGCTCGAGGCCTTCCCCGGGGATGAGCGGCTGCTCGAGGACGCCATGGTGTCCCGCGTTCGATGGGGCCTGATCCCGCAGGCCACCGAGCTCCTCGCCAGGTTGAGCGAGGACGGCGGCGGCGCGGACCGCTGGCGCGCGCGGCTCGGGGGCGGTGGCGCGGAGGCGGATGGCGCTGCCGGGGCCGTTCCCTTTGATGAGGCGGTCGCCGCGGCGCTCCCCGCGGTCGCGGCGGGTGACCTCGATCGAGTCCGCGCCATCGTGCAGCGGGCCAACGTGGGCCGACTCGAGGACGACGAGCTGCAGGGCATGGCGGTGCTCTTCGCGGCCGCGAGGAGCGCGGACGACGAGGAGTTGGCGCTCCGCGTCGCCCGCGACTGGCTGCGGCTCTCCCTCGCGAGCTCGCCGAACCCCTATCAGGTCGAGGAGCTGATCGATGCCCTGGTGCCTGGCCTCGGGGAGGAGACCGGCCTCGCGCTCGCGCGCTACGTGGTCGGCCTGATCGTCGCCGACCCGGAGAAGAACTCCCGGCTCGTGCGGGTCCTGCCGAAGCTGGCGGACCGCTTCGGCGAGGCCGCGGTGTCGCCTGAGCAGGTGCAGGCGCTCGTGGACGGCTTCGGTGAGGCCTACGCCTTCGGGCTGGTCCCGGTCCTGCTCCTGCTCCCCGAGGAGGACCGCTCCTCGTCGCTGCGCTCGATCTGGTCGAAGCTCGAGGCCCAGGGTCGGGCCCGGTTCCTGCTCGGGATGATCGCCGAGGCCCCCGGGGAGCTCCCCGAGGAGATGGCGGACTTCATCCGTGACTCCCTGCCGGGGGCGCTGGAGGACGGCGCGGACCTGCTGGAGTTCTACGTGTCCAGGCTCCTGGACGTGCCCCACAGCCACCAGCTGGTGATCGACGTCTGCCAGGACATCCGTCCGTCGCTCGGCTCCAAGCTCGATGTGCTGGACGCCGCGATCGTGGTCCACCGTTGCGCGCTGGAGGGGCCCGAGGCGCTCGCGGACGAGGGCGCTGCGGTCTTCGCGACGCTCGCCGCGGACACCGAGGACGACTATCAGCGGCGTCAGGCCAGCGAGCAGCTCGCGGCGGCCTTTGAGGGCCCCGCGCGGGATGCATTCATGGCCGCGCTCGTGGAGCAGGCTCCCGCGTCGCCGACGGCGACGCCCCTGGACTTCGCCCGGGCGCAGCTCTATTCCAGCTGGGAGCGGCCCGCGGATGCGCTGGCGCTGCTCGAGGGGTTCGAGGTCGACGAGGAGACGGAGGGGCGGCGGCTCGACCTGATCCGTAGCGCCCAATCGAAGCTCGGTCGGGAGCTCGCCGCCGCGCAGACGCTGGTCCGTCGCGTCGCTGTGGCGGAGGACGACGACGAGAAGAGGCGGCTGCTCAAGCAGGCGGTGCGCCTCTGGGAGCGGCTCGAGGCCCCCGAGATCGCGCTGGAGGCGCAGCGCATGCTCGACACCCTGGGCGACGAGGTTGAGCCGGGCGAGGCGGGCTTTATCCTCCCGCCGGGCACCCTGTCCCTCACGGTCGGGGGCGTCACCTACGACGCCGAGGACAAGCCCGAGAAGAAGGGGCTGCCGAAGACGTTCCGCGAGGTCCGCGAGGCGCTGAGCGCTGGCGACACCGAGGATGCGGCCCGCATCTTCCGTCGGGTCTGGCGGGAGTTTCCGGTGGGCCAGCCCGCGGCGCGCATGTCGTCCTTCTTCTTCTTCCGCCGTTCTCCTCTGGGAAACCTGCGCTGGCCGGGGGCGCCCGCTCCCGCGGGCGATGACCCCGGAGCCGAGGCTCGGAGGCAGGGAGGGCTCTTGGCGTTCCGTGCGCCGGACGCCCCCGAGCGGCCGCCGGCGCCCGACGCCTACGAGAAGCTCGCGGCCTATCCCGAGATCGTGGCGGAGCAGGAGCGCTACCTGCGCGGCGTGCAGCCGGCGGAGCTGGACCGCATCCAGAAGCTCACCCGGGGCATGCTCCAGGCCGAGGTACGCGAACGCGGCGCCGAGGTGGTGCTCGCGGAGCTCCTTGGCGAGGTGAAGCGGACCGGCGGGCGGCTCGCGCAGATTCAGCTCCTGACGCTGCTGGACCTCAACCCCGAGCTGATCACCGGCGAGGCGGCGGCCGCGCTCGAGGGGCTGGTGAGCACCATGCCGCCCATGGACGCGGCGCAGGTCATGCGCCTTGCACGGACGCTCCTCCGCAGCGGCGACCGCGGCATGGCGCTGCGGTTGTACGAGTGGTGCGCCCTGATCGGTATCGCCAGTGATAGCCCCTTCAACGACGATGGCGCCTACGTGATCTCGAGCGTGCCGCTGCCCGAGCTCATCGACGACGTGAAGAAAAACCTCGTGGGGGAGGAGCGCGTCGCGCCGATCGCTGCGCTGCTGCAGAGCGTGTCGGGGGGCCGCCCCTGGGAGATGGAGCGCACCCAGACCCTGGCGGTGAAGACCTGGGCTGAGCTCGTCGAACCCGAGGAGGCGCTCCAGCGACTGGGCCCGATCGCCGTGGATGCTCTGGACCTCGCCAAGGGTCTGCAGCGCTCGGTCGCCGTGCAGCTCGCTCCCCTCTACCTCGCCACCGGGGACGAGGAGCGGGCGCTCCGCGCCTTGGAGGTCGGGACCGCGCGGTTCAGCGCGTCCGAGGTCGGCAATCCCGACATGTTCTGGATGGCCGAACCAGGAGCGCCCGAGCGGATCCCCCGGGACGTCCTCGAGGCCGTCCTGCCCGAGGCCGGGGAGGGGCTCGAGGACCCCGGCCGGTGGTTCGCGCGCCTCGCGGAGAGTCACCTGGCCTGGCTCGAGGATGGGCGGCTGCTGGACTCCTCCGCCGTGGAGGCGCTCGCGCTCTGCGCCGTGCGCATGGGGGAGGTCGGGCTTGGCGCCGAGGGCATGGCGCTGGCCCTCGAGCTCGCTGACCTCGAGAACATCCACGCGCGGTCGAGGCTCTGGGTGGTGGACGCCCTTCGTGAGCTGGGCGGCGACGAGGCGGCGAGCCGCATCGAGGTGGGGATGCTCACCGACGGCGAGCTGGTGACCTCGCGGCTGGCGAGCGTCGTCGAGGGCGTGCTCGAGCGGGAGGGCCCCGAGGCCGCGTTTGCCATCGCGGCGACGACGGCCGCCTTCTCGCACCCCGAAGCCCTCATGACGGTGCTGATCCGGGCGGCCTCCCAGACCGGAGACGAGGACGCCGTGGCAAGGTGGACCGAGGTCGCAGAGAAGGCGGCGCGCGCCGCCGCGGACCTGAAGGCCAAGAAGGAGGAGAACGCCTCCAAGAACCGATGATGGACCTCCTCACGCTGATGATCGCCGGGGTCCTCACCCCATCCGATACTGACCTCTGGGTCAGCTACCCGGGCGCCGGGGACGACGCTCCCCACGTCGTGCTCATCGCAGGCGACGAGGAGTACCGCAGCGAGGAGGCGCTCCCGCAGCTGGGCAAGATCCTGTCCGTCCACCACGGGGTCCGCTGCACGGTCCTGTTTCCGATCGACCCGCAAAGCGGCGAGATTGTCCCCACCTGCCTCGACAACATCCCGGGGCTCGAGGCGCTCGAGACCGCGGACCTGATGGTCATCGCGACGCGCTTCCGCGACCTGCCCGACGAGCAGATGCAGCACATCGACGCCTACCTGAAGGCGGGCAAGCCGGTGCTCGGGTTGCGCACGGCCACGCACGGCTTCCGCAACGCGAAGGACGGGCCGTGGGCTCACTACGCGAACGGATACAACGGGCCCAGGTCGGAGTGGAAGGGCGGCTTTGGGCGCCTGGTGCTCGGGGAGAAGTGGGTGGCCCATCACGGCGCCCACGGGAGCCAGAGCTCACGCGGCATCCTCGCGCCCGATCAGGCGAAGCACCCTGCGCTGCGCGGGCTCTCCGATGGCGACGTATGGGGCCCCAGCGACGTGTACAGGGTCCGGATGCCCATGCTCGAGGGGACCGAGGTGGTCATGCTCGGCCAGGTCCTCGACCGTGCCGGCCCCGGCGAGGACGGGGACCCGCTCATGGGCATGCGTCCGGACGACCGCGTGGCCGAGGGGGCCCGAAACGACCCGCTGATGCCGCTCGCCTGGTTCCGGTCCTACGAGCTCCCCGGCGGCAAGCCGGGCAAGGCCTTCACCTCGACGCTCGGGGCCTCGACGGATCTCGTGGCGCCAGGATCTCGGCGGATGCTCATCAACGCGGCGCTGCATCTGCTCGGCCGCGAGGTCCCAAAGGGCGGGGCGGAGGTGGCGCTCGTGGGGACCTACGAGCCCTCGCGTTTTGCCTTCGGTCGATACCGGGCGGGCCTTCGCCCGGCGGACTACGCCCTCGAGAGCCGCTGAGGGTCCCCGCGCCCGGGCGGAGCGGCAGAGGACTCAGGCGGCAGAGGACTCAGGCAGCAGAGGACTCAGGCAGCTGGAAACCCGGCCGGCAGCGGACTCAGACTCCGGGGAATCCAGGCGGCAGGGAAGTGGTGCGGCCAGGGAATGGGGTTCTCGCGCGCCCCTGCCGCGTCAGCGATCCCACAATGTCGGGCCACCGATGACCCCGCCAGGATTCATGCTCACGAGAACCACCCTCACCCTGTTGCTCCTCGCGGCGCCGCTCCACGCCGCCGCCCCCGCGCCCCAGCAGAAGTCGAGCTGGCCGCCGCCCCGCGCGAGCGTGTCCGACGCCCTCCGGGACTGCCAGGTGGAGAAGCCCGAGAAGCTCTTCACGGTCGAGCGGGTGGTGGATGGGGACACGATCTACATCCAGCGCAACGGCGCGCGCGAGAAGCTCCGGCTGCTCTCGGTGGACACCGAAGAGAAGTACATGGGGGGCAAGGACATCTCCGCGTCCAAGCCTTCCACCCGCTTCGCCGAGCAGTCCACTGGCTGGGCCACCGGCTTCTTCCTGCCCCGGAGTCCGGACGAGGGCCCGGCGAAGGTCGGCCTTCGGTTCCCCGGTGGCGAGGAGGCCCGCGACATCTACGGCCGGCTCCTCTGCCACGTGGTGACCAAGGAGGGGATCGACTTCAATCTGCTCCTGGTCCGCATGGGGCACAGCCCGTACTTCAACAAGTACGGCAACAGCCGCCTCGACCACGAGCGCTTCCTCGCGGCGCAGCGGACGGCCATGGCCGAGAAGCTCGGGATCTGGGATTCGAAGACCAACGAGGGCGGAAAGCGCCGGGACTATTCCAGGCTGATGGCCTGGTGGACGGCACGGGCTACGGCCATCGACGACTTCCGGGCCCGCGCGACGGCCAGCCCGAAGCGGTTCGTGGCCTGCGATGATCCGGACCGGCTGGAGGCGGCGCTCGAGGCCGGCGGCGGAGAGGTCACGCTCCTGGCCTCGGTCGATCGATTCTTCGACGAGGACGACGGCTCCTGGACGATCTTGCTGCGCTCGGGAGACCGCAAGCGGGCGGTCCGCGTCGGCGTCCCGGCATCGGGGCGCGCTGCACTCGAGGCCCTCGACCTGCCCGGGACCAAGGACGAATTCAGACAGAACTACCTGCTGGTCACCGGCCAGCTGACCCGCGGCCCGCGGGGGTTCCGTCTGGAGGGAGTGGGGGCCTCCGACTGGCGGCGCGCGGGCCCGGAGCCCGCGACCGGGGGCTAGAGCCGCTGAATCGAGGTCGGCGGACATCCCCTGGACGGTCCACACGCAGGGGACTTGGGGGTCTTCAGAGCGGTGAGTGCGTAAGTCCTTGGACTGTCGCCAGCGGGTGGAGTGAATTGTGGGCGCCGCTCCGTAAACTCCTGTTGGCCGCAATAGATCCTGCCCGGCGGCGTAGTGCACACCATGCGAGCATCCCTCCGAATCGTCCTCCTTGCCATCTTCGTCCTGGTGGCGATCCCCTCGACCGGGCTCGCCCAGAAGGTGGCTCGCAAGCCGGTGGCGTGCCCCGAGCACGGCTTCCAGTTCAAGCCGCTCGACAAGTTCGACGCGGTCCCCATCGACAGCGGACGTGGCGGCACCGAGGCCCTCAAGTTCGCCCAGGATCGCCGGGAGCTCACCGCTCACGCCTTTGAATCGGAGGGCCCCTCGGAGGAGGTCGAAGAGGGGAGCACCGTCGCCAAGAAGCGGCGTCGCAGCATCGTCGGGTACCTGAAGCGGTACAAGGGCTTCACGGACAAGGTGGGCAAGAATCCGCAGGTCGACGAGATGGTCGAGGTCGACGGAGTCGACGCGAAGCACCTGCGGTTCGAGCTGGACGGGTACATGCTGGACGTGTGGTCGTTCCCCCTGAAGCACGCGGACATCCACCTGATCTATCTCATCCCAGGGGAGGTCAATCGCAAGTGGGAGAAGGCCATCCGCCAGTCCGCTGAGTCCTTCGAGCTGATCGAGCGGGTCGAGGCGGAGGAGATCGATACGACCACGCGGAGCTTCGAGTCTCAGTTTGCCTGGGCCGAGGCCGAGGCCGCCAAGGTCGAGGGCTGGCGCGCCATCGGCACCCCCTCCAAGCGCTTCGTTGTGCTGACCAACGCGACCAAGAAAGCCTTCATCAAAGAGGTCCTCAAGCGGCTCGAGGTGTCCCGAGACATCTACGAGCAGGACTTCCCCCCGTCCGCGGAGTTCAAAGCGGTGTCGGTGATCCGCATCTGTAAGGACCGCGAGGAGTTCCAGCGCTTCAGTGGCGCCCCTCCCGGCGCGGCCGGGTACTTCAGCCCGCAGTCGGTCGAGCTGGTCCTCTACGACAACGTGGAGACCGATCGCAACTCGACCTACGCGGTGGTGAGCCACGAGGCCTTCCACCAGTACTGCCACTTCCTCTTCGGCCAGTCCGAGGCGCACCGCTGGTTCGACGAGGGGCACGGGGACTACTACGGCGGGATGAGGGTCGCGGGCAGCCGCGGAAAGATCACGCCCAAGATGCCCGCTGGCCTCGACCGCCTCTCGGTGATCAGGGACATGGTCCGTGAGGAGTCCTACAAGCCGCTCTCCGAGCACCTCTACTACAACCACCGCCAGTGGCAGTCGCAGGGGCCCTCGAACGTGAGCTGCTACGCCCAGTCGTGGTCGGTCATCTACATGCTCCGCCAGGGCGCCCTGCGCAAGGTGAGCCGCAAGGTGTGGAAGGACGAGTACGCGGACATCATCCCGAACTATGTCTCGACCCTGAACCAGGGCTTCCAGGACGCCTACAAGGAGATCCGCGAGAAGCGGATCGAGCAGGCGAAGAAGAGGGACCGCGAGCTCGATCCCAGCGACCTGAAGATCAACCGCTTCGACCTCGACCCGCGCCAGAAGCAGAAGATCTGGGACGCCGCGATGGAGGCCTCATGGGGGCAGGTCGACCTCGACGAGTTCGAGAAGGACTGGGTGCTCTACATTCAGAAGTACCTCAAGTGATGCCCTGCCTCGGTGTCCTCCACGTGGCGTCCTCCACGCACTGCAGCCCAGGCGAGGCCGGGTTCGAGGCGCTCCCGGCGCCGAGGTCGCCGCGCCGAGGTCGCCGCGCAGAGGTCGCCGCGCAGTGATCGCCGCGCAGAGGTCACCGCGCAGATGTCACCGTGCAGAGGTCACCGCGCAGAGGTCACCGTGCAGTGATCTCAGCGCAGTGATCTCAGCGCAGTGCTGACGGCGCAGCGCTGACCGTGCTGACGTGGCAGAGCTCACCGCGTAGAAGGGGCGGCGGCGGAGGCCCTTGTCCAAGTCCCTGGCCGGAGCTGAATCGGGCCGCCGCGCAGGTTCGAACAGCCCAGCATGGAATTCGGCCGCCTACCCGATGTCCGCGGTGTGGACTTCACCCTGCCCGTCGACCCCGCTCGGAACCGCCCGCTCCTTGAGGGGGCGCGTGCTGCGTCTCCATTGGGCGACGGTGACCTCCGCCTGGGGCTCCCCAGCTGGTCGGACCCAGGGCTCGCGGGCCGGCTCGGCGGGAAGAGTCCGGCCGGGGTGCTGCGGGCCCACAGCGCTGCGGTCCCATCGAACGAGCTGAACTCCACGTTCTACGGCTACACCGTGGAGCGCTTCACCCGCTGGGCGGCGGCGGTCCCTGAGGGGTTCCTGTTCTGCCCCAAGCTCCCACGCGCGATCACTCACGATGGGATGCTCGAGGGCGTGGAGGAGGAGATGGGGGCCTTCGTCCGCGCGACCGAATCCCTGGGTGCCCACCGCGGGCTCACCTGGTTCGCGCTCCCCCCCTTCTTCGGCGCGGAGCGCCTGGGAACCTTGGCCGCGTTCCTGGATGAGTGGGCCGGCGAGCTGCCTCTCGCGCTGGAGGTGCGCGACCCCAGCTGGTTCAGGGACCCCGGGGCGACCGAGGCGCTCTTCGGGCTGCTGGAGGCCCTGTCCGTGACGGCGATCATCACCGACACCGCGGGCCGCAGGGACTGCGCTCACATGGCCCTCTCGACCCCGAAGACGCTCATTCGCTTCGTGGGGAACGGGCTCCACCCCTCGGACTTCGAGCGACTCGATCGATGGGCGGAGCGGCTCCTGGGCTGGGTGAACAATGGGCTCCAGCAGGCGTTCGTCTTCTTCCACCAGCAGGATGAGGCGCAGACCGTCGACCTCGCCGAGCACCTGGAGCGCCGGTTCGCGGCCGCGGGCCGCCCCGTACTGGGGCCCTGGCGAAGCGCCTCCGGGTTCATCCCCCCCGGCGCTCAGCTCGGGCTCTTCTGATGGGGCACCCCGCCCGCCCTTTCCCAACCGATACAACGCCGTTGGCGGGATCTCGCATGGTCGGCGTGACCTCCGGGATGCCGAGCGGTTCAGATCAGCTCTCTGGCTGGGCCTCCCTCTCCCGGCCGACCCGTTCCACTTGACCGTAGACCCATGCTCCGATCCCTCTCCCTGCTCGTCGCGTCGTCGGCCGCCGCTCTCCTCCCCGCCAGCGTCGCGGACATTCAGTGGTCGCCCTCCTTCGGGGACGCGCTCGAGGCCGCTGCTAGCGACGAGCGGGTGATCTTCATCGCGGTCAACATGGACGGCGAGCGGGCCAACGATCAGATGGCCGGGAAGGTCTACAAGAACCGGGGCATCAAGGAGCTCGCGGCCGAGACGGTCAACCTGATCGCCTCCGCGGACCGGCACCGCAAGAGCGGCAAGTGCCCGCGCTTTGGATGCGAGTCCTGTGAGCAGCACCGATTCGTGGACATCGCCGTGCGCGAAGAGGTCCTGAAGCCGTCGGCGACGGGCGCGGTGATCGCGCCACAGCACGTGTTCTGCGCGCCGGACGGGAGCGTGATCCTCTCGGTGCCC
>CAJQPT010000313.1 GCA_905480285.1 uncultured bacterium
GGACGCTGGCTTCGTCCACCCGATCCGGGCGGCCGTCATCACCCCGAACGACGCGGACCGTGATATGTGGTCCGTGCGCGACGTGCTCTACGCCCGCTACAACTCGGACGCCTTCGAGCGGGTCGTCTACACCGAGTCCCACGACGAAGTGGCGAACGGACGCTCGCGGGTCCCCGAGGAGATCTGGCCGGGCAACGCCTCGAGCTGGTATTCGAAGAAGCGCTCCACGCTCGGCGCGGCGATCGTGATGACGGCGCCGGGGATCCCCATGCTCTTTCAGGGCCAGGAGCTCCTGGAGGACGGGTTCTTCACCGACACCGATCCGATCGATTGGTCGAGGGCGGTGACCTTCGGCGGGATCCGCGACCTGTACCGCGACCTGATCTCCATGCGCCGCAACCTCGGCGGCTTCTCCCAGGGCCTGCGCGGTCAGCACATCAACGTCCACCACGTGAACAACGGCGCCAAGGCCATCGCCTATCACCGCTGGGACGCTGGCGGCCCAGGCGATGACGTGATCGTCTTCGCTAACTTCGGGGTGTCGAGCTACCCGAGCTATCGGGTGGGTGTTCCGAGGCCCGGCTGGTGGCACCTGCGCTTCAACAGCGACGCCTCGATCTACGACCCCGCGTTCGGCAATCATCCCTCCGGTGGAGTTCAGGCCGAGCCCATTCCCTACGACGGGATGCCCTACAGCCTGAACCTCTCGGTGGGGCCCTACACGGCGTTGGTCTTCTCGCAGTGATGCTGCCCCCGTGCCGGGGCCTCCCGCGCTCAAGCGGCCCGCCTGGCCGGGATCCCTCTCTTCCTCCCCTCCCATGTTCAAGCCCCTCCCCGTCGCCCTCGCGCTCCTCAGCGCCCTGGGGCTCCTGTCGCCCGCGAGCTCGCAGGTGACCGTGATCTCCTCGGAGACCTTCGAGTACCCCGCGCCGGGGCCCTTCTTCCAGCAGACCGGCGGCCTGGGCTGGGAGAACCCCTGGTGGGTGAGCGGCGCGGCGAACGATGACCTCGCGGTCTTCGACGGAACCGCGACGCCTCCGTTCGCGTTGAGCGACAACGTCGGGGGGTACGCGGGCCAGGTGAACCCCTTCGGCGAGGCCTACCGCAAGCCCGATACGCTGCCCCACCCCGACGTGGCGGCGGGGGGCCTGTTCGGCATCGACGACACGACGATCTGGTTCTCCTTCAGCCTGGCCAGCTTCTCGGGTCAGCCGGTGGAGCACTTTGGCGGCTTCGCGCTGATCGAGCAGGGGACGGGTGAGCAGCTCTTCATCGGCTCGCCGTGGAACACGAACGAGTGGGGGATCGATGACGAGGGGCCGGCGGGGCCGGGCCCCGTGACCATCGCCGGCACGGACGACGCGGTCCCGGCGCGGTTGGTCGCGCGCCTCGACTTTCTGCCCGGGATGGAGCGCCTGCGGCTCTACGTCGACCCGGCGACGGACTATCCCACCGGGACGGCGGACCTGGACGAGATGATCCACGACATGTTCTTCAACGAGATCCGAATCTCGTCGGGGGGGAACAACGATGACCGCTTCTACTTCGATCACCTCGTGATCTCGAAGGGCGACCCCGCCGCGGGGGTGGGGACGAGCTACTGCGGGCCGGGCGCGGCAAACTCCACCGGAGGGTCAGGTTCGATCATCGGGCTTGGCTCCCCGTCGGTGAGCGCGAACCAGCTCTCGCTCGAGGCCGCTGGCCTGCCGGCGATGTCCTTCGGGTTCTTCCTCACCAGCCAGTCCCAGGCGCTCGTGACGATGCCAGGTGGGTCCCAGGGTGATCTATGCCTCGGCGGCGCCATCGGGCGCTTCGTCGGCCCCGGGCAGATCCTCAACTCCGGTGCGGCGGGGAGCTTCACGCTCCCCGTGGACCTGACCCAGATCCCACAGCCCACCGGGCTCGTGGCGGGCGCGGTCGGCGAGGTCTGGAACTTTCAGGCCTGGCATCGTGATTCCGTTGGGGGCAGCGCCACCTCCAACTTCACGGACGGCGTGGAGATCACCCTGACGCTCTGATCCCCGAGGGGCGGCGGAGTCGGGGCGGCGGAGTCACGGCGCTAGAGCCGGCGCGCTCAAGTCGTGGCGCCGGCGGCCCCTCCTCTCGGCCGCCGGTGGAGCCCCATTGGGATGGTTCGGGCGATGGGGGTTGCGGCGCGGGTGCAAAGCGCCATCCTCTGGCCCGATGCGAAGCAGGACCAAGAGAGACCGCTGGCGAGAGAACCAGGACATGGAGCGGGTCCACGAGCCGGACCTCGCCGAGGTCGCGGCCGGAGCGAGCTACCTGCGCGGTGAGTGGTGCGAGCAGGTCTTCGCACAGGACGCGCCTCTGACGCTCGAGCTCGGCTGTGGGCAGGGCATGTTCGCGGCCGAGCTCGCGCGCCGCTTCCCCTCCACCAACGTCGTCGGCGTGGACCTCAAGGGGCACCGCTTCTGGCGCGGCGCCAAGGCCGTTCACGTGGGAGGGCTGCTCAACGCAGCGTTCTTGCGCGCCCGCATCCAGTGGCTGGATCACTTCTTCGGGCCCGGGGAAGTGGGCGAGGTCTGGCTGACGTTCTCCGACCCGCAGAACGGCGACAAGCGCGGGACCAAGCGGCTCACCTCACCGCACTACCTGCGGCTGTATCAGAGCATGCTGCGGGAGGATGGGGTCGTGCACGTGAAGACGGACAGCCCCGAGTTCTTCGCGAACACGCTCCGGGATGGGCCCCTAGCAGGGATGGTCGTGGAGGACAGCTGCGACGATGTGCACGGTGCGGAACCCGAGAGGTTTGACCCGGTGCTCACCGACCTGCTCGCCTTCAAGACCGCTTACGAGGAGCGCTGGATTCAGGAGGGGCGCTCTGTGCACTACGTGAGGCTGCGACGGCAGGCCGCGGTCGACGACGAGCAGCTCGCCAGGGCGAAGCGAATGCTCCAGGGGCCGCCGGGCGGGGCGCGGCCGCGCTTCACGCGGCCGGCCAGGTAGCGGGCGCCGGAGCCCTGCCGTCGCTCGTGGCCGGTCCGCGAGGCCGGCGGGGGAAGGCGGCGGGCGCAGAGAGCGGGCAATCTCGGCGGGCAAACCCGCCGGGCAAACCCGCCGGGCAAACTCGGCGGGCGAGGACCTGGCGAGATGCGTTGGATCTGTATCCGGCGTGTGGGCTGTGCGTAAGGCCTCGGGCTCCTCGCGAGGAGGCGCGAATAAACGCGTGGATTCCTACGTACAGGGGGGCCCGCCATCCGAAGCAAGGCGTGGCCAACGGCGGCCTCCATTCACGCGGCGTTCGGCGGCCAGCCTCCGTGGTGCATAGACACCGCGATGGCCCCTCGCGTGGCCCGGCCACGCTGCATTCGCGTCTCTCCCAGGAGGGCGCACGCGGCCTTCCGCGGCAGCCGTGCGACCAAGTTCACCCTCGGGGTCGTCCGTTTGACCGGGCCCCGTAATGCCCGACCTCCCGCGACCTCGAGACCATGCGACCGTACCTCATCTCCTTCCTGGCTCTGGCCTCGATCATGATCCCCGCTGCGACCGCAGCGGCCGCCGCGCCGGGCGGTGACGGACTTGAGGTATCGATGCGAGGGAAGTCCTTCGGGATGGATGAGCTCACCGCAGAGCTCCCCGCTGGCCAGGCCACCGGGGTCATGGACCAGCTCGACCTCTACCGAGATTGGATCGGGGCCAACGACTACCACGTCTCGCTCTCGCAGGACGGTCGGGTGCTGCTGGTGACGTCCTCGAAGAAGATCGCGCGGCGCCGGATGAAGCTGGTCGAGAAGACCCTCGAGGGCTTCGACGAGCTGATGTCGTCCCCGGACCAGAACGGTTCGAACGAGGCCTCAAGCCGCGTTGGCTGGGGCGCCGCAGGCGACCTCTCCGAGCAGGCCCCCGTGGTCCTCGTGGAGGTCCGCAAGGAGCATGAGTATCGCTCGCTGCTCGCGGGCCTCGGCGCGGCCCGGGATGACCTCGCCTCACTGGTGCACCAGTACGGCCAGCGGCCGGGCTTCTCCGAGGAGCAGTGCACGGCCGCGATC
Source organism: uncultured bacterium (assembly GCA_905480285.1). Taxonomy (GTDB): domain Bacteria; phylum Planctomycetota; class UBA1135; order UBA1135; genus Saltatorellus. The sequence goes on from CAJQPT010000313.1 coordinate 4,011, forward strand.
TGGCAAGAGGCGCCCGCTGACATGGAGGTGGGGAAGGTCTGGCGGTCGGAGAACGAGCTGGTCAACCGCATGGTGCGCCTGCTGGTCTTCCGGTCCTATGGGCCCCAGCCCACCTGGCTCAGCGTCGCCGCGGCGTGGAGCGTCGAGCTCGAGGTCATGCGGGACATCTATTGCTTCCCCTTCCGGGGTGAGTTCGTCGGCGTCGGCGAGCACGGCGGCTGGGAGTCGGAGCTGAAGCGCGAGTTCAAGAAGCGGAAGAAGGACCCCCTCTCCCTGGACGAGTTCGCGGGTTGGCGTCGCAACACCTGGGACGACCACAAGGCCCAGCTGGCCTTCGGGATGGTGGAGTACCTCTCACGCCACGAGCCCACCGTCCTGTCCGAGGTCGCCGAGGCGTTCCGCTTGCGCTACGAGGCGGGCTACAAGACGACCTACCCGGACGGAACCTGGGAGACCAACCCCGCCTATCAGGTCCCGGTGGAGGACCAGCTGGACGCGCTGGTCGCGGCCTCCGATCCCGAGCTCCTGCAGCGTGCCTCGGACTTCATGCGGTCCTGGAACCGCTACCGGCCTCGCCGGAAGCGGTGAGGGGCTGATCATCAGAAGAGCGTGTCCGGCGCCATCAGCCCGGCGCCCTCGTTCCGAACGTTGTTCAGCCTCGAGCTGACCCGGTCGAGGGCGAGGAGGCCCGGGGGCGCCGGCGCGAGCAGGCGGGCTGTGGCCTCCCCATCATCCACCCCCGGCGTCAGCCAGCGGTCGAAGTCCTCCGGTTCGATCAAGCACGGCATGCGGTCGTGGAGCGGCGCCACGTCGTCATTGGCATCGGTGGTCAGGACGGTGAAGGAGACCCTCGCGGGCTCTGCCGCGGACCCCTTCCAGCGCTCCCAGAGGCCGGCGAAGGCGAGAGGACGCTGGTCCGTGCGCTGGATCCGGTAGGGGACCTTCGCGCCCGCCTCGCGCTGCCACTCGTAGAACCAGGTGGCGGGGACGAGGCAGCGGCGCCGCCTGAAGGCGGCGCGGAACGAAGGCTTCTCGGCCGCGGTCTCCGACCGGGCGTTGATGGTCCGATGGGCGATCTTGGAGTCCTTGGCCCAGGAGGGGACAAGGCCCCAGCGCATGGAGGTGAGTGCGCGGTCCTGTCCGCTCTCTCCCCTGACGATGACCGGAGCCTCCTGAGACGGCGCGAGGTTGAAGCGCGCCATGAAGTCCGTCGCGCCGCTCAGGGAGAAGAGCGCCGCGAGCACGTCGGGGGCGACGGTCAGTGCATATCGTCCACACACGCCCCGATCATAGGCGAGCGGCCGCCGGGCCGGACCCTCCACGACGCCGATGGGAGAGGGCCGCGCTGAGGGCGAGGCCGAGGCCTGAGAGTGTCGCGACGCTGCCGCTCGCGTCCACGGAGGCGCCCAGTAGCAGGGGGGCGGCCTGGGTCGCGAGGAGGTAGCCAAGGACGCCCGCCGCGGCGCCGAGGCCAACGGAGAGCATGACGTAGGGGCCCATGCGGTCCGTCAGGAGCCGCGCGGTCGCCGGGGGACAGGTCAGCAGCGCGATGGCGAGGATGGACCCTACGGCGTCGAAGCTGAGCACGATGGCGAGCGTCGTGAGGACCATCAGCGCCGCGGCGACCATGGTGGGGTGCAGGCCCCGAGAGCGGGCGAAGGCGGGGTCGAAGGCCACGGCGCGGAGCAGGGGCCAGCCCACGGCCACCGCGACGCACGAGATCACGAGGAGGCCGACGAGCCGCAGGGGCTGGGCCGGGGCTCCATCGAGGCCTCCCTCTTCGAAGACGCCCGCCCAGGTGCTCGGGACGTTCCAGAACATCAGCTCGAGCTGGCCGCTGAGGACGCAATCCACGTCGAGGTCCACGTTGGCGCCGCCGTTGAGCTCGAGGAGCAGGACGCCGAGGGCGAACATCGTCGTGTAGACCAGGCCGATGGCCGCGCTTCGCTCCACGCGCCCGTGCCGAATGATGGCGCCGATGGCGAGGCCGGAGAGCGCGGCGGCCGCGGTCGCGCCAGCGAACATCGGGCCCGCTGCGCGCGACCCGGTCAAGAGGAAGGCGATGACCAGGCCGGGAAGGACGGAGTGGGCCATGGCGTCGCCCAGCATGGCCTGACGACGGAGGACGAGGAATGACCCGAGGAGCGCAAGCGTGGCCGCTGAGGCCGTGACCGCGACCATGGGCATCAGGTCCAGGGTCATGAACTCATGGAGGCCAGCGGGGATGGCGTCCGCCGCTCGTTCGTCGGTGTCGCTCACCTTGAACCCTCGTCGGCGGGTGGCCCCGCGTCGGCAGGGCCTGCGCCAGCGGAGGCAGGCCCAGCGGAGGCAGGCCCAGCGGAGGCGGGTCCAGCGGAGGCGGGTCCAGTAGGGGCCGATCCAGAGTTCGCGGCGGCGGCTGGCCCGCCCGCAGCCAGGCGCCGCGCGGCGGCGGCCACCTGCCTGTGACGGAGCCACCCGGAGAAGATCCCCCGGTCCGGCGCGATCAGGAGGCTCACCAGGAAGGCTGCGGCGGCGGAGAGGATGATGAGCGGGCCCGCCGGTGCGTTCGGGGTCACGGCGGAGAGGGAGGCTCCGATCCAGGCTGCGCCGGCGCCGGCAGCGGCGGCGACCAGGACCATCGGGGCGACGCGAGTGGTCCACAGGCGCGCGGTCGCCGCGGGGGCCACCAGCAGGGCGGCGACGAGGAGCATGCCCACGGCCTGGAGCCCGGCCATGGCCACGGCGCCCACGAGGGCCGCGAGGATGGTGTCCAGGAGCCGAACCGGCAGGCCCCTCGCGTGGGCGAAGCGCTCGTTGAAGGCGACCGCGGTCAGGACCCGGTAGAGGGCGAGCGTCGCGCCGAGTGCGGCGACGGCGAGGATCGCCATGAGCATGGCGTCGGCGCTGGTCATGGAGGCCGTCGAGCCGAAGATCAGCTCGTCCAATCCGGCCCGGTCGGCCCCGCTCACGCGCCGGGTGGCCGAGAGCACGACGATCCCGGCGCCGAACGATGCGCTGGAGACGGTGGCGACCGCCGTCTCTGCGCTCAGTCGAGTGTGTCGGGTGATCCACTCGATGGAGACAACCGCGCAGGTCCCAGCCAGGGCGGCGCCGAGCATGAGCAGCGGCATGCTCCGCTCCTGCTGACCGGCAGCCGCTTGCAGGAGGAACGCGCTGCCGACGCCGACAAGCGAAGCGTGGCTGATGGCGTCCGCCACGAGAGCCCGGCCCTTCAGCATGGCGAAGGAGCCCACCGCGCCCGCGCTGATGCCGAGGAGGATCGCGCCGAGCAGGACGACGTTGGTGTTGTATCCACCGCCGAAGGAGAGGACCTGCAGCCACGCCTCGAGGGGGCCAGATGCCTCGGGGAGGGCGCGGAGCGACGTGGCTGGGGGGGCGCTGCCCAGCCAGGCTATCGGGCAACGCGAACCATCAAACACCTCAGACAGCTCCGCGGCGTCAGGCGAGCTGCCGGGCGCCCGGATCGCTGGACGCGAGGGTCGCGCTGCCCGAGGCGAAGGCCCGGCGAACGTTGTCCTCCGACAGCGCCTCTCGGGCGGAGCCGGTGGCGATCACGGAGCCCGAGAGCAGCAAGGCGTCGTCGAAGCGAGTCCGCGCCGACTCCAGGTCATGGTGCACCGCGATGATCGTGGTCCCCTCGTCGCAGAGCGAGCGGAGGCGGTGGAACAGGGCGTCCTCGGTCTCGGAGTCCACGCCAGCGAAGGGCTCGTCCAGGAGCAGGAGGTCGGCCTGCTGGGCCATGGCCCGGGCGAGGAACACCCGCTGCTGCTGGCCGCCCGAGAGCTGGCCGATGGGGCGGTCGGCGAAGGCGCCGAGGCCGAGGTCTTCGAGGCAGCTGCGAGCCTCTGCTCTGTGCTCCCTGGACCCTTCCTGGCGGCGGACCCAGGTGGGGAGGAGCCAGTCCGGGAGGAGCCAGTCCGGAAGGAGCCAGTCCAGCCGCCGCGCGGCGCCCATCTCGACGACCTGGAGCGCGGTCACGGGGAAGTCCCAGTCGACCGACTCACGCTGGGGTACGTAGGCCACCCGGCTGCGGGCACTGGCGAAGGACTGACCCCAGAAGAACGCCTCGCCGGCGAGGGGGCGGAGCGCGCCGATGGCCGCGTTGAGGAGCGACGACTTGCCGGCGCCGTTGGGGCCGACGATCGCCGTCATGCTGCCCTCGCGAGCCTCCCAGGAGACGTCCCACAGGGCCGGGACGCCGCGGTAGGCGACGGAGATGGACCGCAACGCGAGGGGCGCCCGGGCTTCGCTGCGGCGGAGGATCATCGAGCGACCTCCTGGGCCCCGGCGTCATCGTCCGTGCCGAGCGCGCCGAGGATCGTGGACACGTTGGATCGGAGCATCTGCTCGTAGGTTCCGGCCTGGCCCGGCGCGTCGGCGTGGAGAACGCCGCCGACCTGCAGGTCCTGACCGCGTGCCCTGGCTCCTTCCACGAGGGCCCGCACGTTGCGCTCGGAGACCGTGGACTCGAAGAAGACCGCAGGGATCTGTCGCTCGACCACCAGGTGGACCAGCTCCTCGATGGCATTCAGGGAGGCCTCACTCGTCGTGGAGACGCCCTGGATCCCGTGGACTTCCAGGCCATACCGGCGGCCGAAGTAGCCGAAGGCGTCGTGGGCTGTCAGGAGCACCCGACGATCGGGAGCCAGTGAGGCGAACGCGTCTCGGTACTGCTCGTCTGCAGCGATCAACCGGGCCTCGACGACCGCGGCGCGCTCGGTGAAGGTCCGCTGGTTCGCGGGGCTTGCCTGGCCGAGCGCTCCAGCGATGAGCCCGGGGACCCTTGACCAGACGGAGGCGTCCATCCACACGTGGGGATCGGGCGCCTGGCCGCTCACGAGCAACTCCCCGTCGAGCAGGACCCGCTCCGCGACCGGGATCACCTCGACGCCCGAGTCCTCCACTCTCCCGAGGGCCTCGACGAGGTAGCCCTCGAGGTGGAGTCCGTTGTAGAGGACGATGTCGGCGGCCATGAGCAGCTTGACGTCGTCGCGGGTCGGGCGGAACAGGTGCGGGTCCATGTCCGAGCCGAAGAGCACCTCCACCTCCGCTGCGTCCCCGCCGATCTCCAGCGCGAGGTCACCGATCATCGCTGTCGTGCAAACGACGCGCGGACCGAGGCTGGAGCCATCACTGGAGCCGTGACCTGAGCCGCTGCCTGGGCCGCCGCTTGGGCCGCCGTCGACGCCGCTCGAGCAAGACAAAGCGAGCGCCGCGAGGCAGGGGATGAGCTTGGACCAGTCCATGATCGGGGCACGCGCGATGGCGCCCGGCCGTGAGGTTAGCCGGGGGCTTGTAACCGTTGCTATTAGAACCGCGGCCATGTGGGCGGAAAGTGCCTCATTGTGAGATGTAGGCCCCTGGGGGAGCCTCAGGGGGCCTTCGGACCGGCCAGCTCGGCGAAGCGCGCGAGGGTGCGCTCGCTCACATGGTGCTCGACCCCTTCGGCGTCGATCTCTGCCGCCTCGTCCGGGACACCCAGGAAGAGCAGGAAGCCGAGCACCACCTGGTGCCGCTCCCGAGACCTCGCCGCGAGCGCGCGGCCCTCTCCCGATAACTCCAGCGGCCGCCGGGGCGGGCTGGTCACGTGCCCGAGCCTGCGGAGCCTCGCCACGACCCGGGTGACCGTGACCTGCGCCACGCCGAATCGCTCGGCCAGCCACCCCACGCGGGCCTCACCCCGCTCGCGGACCATGTCGTCGATGGCTTCAACGTAGTCCTCCGTGAGCTCATTCGCATGGGCCGCTCGGACCCGCGCGAACCGGGGCGCGGCGTCCTCGGCGAGCGGGCCGGGGCTCGCCGGGACGGGGGCGGGCTGACCCTCCTTGGCCCGGGACGCAACGAACTGCCTGAAGGCCTCGAGGGATTCGGCCCCCACGTGGTGCTCCATCCCCTCCGCGTCGGCCTCGGCGATCTCGGGGGGGAGCCCGAGCGCGAGAAGAAAGGCCAGGACGGCGGCGTGCCGCGAACGGGACCGCTCCGCGATGACGCGCCCCTTCTCGGTCAGCCGGAGGGCCTCCTGCTGGCCCGAGCTGACGAGCCCGTCTCGGCGCAGGCGCTCGACCACAGAGCACACCGCGACATGGCTGATCCCGAACCCGGTCGCGAGGTCTCGAACGCGGGCCTCGCCGCGGTCCATGACCAGGTCGTCGATGGCCTCGACGTAGTCCTCGACGACCTCCTGGCGGTTCGCGCGGCGCACGGCCTCGTGGCCCGCGCGAATGCGCTCCATGGGAGGCGGTTCAGGGGCAGCCCTTCGGGGGAGTGGATCGTTCGGATCAGCGCTCACGGCGGCATGAGCCTAGCCGAGAGCGCGTCCTCCATGGCGCCCTGTCGTGTACGGTCTTCGGTCGAGGAGGGTCAGAGATGAACTACCGGAAGATGGGCCGCACCGGCCTCAAGATCAGCAGCGTCTCGATCGGCGGGTGGCTCACCCTTGGCGGCAGCGTCGGCTCGGAGGACTCCGCCAGGATCCTCCGCCGGGCCGTGGACGGCGGCGTGAACTTCATCGACCTCGCCGATGTCTACTCGGCAGGCGCGGCCGAGCAGGTCGCCGGGGCCGCGATCCAGGGGATCGACCGGTCTTCACTCGTGCTCTCCTCCAAGGTCTTTGGCCGGATGGGAGATGGACCCAACGAGCGGGGGCTGTCGCGCAAGCACATCATCGAGAGCTGCGAGGCCTCGCTACGACGGCTCGGAACGGACTACCTCGACCTGTACTTCTGCCATCGTCCTGACCCCGAGACTCCCCTCGAGGAGACGGTGCGCGCGATGGATGACCTGGTGCATCGCGGCAAGGTGCATTACTGGGGCACGAGCGTCTGGCCCGCGGAGCTGCTCGACGATGCCCACGACCTCTGCGATCGGCGCGGTTTCTATCCGCCGCTGGTGGAGCAGCCGCAGTACAGCTTGCTCGAGCGCGGGATCGAGGCCTCGGTGCTCCCCGCGGCGAGGCGCCTTGGGATGGGTCTCGTGGTCTGGAGTCCGCTCGCTGGCGGGTTGCTCACGGGCAAGTACGACGACGGCGTCCCCCCCGGGAGCCGCGGGGCCGAGACCAAGTGGCTGGACGACAAGCTGGAGGGTGACGTCCAGGACAGGCTCCGCGCGTTCAGCGCGCTGGCGCGAGGGGTCGGCGTCACCCCCGGACAGCTCGCGCTCGCGTGGATCCTGCGCAACGACGCCATCACCAGCGTGATCACCGGCGCGACATCGACCGACCAGGTCGACTCCAACCTCAAGGCTGCCGAGATATCCCTCGATGGCGAGGTGGTGGAGCGGATTGAGGAGCTCTTCCCCGCGTGATGGGCGACCAGAAGAGCAACGCCATGGGTTCGCTCATCTGGCGCCGCGCCTTGCTCTCCATGAGCGCCGTGGCGCTCACCCTGCTGGTGATCGAGCTCTCCGTGGATCGCTTCTTCCCGGTGCTCGGCCAGGTCTACCAGCTCGACTCCACGCTGCTGCACGATGCGATCCCTGGCTCACGTCGGATTCAGCCGATGGAGCCCTCGCGGCTGGGGCCGGGGGATCGTGCCCGGGTGCTCGTCGAGGTGGGCCCGGGCGGGTTCCGCGGTGATCTTGACCTTGACCGGGACCGGGAGAGCACCGCTCGCTTGCTTGTTCTCGGCGACTCCTTTGTGATGGCGGAGAACGTGCCGCTGGAGGGGACCTTCGTGCGGCAGCTGGCGTTCGAGCTGGAGAGGGGGCTGGGCTGCGAGGTGGAGGGGGTGAACGCTGGGCGCTCGGGCTACGGCCCCGATCAGTCGTTGCTGCTCCTCGAGCGAGAGATCGACACGGTGGCTCCAGACGTCATCGTCTGCGTCCTCTGCGCTCATAACGACGTGGGAGACCTCGCCCGGAACAAGCTCCTTCGCCTTGGACCGGACGGCGGACTTGTCCGCTGTCAGCCGCGGATCGGCGCGCGGTTGGTGGACGAGTTCGCCCGCCGCGCGGAGCGCTCTGGCGGCCTCGGGATCCAGCGGCTCGTTCGCTTCTGGCAGGAGGCCCCTGATCGGGCGCCGGTCAACTCCGTCCCGGCCGGGACCATGGACCTCTACCTCGCGGCGCTCGCGGCCCAGTACGACGAGTTCTTCGTGCGGAACGATCTAGAGGTTGTCTCCCTGTTCGAGGACGTGTACGACGCCGACGTCGCAATCCGTCCGGAGACGCCTGCGGTGTCGGCGAAGCTGGAGCTGATGGCGGCGGTCCTCAGGTCCATGGTGGAGCTGGCGGCGTCGCGCGGCGTCCCTCTGCACTTCGTGATCGTTCCCTCAGCCGTGGACATGTGCCCTGGCTTCGGGATCCAGGTCGATCCGGACCGCTTCTCTGGCTACTCGCCAGACCACCTCTCGGGTCGCCTGGTGGAGGCCGTGGAGCTGGCGGGCGGCCGCCTGACCGATCTCTCGGCGCAGCTCCGCGCCGAGGGCGGCGAGGTCTGGGTCGGCGGGACGGATATCCACTGGAATGCGGCAGGGCAACGAGTGGGTGCGAGGTCAGTCGCCGCAGCGCTTCTTGAACGTCCAGACCTCCAGAGCAGGCTCGGCGTAGGAGGGGCCGACTCTCTCGACGCGGGCCCGAACGATGCCGACACTCGAGAGGAGTCGCTTCCGGCCGCTGATTCCAGCCGATGATCCCAGCCGCTGGGTCCAGCCGATCGGGCTTCCGGCCCGGCCAGCGCCGCGCTCCACGGTCGGCTGCGCAGTCCCAAATAGGGATCGGGAGGGGGCCTGGGGGAGGGGTGGTACGCCCGACAGGATTCGAACCTGTGACCTTTCGCTCCGGAGGCGAACGCTCTATCCAGCTGAGCTACGGGCGCCCGATTTGGGGGCGGGAGCTTAGCGCCCCTGGGGCTGATCGCGCCACAGGCACCCCTGTTGAATGGGAGTTCGGCAGTGGAGTTCCCTGCGGGATACCCCTTGGGTGACCCCTGAAGGGCACCGGGCCCCGCTCGAAAAACCGAATGTTGCAGTATCCTCGAAGCATGGCGGGGCTATTCCTCCCCGTGCCCCTCCACGCTCGCGCGGGGTCCGAGAAGCTACTTCATGGACAACGACCACACGACCAAGGCTGTCAGCCAGCCGGCCCTCAAGGCCCCGACTGGACGGGCTGAGGCCTCTCTTGGCTGGCTCGCGCCGGCCGCGCCCCTATTCGCAGGGCTCGTGCTGCTCACGTTCTTTGGCGGCTCCCTCCGCCCGGTGGATGCGGTGGGCGCGCCGGTCGTTGAACTCAGCGCCGGGGTCGGCAGTTCCGACTTTGACCTGGACGGGCTGAGCGACGCCCAAGAGATCCTCCTGGGGACGTTCCCCTACGTGGCGGACTCCGATGAGGACGGGTTCGGGGACGGCGAGGAGCTGGCACGCCAATCTGACCCGCGCGATCTGTTCTCCACCCCCGACAGCGTCGGGGTCAGCGCCAACCTCACCGCGCGCGGTGAAGGCAGCGCGCTCCAGCTGGTGATGCTGGTCTATGAGCCGTCCGAGGAACTGGGGGACTCATTCATCCGGCTTGGCGCACTTCGCGGCGGCCAGGTGACCAACGTCCCCATGGCTCGGTTCGCCTCGCTGATGACGTACTCCGTGATCCCAGCTTCCGGCGGCGGACAGCTCATCTCCATCGAACTGCCCGTTCACCCGGCGTTTGTGGAGGTCGCCGGTCAGGTCACGTTCTTCCTCGCGGCAGGGAATACAAGCTCCCAGAGCTACACGGCGTCGGCCAAGGTCGACATCTCGAGTGTCGAGGGCATCCTCCTGATGCAGCGCTTCAGCGCGGCGCAGGTGCAGTTGCAAGCGTCCCAGGGGGGCGGAAGCGTCCGCCAACCGATCCCCGGGAGCTCCTCACCGAGCATTCCCGGCAGCTGGGTGCCCGGGTCGATCTGCTTCCAGCGGTCCGCCGTGGTGGGCGGGAACGGCCCCGTGATGCTCCATCAGGTCATCGAGGCTGATTGCCTTCAGGGCTGGGACACGTTCTGTGTGTCCAACTGCAGCGCGGCGTTGGGCTCGACGTACGAGACCATCGATCCCATCGCACTGATCGGCGGCTGACCGAACCCACTGGCCGATAGGGTCCCAACAGGCGGGGTCCCAACAGGCAGGGTCCATCCAGGCGGGGGCCATCCAGGCAGGGTCCATCCAGGCAGGGGCCATCCAAGCCAAGGGGCCATCCAAGCCAAGGGTCCATCCTGTCGGGCCGTACTCCCGATCAGCTGACCGTAGGGGGGGGGCACCCTGGCCCCGTCGCTGGGGCCCAGCTTGGAAGCTCTGGATCCTTGGGCCTGCCGGCCGGTTCCCCGTCTCCCCCGTCGGTTGCCTCCGCCCGAGTGTTCTTGGACGGCACGGCAGGGTCCGAGGTATTTCCCCCTGAGGCTCGTTCGCAGCAGGAAGAGTCCGTGGGGCCATGCTCGAGTCGCCATGCAAGGCGCCTTGATCTGGGACTTCCTGATGACGGATGTCCCGGATGGCACCAAAGCAGAAAACACCCCCCAATGACCCTATCCAACGGGAACCCGAGGCCTCCCTTGAGCGTCTAATTGAACCTGCTGCCATGTCCGGACCCCTCAAGACCGACCCTGATCGTGACCTGATCCTCGAGTGCCAGCGCTCGTTGGGGGAGGGCTTTGGCGGTGCCTTTCGGCAGGTCTACGAGCAGTACAAGGACCGGGTCTACAACGTCTGCTACCGGGTCACGGGCAACGCGACGGACGCTCTCGACGCCTCCCAGGAGACCTTTGGCATCGTCCATCGGAAGATCGGTGCGTTCCGCTTCGAGTCCCGCTTCTCGAGCTGGGTCTACAGGATCGCGGTCAACGCCAGCATCGACATCAAGAGGCGTGCTGCGGCCCGGTCGGTGACCTCGCTTGAGGCCCTGCAGGCCCCGCGGGACGGCGACGGCAGCGCCTTCGACGTCGAGGACGAGCGGACCGAGGCTCCGACCGAATTCGCCTCCCGACACGAGCTGGAGAAGGACATCCAGCGCGCCATCGACCGGCTGTCTCCCAAGATGCGCACCATCATCGTCCTCAGATACCTCGAGAGCCTCAGCTACGACGAGATCGCGGAGACGCTGGCGATCTCCCTGGGGACCGTGAAGTCCCGACTCTCTCGCGCTCACGCTGCCCTTGACCGAGAGCTCACTCCCATCGTCGACCGTCACTTCATTCACGAAGAAGGTCGCTGACGAAGGCCAGATCCTGCCGATCTTGCTCCTGCCTCATACCCTCTCCCATGTCCTCCGCATCCGATCCTCAAGAAGATCGCAACGACCTCACACTGCCTGAGGCGTGGCTAAGCGACATCTTCACTTCATCCGGCGAGACCAGCGTCCCGCCCTTGGAGGGTGAGGTGCCGAGCGACGAGCAGCTTCGTGCTCTCTCGTCGGCGAAGGGGCACCTCCGCGCGCTCCGCGCCCTGCCGAGCCTGCGGGCTCCGGATGAGCTCGAGGGCCGCGTGGTCGCCAGCCTCGAGGCTGGCTTCAGGCAGGACCGAGCGGTCGACTTGGTGGCCGGGCTAGGCGCTGAGGCTGCGCCGGGCGAGCTGGGTCCCATGGTGGAAGCCAGGGTCGAGGAGAACCTCGAAGGGGTTCAAGCTCCGGCGGTGCTTGGGCGTCTGGTCGAGGAGCGGGTAGCTGCTCCGGCGGAGGGCATGGTCTGGAGCATGGCGCGCCGCCTCGATCGCAAGCCGGCTCCCGAGGAGCTGGACGCACGGGTGTTGGACGAGAGCTCGAGCGCCGCGGCCGGCTCCTCCCTGGGGGGGCGTGTCCGCCGTCTTGCGGTCTTCTCCAGCGCCGCTGCCCTCGTACTCGTGGCCGTGCGACTGGTCGCAACGCCGTCCGATTCAGCTTCCGCTGGACCCAGCCTCAGGGTCATCCGTATCGATTCGCTCGAGTCGGTGAGCGCCTCGGCGCTGGACCGCGCCTTCCTTGGCTCTCTCACCGGTGAGTATCCGGGGGGTGCGCGGTGACGGGCCGTCGGACTGTCCTGGCGCTCGGACTCGCGACCCTGGGTCTCGTGGCGTGCGGTGTGGATCCCCAGGGCGCCGGCGGAGCAGACCTCCCGGCGACCTCGGAGTCGTCAAGCGGATCGCTCCCGCCGTTCCTGGACCTGGTTGGGCGGTCGAAGGACACCACAGCGTTCCGTGGCACGCGACGATTCCGGCTGGTTCAAGGCCAGAGCGTGATGGAGGTGCTCGAGGACGTCGGCGCTGACGGCACCGGCCGATTCGCCATCGAGTTGCTGGATGCAGTCTCCCTCCTGCCTGACGCCAACCCGATCTCGTTCCCCCTCGTGCACGAGAACGCCGCGCGCTTCCAGTGGCAGATGCGCGACTTCCGACTTTGGAGCCTCCAGCAGGCCTGCGCGAACTACTCGATCAACCTGCTGCCCACCTCACCGATCGTCGCGGGGATCAACTGCGAGCGGGTCGAGTTCATCCGCTTCGCCAGCAGCACCGGATCCCCTGGGCACTTCGAAGCTGACATCGACCCCACGACGGGTTTTGTGCTGGCCTGGCGTGAGTTTGACGGGTTCCAGCAGCCGATCGTGGAGTCCGTGTTCGAGACGTTCGCCTACGGCGGTGACGTGAGCAACCTCAACCTGCGGGAGCGCTCCTTCGCTGCTCAGACCCTCGACCTGAACTCGGCGCTCTCCGCCCAGGTCGGCGCCGAGGTCTTCGTGCCGGACGTCTTCCCGTCTGGCTACGAGTTGGTCGGCGGTGAGCTCTTGACCATTCCGAACCTCCCGTCCCTGAGCACGTCGTCGATCCTCCAGCCTGGATCCTGGGTGCGTCTGATGGCCTCCGATGGCATCCAGACCCTGAGCTTCGCCCACGCGGTCTCGTCGTCGGTCGCCAGCACCTCGCCCGGTGACCTTCGGGTGGTGTCGCTCGGCGACTGGGAGGTGGGCTTCGGGGAGTTCGCCGGGACCCGCTTCGTGGTCGCGGGCCGGGTCAAGGTGGACTCGCTCGCCAGCGTCGTGCAGTCCGCCTTCTGATCGTCGATCGCGCCGGCCCGCTGCGCGGTTCTCGGATCGGGGCACGGGCCGACCCCGGGAGGGAATCTCGGTCCTCCGGGATGGTCTCACGACGTCTGCTCAGGGGCGGGGTAGATTTGTGTGCGTCGGGAATGGTCCCGCTCGCACCAAGCACTCCCGACCCCGCTGACGATGTCCGACGAGCCCTTCAAGGAAACTGATCTCGAGTCCCCCGAGTACCGGGAGCGCCTCATGCGCAAGCTCAACACCCTGATCGCGGTCCTCGAGGTCGCGAGCGCCAAGGTGAAGCGGTCCCTGGACGGGCCAGACCCGGACATGGAGCGTCTCGTCAAGATTCGCACCAACCTGTCCAGCACGCTCGAGGTGTGCAAGCGGGCCCGCCGCGCCCTCCAGCGTCGAGAGAGCCTCCCCGAAGGCCTCCCGGAGAACCTGGCCGAGGTGGTCCGAACCGCCGGCAGGGTCAAGCGCTTCCCCAAGCGTCTCCCCATGGGGTCAATCGCCGAGATGAGCTCGTCCGAGGAGCGCAAGCGCTTCGAGCACATGGGCCGCATCACGCCGTCCGACCTCGAAGGGGTCGATCTCGACCAGCTGTCCCTGAAGCTCCAGGGCTGATTCCTACAGAGATGAGGATCCTCGGTAGGATCCTCCCCCGGCGCGGGCCCTCCACCGTGGAGGCTCGCGTCTCTCGATAGGGAGCACGGCCGCCCCGTCGAGCCCACCGTCCGATGCAGTTCAACTCCTGGATCTTCCCGCTCTTCTTCGCCGTGGTCTACGCGGCGTACCTGGGGTTGGGTCCGAGGCGTTTTCGCGCGCAGAATGGGCTGTTGCTCGGTGCGAGCTACCTCTTCTACGGCTACTGGGACGCGCGCTTCCTCGTGCTGCTCGGCCTCTCAACGGTCATCGACTTCCTGATCGGCGGCCGGCTCGAGGCCACCGATGATGAGCGCGTCCGAAAGCGGCTGGTGACCCTTTCAGTGGTCATCAACCTCGGGATCCTCGGCTTCTTCAAGTACTTCGACTTCTTCATCGACAGTACGGCGGAGCTGCTCGCCACCCTCGGCTTCTCTGTGCACCTGCCGGTCCTGCGGGTGCTCCTGCCTGTCGGGATCAGCTTCTATACGTTCCAGACGCTGAGCTACACGATCGACGTGTACCGGCGCCGGATGCCTGCGACGCGGGACTTCATGGGCTTCGCCCTCTTCGTCAGCTTCTTCCCCCAGCTCGTGGCGGGACCGATCGAGCGCGCGGCGCGGCTGCTCCCGCAGATCGAGGCGCCGCGCAAGGTCACTGCGAGCAAGGTCCAGGCAGGACTCTGGCTGCTGGTCTGGGGCTACTTCAAGAAGACGGTCATCGCCGACCAGGCCGCGCTCGTCAGCAACCCGCTCTTCGGCGGTCAGTGGGAGACCCTGCACGGGCTCGAGCCCTTCGTGGCGGTGCTCGGGTTCACGATCCACATCTACTGCGACTTCTCGGGCTACTCGGACATCGCGCGCGGACTCGCCAAGCTGATGGGCTTCGAGTTCCTGCTCAACTTCAGGCTGCCCTATCTGGCGACCGGGCCCAGTGACTTCTGGCTGCGCTGGCACGTGAGCCTCTCCACATGGCTGCGCGACTACCTGTACATCCCCCTCGGCGGGAACCGAGGTGGCCGCCTTGCCACCTACCGGAACATGTTCCTGGTGATGGCGCTCGGGGGGCTTTGGCACGGAGCCGCGTGGCCGTACATCCTCTGGGGGAGCTATCACGGGGTGCTCCTGGTAATGGAGCGGATCTGGGCGGACGCCCGCGGGATCGATCCCAGGCGGCCCCTCTCCCTCGCAGGTGAGTGGACGAGGATCGTGCTCTTCTGGCCCCTCATGCTGATCGGGATGGCGGTCGTCCGCTGCACGTCGCTGGATCAGTTCTGGCACCTGTTGACCCACCAGTCGTTCCTGCTGACCGATCGAGCGTCCGCCGGCCTCGTGAACCTCGCGACCTTCACCTGGCCGCTCGTCATCGTCCAGCTCTTCCAGCACGGCACCAGGGACCTGCTCGTGCCGCTCCGGCTGCCCCTCGTCCCGCGCGCCATGCTCTTCGCAGCCCTCATCCTCGGGATGCTGGTCTTCGGCGTCCGGCAGCCCGTCGAGTTCTTCTACTTCCAGTTCTGATGGCCGGGATCGATCGACTTGCAGGCGAGCGCGAGCACGCCACTGGAGCCAAGGCCGTTGGCCTGCTGCTCGCCCTCGTGGCTGTCCTTGTGCTCGGCGTCAACGCCGCCGCGATCCGGCTCTCGCCGGTGAGCGAGCGCACCTTTGACGGCCGTACGGTCGCCGCCAAGTGGGAGCTCGCCAGCGCCGGGGCGCCGGCGGGAGGCATCGTCATCATCGGTGATAGCAGCGGGAACTTCGCCGTGGAGACGACGGTGCTGGAGGAGCGCTTGGGGGTGGAGGCTCGCAACTACTGCACGTACGGACGCTTCCTGAACCTCGGCGCCGCCTGGTTCCTTGATCGCGCCCTGGAGGGCGCTGAGGCGCCGCCGGCGGTCGTACTGGTGGTCATGGGATCTCGGACGTTCGCGTTGGAGGCGGATGGCTTCACCTTCGCCAGCATTCCCGCGGCGTTCGGGGATTGGTCCGCGCGGATTCCCTACGTGGCGCTTCCCGTGGCGGAGGCGCTCCAGTTCGCCGCGGCACGGCTGTTCCCGCTCTACGCTCAGCACCGGAGCTTCGAGGGTGGCATCAGGAAGGGGCTCTGGCACATCGACGGGAGCCGGCTTCCTATCGGCCCAGGTGGGACCTCGGTGCTCCCCCGTGCCTACCCCAACGGCGTGGCGCCCTTCGCCGAGAAGGTCCTGGGTGAGCTCGCCGACATGGGCCAGGGGCCGGTTCCTTCGGCCCGTGACCGCGCGGCCATGCGAGGTCTGGTCCGGGCGGCCGACGAGCGCGGGTTCGATCTGGTCTTCGTGGATGGTCCGGTCTGGGAGGGGCTCGCGGATCGAGAGGAGCACCGGGCCTTCCTGGCCAGGGTCCACGGGTTCATGGATGAGATCTGCGAGGGGTCCGAGCGAGCTCAACGGCTCCCGGGGGGCCTCCAGGTCTTCCCGAGCGACGTGATGGAGAATCCGTTCCACCTCACCGGCCCTGCGGCCGCGGTGTACTCGGCCGAGCTGGCGGCAAGGCTCGGGGAGCTGGGCCTGCCGCGCTGACGTCCAGGGTCGAGGCAGTCCCCGGGTTGCCGTGATCCCACCGCGGTTTTGACGTCCAGCCGGGGCCGGTCCCTGCCGATCTCCCTCCCGTGCGAGCGCCCTCTCCGGGGGTGTCCTGCGCGATCACTCCAGCGAGGGCCATGCAGATCAAGATGAAGGGGACCGGAATCGCCACGAGGGTGGCTGTCGCTGCGATGACCGCGGCCGCTGGCCTCGCCGCGGATGGTGAGCGGCCCGAGGGGGTCGCCGCTGCGGTGGTGCTCCCTGCTGTCAGCGCCACCTCTCCGTCGGGAGAGGTCCGGGTCACGCTGGTGGAGGGCCGGGCCAACGCGCCCCGCCCCCTGACCGTCCGAGCCCTTGTTGTTCAGCCCGGAGCGCTCGCCTCCTGGGTCCTGCTCCCCCTCACCGAGGTGCCGCGGCAGCTCTTCGTCCCCGACGACGAGTCCATGGTCTGCGTGGATGGATCCCTCGGGTCGCTGCGCATCGTTCAGCTCGATCTCGGCGGCGAAGAGCTCCGTAGCCGCTCCCTGGACTCGCTGCTTCCGGGCCACACCAGCCGCGCCCTCAACGGGGCCCTCAACGGGGCCATCACCCTGGGCTTCGCGGACTCCGGGCCCTGCCTCGCGGTGGACCTTGGGAACCGAGACATCGCGCTCGTTGGTTTGGGGGCCAACCAGGGAGAGACCCTCGAGGTCTGCTCGGTCGTCGAGAACCACCGCTCATCCCAAGGGGTGGAGGAGTGGCTGCGAAAGAGCCGCGATCTCCTGCTCGAGGGAGACGAGATCGCCGCGCAGAGCACCCTCGAGGCGGCCAAGGACGCGTTCCCGGCCGAGCCGCGGGTCTACCAGCAGCTCGCCCGGATGCACCGCACCTCGGGTGATGCGTCGGCTCAGCTGGACTGCCTCGAGGAGGGCCTCCTCAAGAGCCACAGCGTGACGAGCCGGGCGGTCACCCATGACTGGCAGGTGGGGACGCCCGAGGCTCGCCTCGTGCTGGACTTCGTCGAGACGACGAGGAAGGTGCGCGGCAACAGGGAGGCGACCAAGGCGCTCGGGCAGGCGCTGACCCTCTACCCCTGCATGGAACAGGCGGTCCTCCTTCGGGCGGAGCTCCTCATCTCGTCCGGCAAGGACGCCGAGGCCCTCGCCTCGCTCGAGAGCGCCATTGGAGCCCTGGGAGAGAGTGAGGAGCTCGGTTCGGCCCTGCACGACATCGGCCGATTCCTCGAGCGCCAGGGGCGTCCCCGGGCCGCGCTCGCGTACATGGAGCGCGCCTACCAGGAGGGCGAGTTCTCCGAGTTCCTCATCCGTGACATCGCGGACCTCCACGTCGAGATCAACCGGCCCGCCGTCGCCGCGCGCTGGCTCTCCCGGCTCTCGGCCCACTGGGCGTCAGTCGCCAACGGCGCGTCTGGCGCGGACCGGGCTCGGCGCGGCCAACGCCGACTCGCCGACCTCCAGCGCGAGATCCGGGAGCTCACGGGGACGGCGGCGGAGGTCACTGACCCCTGACCCCTGACCGGGATCAGCTCCCGAGGACGGCCGCCACGGCCGTGTCCACCAACTCGTCGCGGCGGACGCCCCGCGCCTCGCCCTCGTAGCTCAGGATCAGCCGGTGCCGCAGCGCGGGCCGGGCGACGGCGCGTACGTCCTCCTCGCTGATGTTCAAGCGGTCCGCCAACAGAGCCCGAGCCTTGGCCGCGAGGAGGATGGCTTGACCACCTCGAAGGCTCGACCCGTAGCGAAGATGGGACCGGATCGCGTCGGGGGCGGTGTCGTGATCGGGGTGCGTCGCGAGGATGATCGAGGCGACCGTCTCCACCACGTTGGACGGCGCGGCGACCTCCCGCACCAGCGCCTGCAAGCGGAGCCACTCCTCCCGGCTGAAGGAGGGGGGCGAGGTCTCGGTGGAGCTCGAGGTCGTCGCCGAGAGGATCGTGGTCAGGTCCCCGTGATCCGGGAGCTGGAGCTCGAGCTTGAAGAGGAACCGGTCCAGCTGGGCTTCGGGGAGCGGGTAGGTGCCCTCCATCTCGATGGGGTTCTGGGTCGCGACCATGAAGAAGGGCGGGTCCAGCGGGTAGGTCTCCCCGTGCAGGGTCACCTGCCGCTCCTGCATGGCCTCCAACAGGGCGCTCTGCGTCCTGGGCGTCGCTCGGTTGACCTCATCGGTCAGGAGGACGTTGGTGAAGACAGGGCCCTTCTCGAAGTCAAACGAGCGGGCGCCCGTGTCGTCATCCACCCGCAGGACCCGGGTCCCCAGGACGTCGGAGGGCATCAGGTCGGGCGTGCACTGCAGCCGCTGGAACCGGAGGTCGACCGCGTCCGAGAGGGTGTGGACGAGGGTCGTCTTGCCCAGCCCAGGCGCACCCTCAAGGAGCACGTGTCCGCCTGCCATCAGCGCGAGGATGAGGAACTCCACGGTCTCCTCTTGGCCGAAGAACTGGCTGTTCAGTCGGCCTCTGAGCTCACGTGCAGCCGCCCTGAGGCGTTCGAGCTCCGCGTCAAGTCGTTCTGTTTCGGTCACGGGTGCGGCGGTCGGGGGTCGAGAGTCTTCCCGGTACGGGCGGAGCGGGGCGCAGGGGCGAGCCTCCTCCGCGGGTCAGGACAGCACGATAACCCGGCTCGGTGGAACGGTCGCCCCTGGCTCGGGGTCTCCTGCGCCGTCGTCCTACGGCTCAAGGGAGATGTCCCGTCCGAACCGAGCCTGCGCCACCCTTTCCATCCCCGGCCCGGAATTGCATCTTGATGGGATGAGCGGCGCACAGCAATCCACCGGCAGGCCGGTGCTCGAGTCCCCAGGCCCCGGCGTGGAGACGGTGGCGGAGCCTGTGGCCGAGCAGCGCCTGGGCCGCCTCTGGAGGGTGATCTGCCACGACGACCCCCACACCACGATGGACTTCGTGGTGGAGGTCCTGATGACCGTCTTTCGTCAACCGGCGCCAAGGGCATTCGAGCTGATGCTCTGCGTTCACCACGCGGGGAGCGCGTGGGTCGGGTCCTGGCCAGAGTCCGTGGCCCGCAAGAAGGTCGCCAAGGCCCAGGCGATGGCGAGGATGGACGGGTTCCCGCTCACCTTCTCTGTCGAATTGGACGACTGAATCGAGCGGCGGGGGCCCGGCCTGAGGGCCCAGCTTGAGGGCCCAGCTTGAGGGCTCAGCCGCACCTCCCTTCAGGGCCAAGACCATGACCTCCACCTATGTCCCCAGGCAGCGCGCGTGGTCCGTTTCGGACCTCCTCGCGGGGGTCACGTCCGCCGACGTCACCTGCTCCGAGCAGGATCTGAGCGCGGCGGAGCCTCGGCTCTGGATCGATCTGGCGGCGGAGTGGGACGCGCGCTTGCTCGAGGCGCACATCGTCGATGCCAACAGGGGATTCTCCGCGGAGTTCCATGCGTTCCTCAAGGTCTGGGCCGAGGACGAGGAGCAGCACACGGAGGGGCTCCTGCGGCTCTACTCACTGGTGACGGGGGAGCAGGAAGGCTCCGTCCTCAGCCGGCTCCGGGCGAGGGTCGGGGACTTCCGCTCGGTTGAACCGCTCCTTGAGGGTGAGTTCGAGGTGCTCGTCCTGCTCGCCTACGACGAGGCCATGAGCACCGCGGGCTACGGGGAGGACATCCCCTTCTACCGGTCCCTGGGTCCAGCTTCCTTCGGCAGGCTCCTGCGCGAGCTGAAGAACGACGAGGCGATGCACTACAGGAACGCCGTCGAGCTCCTCGTGCTCGCACACAGTCACCGGGTGGAAGACGTCCCCAGTGTCGTGGAGCGCGTCGTTCAGTTTGACGAGGCCCAGGAGGAGTACCGGGCGACGTTCGTCTTGGACCACGCCACGGACCAGTTCGACGGCGCCAAGATGGAGCGCGTGGGAGAGTCCGTCGTGCGGACGATCCAGCGCCGCATGCGGCGTCAGCTGGACCGCTAGCGAATCAGGAGGACCAGCGCTGTCAGGGCGGCCTGAGCCAGGACGACTCCGGCTCCGAGCCGCACCTCCATGTTCGACGAGCCCTGGCGGTTGAGCCAATCCGCGAGGCCGAGGGCGCCAGCGGGAATGAGGTAAGGCGAGATCGGCTGGAACTCGGGCGATCCCGCGACGATGGGCGCCAGGAAGGGGAGGCTCCAGGCGACGATCCACACGGGCGCTCGCTGGGTCCCGACGCTCCGTTGGGCGAGGATCAGCTGATAGACCCCGAAGAGGCACGCGCCGAAGCCGATGGGAGCTGCGACCAGCCACCCGAGCCACGCCGCCGGAGAGGGGCCGTTGGCTCCCGCCAGCGTGCGCGTGACCAGGTGGTCGACCCTCAGGGACTCCGACGGGCCTGCGAGCCCGATGGAGATGGACATCGCGAGCACGGCGATCACGGAGAGGGCGGTCACCTGGGCCTCGTGCCGATAGTCGGGGTGGCGCGCCACGGCCCAGGCGGTGGCTGGGACGAGCAGGATGAGCTCCATGTGGAGCATGTAGGCGGTGCCAAAGCAGATGATCGCGCGCCACTGGTAGCCGCGCCGGCTCTCCTGGTGCTGCCGGAAGAGTGACCAGAGCAGGAGGCTCGCGCCCAGCATCCCGGGCGCGTAGTCGATGGGAGAAGTCGCGCCGATCCAGCTGTAGGGAGTAGCGAAGGCGGCGATCGTCGCGGGGAGGCTTGCGGTTCGCCGGAAGCCGAGCCCGCGCAGGAAGGCCAGCGTGAGCATGAACGCCGCGCCGAGGCTGACCGCGGCGAGCAGCCGGACGGCGGTGGCGCCGTCGATGCCGTCGACGACCTCGAGCAAGCCACTTGCGAGGGGATAGAGGAGCCCCTGGGTCAACACGTCCGCCTCGCCGTCGAGGCGGCGGGCGGCCTCATCGCCCCCCGTGTAAGGAGCCGCCGAGGGTGACGCCATGGCCAGGGCCGCGACAAGCAGGCCGTATCCGACGTCCTGGATCCGGTGCTGCTCTTCGAGGACGCCCACCACTCGGCGGAGCCTGCGCAGCAGCCGGCGGCGTCGATGCGGGTCAGCGCCTCCGGTGGGGGGGAGGTCAGTCTTCGCTGCCATCTTCGTTCAGCGGTATCGCCGGGGCCCCAAGGCGAACGACCTGTCCCGTGGCCGCGTCGAGGGCCCAGGGTGCAGCCGCTTGACCCTCGAGGGTCATGACGCGGCCCGGGCTCGCGGTCGGGACGCGGTCCACCACGGTGGCGCCCAGCCTGCGACGGAGCAGGTACGCCTCGTCGGAGGTCAGGTCCTTGACGATCACGGTGTCGCCTTGTTCGACCTCGCCGGGACCGTTCGCCGCGAAGAACGAGGTGTCCTCGGGCGCCCAGTGGATGGCGGCGGCGGCGAGGGCGAGCTGTGCGCCCGCGAGCATGCCCGCCCAGCGGAGGGCGCCGTCTGGACGCGCTCTGCGGGCCAACGCGTTCGCCACCAGCACCGCCAGCGCTGGAACGAGGGCCGCGCCGGACTGTGCGCCGGAGAGCAGGGCGAGGGTGGCGCTCGTGGCGAGCCACAGCACGAGCCAGCCCGGCGGCGGCGCCTCCTCTTCCTGGCGGAACCAGCTGAGCGGAACGATGACCAGCGCCGCGCCGCCAAGGAGCGCGAGGTCGGCCCACCTGCCGAAGATGGCCTCGTCTTCCAGGGCGGCCGCCGCCCTCGACATGCCGCACGCGGCCATGAAGATGCACGCGACGGCGGCTACTCGGATGAGGTAGCCCTTGCGGCCGCTGCGCCCAGCGTCCCGCGGCGCGGCGATCGAGGCCAGGAGCAGGGAGCTGCCCAGGGCGACGAACGCGCCGTCGGAGGGGAGCCGCCCATGCATGAGAAGGAGCGGGGACATCACCGCGATCAAGGCCGACGCAAAGGCGACGCGGCCGCTGAATCCAGCGGCCTTGAGCGCCAGCCCGAGAGCCGGGAGGGTGGCGCCGAGGGCGAGGGCCGACGCCAGGAAGGCCGCCGCTTCGATGCCGACGGCTCCCCGTCCGATGGCGGCCAGGGCCGCGTGGAGCGGCGCCAGGGGCCCGGCAGACTCCGCCGCGAACTCCGTGGTCGAGCGGATCAAGACGTCGGCGATGGGGGTGCCGGCCGCGAGCAGGGCGATCCCGGCACCGGTCAGCAGCCAGGCCGCCACCGGGACCTCACGGTCCCGCCAGTCGGACCGCGCCACGGCCTCGAGAAGGTCCTCACGTGGGAACAGATTCCCATCGTTTGCGATGTCGAAGGAGTCAGTCTTCACGAGCGATCATGCGAGCAGTTCGGAGAGGAGATCCTCGCCGAGGTTAAGCCCCATGATCACATCGCCTTCTCGACGTGCGAGCACAAACTCAGGAGCTCCCACGGCCCCCTTCTTGTCATGGTCCAGCCCGCCGCGGAGGGCCGCCGGGGTGAGCCGCTCCTCGAGCCCATACGTCTGGCGGAGGGCTCCTAGCGTGCTCGGCAAGCCCGCTCGGTCGAGCAGCCGGGTCGTGCGCTCGGTCAGCGCCCCAGGGGCTCCAACGGTCCGCTCCGCGGCGGTGGCGGCGAGCGCGAGTCCGACGCCGACCGCGACGCCGTGGGGGACGGCGCCGAAGCCCGCGGCGTGCTCGATGGCGTGGGCGAAGGTGTGCCCGAGGTTGAGGGCGCGGCGAGGACCGCGCTCCTCGGGGTCCGAGAGCACCACCTGCGCCTTCACGCGCACGCAGGCCTCGACGACCTCGGCGAGCGCTCCAGGATCCCGATCGAGCAGATGAGGCGTGAGGCGCTCGACGAGGGCGAGCGTCTCATCGCCGCCGATGAGGGCTGTCTTGATGACCTCACCGAGCCCGCTCGCGAGCTCGGTCTCGTCGAGGGTGACGAGCAGATCGGAGTCGCACAGGACACCAGCGGGCTGGTGGAAGGTCCCCGCGAGGTTCTTCCCCGAGGCGAGGTTGATGGCGGTCTTGCCGCCCACGGACGCGTCCACCTGCGCGAGCAGGGTGGTCGGCACCTGGAGGACGTCGATGCCACGCTTGAAGAGGGAGGCCGCGAGCCCGCCGAGGTCGCCCACGGTCCCGCCCCCAACCGCGATCAGCAGGGAGCGCCGGG
>CAJQPT010000314.1 GCA_905480285.1 uncultured bacterium
ACCGCGAAGATCACCGCCAAGACCACCGCCAAGCTGCCGCCAAGATCCCCGCCAAGCTGCCGCGAAGACCGCCGCCAAGCTACCGCGAAGACCACCGCCATGCCACAGCGAAAGCCACCGTCAAGCTACCGCAAGGACCACCGCCAAGCTACCGCGAAGACCCCCGCCAAGCTACCGCCAAGCTGCAGCGAAGACCCCCGCGAAGCTACCGCGAAGACCACCGCCATGCCACCGTGAAAGCCGCCGCCAAGCTGCTGCGAAGACCACCGCCAAGCCACCGCGGACACCACTGCCAAGCGACCGCGAAGATCCCCGCCAAGCTACCGCCAATCCCACCGCCGTGCATGCCACCGTGAAAACCACCGCCAGGCTACTTACTCTGCCCCCTTACTCTGCTTTCGTGCCCTGCTCGCTTCTTCTTCTCCCTTCCTCTCCTTCTTTCTGCTGCTCCCTTCTACCGCTTCTTTCCTCTACTCCCTTACTCTGCTCGTTTTTGTTCTCTGCTCTCTTCCTCTCCTCCCTTCCTGTGCACCCTTCCTGTGCTCCAGCCCCCCGTTCCTTCCTCTGCTCCTTTTCGTTCCTCTCCCTGGTCTTGCATCGGATCAGCAGACAATTCGTGCGTGTGCATCCACCATGCCGCACAAAGAGCTGCCAGCAACCGCCCGCGACATCGTAAAGTTGGAATTCCGCCGTCCAATGATGCAACCAGTGTTTCCTGTCGCTCAGTTGGCGAGCCAGAACATATGATGTGGTAGCTTTGGATGGCGGAATGCCAACTGTATGATTTTCTTTGTCACCCCTTTGAATGGCGAAATTCTCATACCGCAAAACACTGGCGGCCAAAAAGCAAGATGTGTGCATTGCAGTTGCTCATGATACGTGCCATTGGGGTTTAACACAGGAGCGGTCTATGTGTTGTCACACAGAGCCAAAAAAATAAAAAGTGATTGTTGCAATTTTTGGTCGACTATTTGGGGCCGGCGGTGAGCGCCGGCGGGGAGTGGAGTGACTGGCAGTGGCAGTGGGCCCGCCGCTCAGCCAGTGATTGAGATACAGCAAGCCCTGGGCCGCCCAATAGCAAAGGCAAACCATTATTTGTTTGTGCCTCGCCTAGCAAATTCAAACGCTAGAAATGCAGATGCACGGTCTAGGCTTCGACAGCCTAAACATGAAGCTTCTTGCGGGCACCGGGAGACCGCCCAAAGGAAGCATGTGGGTCTTGTGGCAGGCTTTGGGGGCTTGCGGGAGATGTGTGTGAGAGTGTGTGCGTGGGCAAGGGGACGGTTATATACCCTTCGTTGCAATTGCTGTGTGTCGAAGTACAACCGCACCCACCGTGCGGGCGACGACTGCTGCCGCATGTCTTTCGCTCAGGGTATAGTGGCCGAGCGGTTCGTGGAACAGAAAGTTGCCCCAAAAGCCGCCCAAAAAGAGGACCAAAAAGTGGGCCCAAAAGTGCGCCAAAAAGCCGCCCAAAAAGCGGACCAAAAAGTGGACCAAAATGTGTTTACAAAGGAATTACTAAGGGAAATGCTCATGACGAAGCCCCAGAGCAGGACGATGTGAGCACTTGTTGGGTCACTTTTTGGGCGGCTTTTTGGCACACTTTTTGGGCGGCTTTTTGGTTCACTTTTTGGGCGGCTTTTTGGCGCTCTTTTTGGTCCACTTTTTGGTCCGCTTTTTGGGCGGCTTTTTGGCGCACTTTTTGGTCCACTTTTTGGTCCGCTTTTTGGGCGGCTTTTTGGCGCACTTTTTGGTCCACTTTTTGGTCCGCATTTGGGCCAACTGTTTGGTCCACTCTTGTTGCAGGAGCAGCAGTGCAGTGCCAGCAGCGGCGGTGGCAGCAACGATGGTGATGATGGTCACACGGGTTGCAGTCGTGCGATTTGGGTCGTCATCGTGGCTGTGGCTATCGCTGGCCGGATGTGTGCAGTGCAGTTGCTCCTGGTACATGCCGCTGCAATTCACCACAGAAGCGGTGAGTGTTTTGCACACAAAGCTTAAACACATAAACACGAAGAGCTCTCATACCGCAAAACACTGGCGGCCAAAAAGCAAGAACAACCAAATTTATTTTTGATTTTTGTTTTTCCCCATCCAGGAAATTTGAAAGCTGGGCAAGCCGATGCACGGTTTAGGCTTCGGCAACCTAAAGCATGGGCCAGTAGCTAGTAGTGAGTCGTTTCTAGGTGGCACAATGCCTTACTAGTAGCTGCGAATGCGTGTAGATTTGGCTTGCATTTGTTTCAGCAAGGCCGAACACACAATCGTAAACAATATTCGTGCTTATTGAATTTGACCATGGCCACATCCGGCGCGCAATGAGGAAAAACACAGAGAGCAATGATGCTGCTTGCTTTCGGTTTTTGAATGTGGCCAAAGCACACCCGAAAAATGTGACCAAAAGAAAACCGCGAAGATCACCGCCAAGACCACCGCCAAGCTGCCGCCAAGATCCCCGCCAAGCTGCCGCGAAGACCGCCGCCAAGCTACCGCGAAGACCACCGCCATGCCACAGCGAAAGCCACCGTCAAGCTACCGCAAGGACCAC
>CAJQPT010000315.1 GCA_905480285.1 uncultured bacterium
AATTAAAGCGGTACGTGAGCTGGGTTTAGACCGTCGTGAGACAGGTCGGTCCCTATCTGGTGTGGGTGTAGGATGATTGAGGAGGTTTTCCCCTAGTACGAGAGGATTGGGGAGGACGAACCGCTGGTGCTCCAGTTATCACGCTAGTGGTACAGCTGGGTAGCTAAGTTCGGAACGGATAAGCGCTGAATGCATCTAAGCGCGAAGCCTTCTCCAAGACGAGTCATCCCTTAGAGTCCCCTGGGAGACTACCAGGTTGATAGGCAGGCGGTGTAAGCACAGCAATGTGTTCAGCTTACCTGTACTAATCGGACCATCGGCTTAAACACTTTCTCTCTCGTGTTCGTGACTTCGGTCACGGCCCCGTGAGAGAGAGTTGCTACGAACAACTCTCCACGTTCATCGATCTACCTCCCTTCACCTGGGGGGCCGGCGCACCGCGCTGCCCCCCAGGTACAATATTCCCGGTGACCATAGGTGTCTGGCCATACCCGTTCCCATTCCGAACACGGTCGTCAAGCAGCCACCGCCGATGATAGTGCTTATGCGCGAAAGTAGGTTATCGCCGGGTTTTCTCAGCGCGCTCCACCCTTGGGTGGGGCGCGCTTCTTTTTGTCTGGGCTCCCGCTTGGCGATCGGGTGACAAGATCCAGCCAGGAGTTCCTTCCTGTCCGTGGGCCGGCGCACCTCGGTCGATGGGGGATTCACTCTGTTCCCGCGACTTCGGTTGCATCCCTTGGGCTCGGAGGTCCTGGGCGGGTACATTTTCCATTCAGCCGCGGACGGCTCCCATGGACAAAGACACAGCTATCGACTCCTCAAGCGCTTATCCCTCGGGTCGGCTCCTGGACTGCCCTCAATGTGGTTCCAAGCTCCCGGATATCCCGGTCTCGCTGTGTCCTTATTGCGCTTCTCCTCTGGAGACAGCTGCCGATAAGCGTCGCCTTGAGAGCGTCAACGCCAGCCGGATCGGGCGAGTCGTCGAGCACGATAGCTACGCTGGCGCCTTGGCCTGGGATCCCCCGGAGAGCCGAGACTGGTATGACGGTGCTCGCCTCGCCTGGTGGTCTCGCCCATCCCTGGCTGGGGGGCTCGCTCTTGTCGGGGGAGCGTTGTTCCTTGGCTCAAGGGCTGGAAACTCGTTCGGTGACGTCCTGACGATGTTCCTGCTGCTGGTGGGTGTTGGTCTTCTGGCAGCGGCCGTCGTCTTACGGAGTAAGGGCAAGGCACGGCAGGACTCGGCGGTGGAACGGCCGCTCATGAAGCGGGCCGCGTTGATCGTGGACCGCCGCAGCGAAACCGAGATCTCCGGTTGGAGCGGTCGGACCACTTACTACTTCACGGTGGAATTTGAGGACGGCGGTGTGGGGGAGTTCCGTTTCCCGGGGCTCGGTGCACAGGAGGATCCCTACGCAACGAATCTTCCGGGCGTCGCCTACACCCGTGGCACCGATCTACTTCTGTTCCGACACGTGCGGGTCTGAACGCGAACACGCTGCCCTTGGAGTGACGGGTGGCTTGGCTCGGCTCCTGTCGCAGGCGCAAATCCCGGAACAGGGGCTGTTCGTCGTGGGTGCTGGACTCGCCGGGTGACTCCGCCGATCGGCCGCTATATCCCCGGCTGTGGCGACGGGGCTCGCTTGCGGAATGGTCAGGTTTGGAAGCGGCCACGGACTGGCCGGGGATGGTCCCGTGCGCTGCCCTGTACAGTTGGACGTCCATGCCGGCGATGACCTTGGAGACCTCTCACCCGTCGAATACCCCTCACCCGGCCTCCCCTTCCTCGGGCACGGTGTACGAGGGGGGGCGTCGTCGGGTGAGATGGCTCTTCGGACTCGTGCTGGTCCTGATGACGGGTGGGTCAGCGGCCCCGATCTTCGCCCAGTCGGGCCTCGCTCGGCAGATTGAACAGGCTCTTGTCTGGAGAGACTCGAGCTCGGGCAAGTCTGGACCGAGCCGGCGTGTGGTGGATCGATTCGTGGGGGACCTCGAGGATGCGGGAGAGGCGGGCCGGGAGGGCGCCGGCAGCCCGGAGCTGTGGAGGTTGGGCATCCTCTGCGCTTCCCTTGGAGATTCGCGCCGAGGTCTCGTCGAGCCTGCCAAGGGTGCGCTCGAGGCTGCGGGGCTGGCGCTGGTTCAGGACCAGCTCAAGGGAGCCGGAGCCGGAGCGTTTCGATCCTGGCTGCTTGTTGACGTCGTCGTTTCAGCGTCTGGCTCGACTCGATCTGCCCCGGACCAGATCGAGCGAGAGTTCGCCCTCTCGTTGCTCGCGAGGCTCGGCGTCCCTGGCCTCAAGACGGCATTGCTCACCGTCGCCCGGGATCGGTCCGACCGGCTTCAACCGCGGGCGCTCGACATGCTCGCGCGCTGGGCCGGGCGTTTTGGCCAGGACGACGCGGTCGATCGTTGCCTCGTCCAGCAGCTCGGGGCGGGGATGAGGGCTGGCGATGCTCGCCATCCGATGACGCTGCTCCTTCGGCGGATCGAGAGTTCCGGCGAGCCCTTGGGTCCTCAGGCCGCCGAGCTGCTCGAAGCGCGCCTGCGAATCATGGTCCTCCAGTCTGACTGGCGTCAGCCTGCCCGAGCCATGCGGCTGCTCGGGGCGCTCCCGCTCGAGGGGCAGGTCGGGGTCCTCCTCGACGCCCTGGAGGTCTGGGATCGTCGATCGCGGGGGGAGAAGGAGTACCCAGGCCTCACGCGGATCCGATCTGACCTCTCAGGGGCCCTTCAGGAGATCAGCGGCAAGTTCTTCGGTCCTGAGCCCGGCCCCTGGATCGACTGGTGGGTCGCTGTGCGCCTCGGCAAGGAGCCGCGCCCCGGGAGCGCGGAGTTCGAGGAGGGACAGCGGCGACGGCGGGACGAACCGCGAAGCAGCGCCGGGTTCTTCGGTCTGCGACCAGACTCTGACCGTGTGACCTTCGTCCTCGACATCTCCGGGAGCATGTCGAATCTCTGGGGGACCACGAGGTCCACTCGCTACGAGGAGGCCGTTGAGCAGCTTGTGAGGTTCCTTCAGGCGGCTCCTGAGAAGACGCGGTTCAACGTCATCCTCTTCAACCAGGCGGCCCTCGCCTCCAGCTCCAAGCTGGTGGA
The DNA here is from genome assembly GCA_905480285.1 of uncultured bacterium. GTDB lineage: Bacteria > Planctomycetota > UBA1135 > UBA1135 > Saltatorellus. The sequence goes on from CAJQPT010000315.1 coordinate 3,094, forward strand.
GGCCACCGCGGAGAACCTCGAGCGGGCGCGCCAGGCGCTGCTGGCCCGCGTTCCAGGCGGAGGGACCAACCCGCGGGCTGCCATCGAGCAGGCACTCCTCATGGACGCTGATGGGCAGCCGGACGTCGACGCCCTCGAGGCAGACACGGTGATCGTGCTCTGTGACGGCGCAACCGACTCCGGGAGCGCGTGGGTGAGGCCATTCCTCGATCGCGTCCTCCCGCAGTACCCGATTCGTTTCCACTCGGTGCTGATCGGATCGGAAAGCGACGGCACTCTCGAGGCGCTCGCGGAACAGAGCGGTGGGCGCTTCCGACGCGTCGGGGGATAGGCCGCGCTTTGCCACGTGGCGGCGGGCCCCGAGCGGCACAGCGGCTCGAAGAGGCTGCTGGCCGCCACGGTCCTGAGGCTTCAAGGGCCCGTCGATGGTGAACTCGCGGGTGCCGAATCTGAGCCTGGCAGAAGGCGGTGTCGCCGCGGGCGCTACCCCGTCGCCCGCACCGCCCGGCGGCTCCCGCGGATTGCAGGCCTCTGCTGTACCGCTACCGGCCCCGGTCGGTGGCCCCCCACGGCGCAGGGGTAACCACGGCGCAGGGGTAACCACGGCGCAGGGGTAACCACGGCACAGGGGGTCTCACGCCGCAGGGATCCTCACCGCGCGGGGATCTCCACCGCGCAGTGGTCCCCACGACGGGTCGGCGGCCCCGGCGCTGGGGTCAGAGAGGCGCAGTGCTCATCTCTGCGCAGGACCGGTCTCTGCAATGAACCCGCCTCGGCGCCGTGCCGCCTCTCTTCAGCGAGCCTCTCCCTCCACGGCGCCCGCTCTCGGGATGGGGGGGCCTCGCCGCCCGGCGCCTGCGACTGGCAGGGGCTCGAGCTCGCTGTTGCCCTCGCGGTGGCGCGGCCCGGCCAGTGGAGTGAATCCAAGGGCAAGCAGTGGAGTGAATCCAAGGGCAAGCAGCGGAGTCAATCCAAGGGCCAGCAGCGGAGTGAATCCAAGGGCAAGCAGCGAGGTGAGTCCATGGGCTGACAGCAGAGTCAAGGCATGGGCCAGAGGGCGACGGTCCATGCGAGGGCGATGATCGAGAACGTCGCGGCCGCGAGGCCCGCCTGGGCGCGCGACCCAAGGCGCTCGGCGAGGTCCAACCTGCTGACGGCGACACCGATCAGCGCTCCGGCCGTGAAGCCGGTGGCGTGGGCGAGGACATCGACCCGCCCGGAGCCATCTCCCGCGCCGAGCCACCCGAAGAGCACCGCCCCGCCGAAGAGCGGCGCGACGCGGCGGACCCAGGGGGCGCGTGCCTTCCCCCGCCGCGCCCACTCGGAGGTCACCATCACTCCGAGCGTGCCGAAGATCGCCGTCGAGGCGCCCACGGCGGTGTGAGTCGGCGAGGTCAGGTAGGACTCGGTGAAGTTCCCGAGCGCGCCCGCTGCAAGCGTGCAGAACCATGCCAGCCCCGCACCGAGGGATTGAGCGGCGAGGATGCCGAAGAGGGAGCCGAACACGAGGTTACCCACGAGGTGCTGCGCATCCACGTGGAGTGTCAGCGCAGTGACCGCCCTCCAAACCTCTCCGGTGCGTACCTGAGCTGCGCTCATGAGGCCCTCATCCCACCAGTTCAATCCGAACGCCCCCTTCTGTCCGATGGGGAAGAACAGCACGCAGAGCAGACCGAAGGAGAGCGCGGCCACAACGCCCTTGCTGCGAATCGGCGGGGGAGGTGGGGAGGGGTGGCCCCACGTGGCGGCCTCGGCCGCGAAGTCGACGAGCTCTGCGCTTGCGCCTGGCGCGTCGTGTGCGAGCACGAGGACTCGGGCGCCAGCCCCGTTCACCTGGACCGAGTGCTGGATGCCCCGCGCCTGCAGGGCGAGGGCGCTGTCCCTGACCGCGCGCCGGGACCGGCCGCGGAGGACCTCCACATGGCCCGGAGGTAGTGGGCCGAAGGAGTCGGCCTGATTCATGGCTTGGAGGGCATCTTGTCCCGCTCGTTCCTCGACTCTCAGCCCAGGCGCAGCAGGCAGTCGGGGCAGCGCTGGGCGCCTCGGGGAATCTCGGCCATGCACGCGGGGCACTGCGAGGACTCCGCGTCGAGGTCGATCACGTGCTGAGACGCCTCGAGGGCCACGCCCTCGGGATCGAGGCGCATGAGCTCCTCGTTCGCGTCGCGTTGGATGAGCTCGGCTGCTTGTTGAATGTCAGGCTTCGCGACCGCGAGCCAGAGGGCCGCGCCTCAGCCGTTGGGGTCGACTCCAGGCGGACAGATCACGCGGGCCTCAAGGCCCGCCTTCTCTAGGCGCACTCGCTGGTCGTTGACGGCCTTGAACTTGCCCTGGCTCAGGACGGCCATGTGTTCGGGGAGCTCGGTCATGATCGTGGAGGGAGTGAGCCCTCAGTCTTCGGTCGGAGATTGGGGGCTGTGCCGGTGGATCAACGGCTGCTGCAGGAGCATGAACAGGAAGGTCAGTCCAAGGATCCCGAACAGCTTGAAGTTCAGCCACACCGATGTGGTCGTGGATCGCCACACCAGCTCGTTCAAGCCTGCAATCACGAGGAAGAACAATCCCCAGCGCAGAGACAGCGTACGCCAGCCCTTCTCATCGAGCTCCAAGGTGGCCCCGAGCAGGGGCTTGATCAGCGCCTTACCCAGAGCCCAGCCAATGAGGAGGGTCGAGCCCATGAGCCCGCTGACGATGGTGGGCTTGTACTTGATGAAGCGCTCGTCGTTGAAATAGACGGTCAGGCCTCCCATCACGAGCACCACGGCGCCGGTAATGAGTGGCATGGCGTGGATCTTGCGCTCGATGGCGTAGGAGATGGCCAGAGCGATCGCGGTCACCGCCACGAAGATCCCAGTGGCCCAGATCAACCCCTGGGTGTCGTCCTCGACGATCCGCTTGGCGACGAAGAAGGTCCCGAAGAAGACCACCAGCGGGCCCATATCGAGGACGAGCTTCAGCTGGGGGGACAGGGTCGGGGCTGCCGGATCTGAGTCAGGGGAGGTCGCCAAGAGAAGGTGGCACGAGGGGTTGGGGCGGTTGGACGTGGAAGACGAGGCGCTCGAGCGTCCGGGGTCGAGGGGCCCCAAAGGCTACCCCGATCATGGACGCAAGCGAGGGCTCGATCTCCGTGTCTGCTCTCGGATGAAGCTCGGCGCGAGCTCGAAGTCATAGCTCGTGGTCGCGCTGGGCCACGGTCCACGCCGATGCGCCCCTCCGTCGAAAGGGGGCCAGCACGAGGCCTCGCACCGACGCGGAGGTCCCGTCCCAGGGGGGCAGCAGTGGGAGCTGCCGGAGAGGTTCAGCGTGAAGCTCACCTGGTGCCAGGTGTCCGGTGACAGGTCACGGATCACAGGTCACGGATCACCGGGGCTGGTCGCAAGAAGGTGGGGGGCCCTCATTCTTCCGGGAAGCACGAGTCTCCCAAGGATCGGACACGGGACCCGACGGTCGATCGGGCCCATTCTCGTTCAGGCCCGGCGTCCGGACAGGCCCAGCGTCCGGACAGGCCCAGCGGCCGGGCAGACCCAGCGGCCGGACAGACCCAGCGGCCGGGCAGACCCAGCGGCCCGGGCAGACCCAGCGGCCCGGCAGACCCAGCGGCCCGGAAGGCCCGGTGTCCTGTCAGGCTCAGTTCCTGATCCGCTTCAGTCTCCGATCAGGTCTGGTCTCCGGTCGGACCCCCGCACCATCGAGCTCGGCGCCCATGGGGACCCGTCAGCACCGGGCCTGTTCGCCCCGGGCCCGTCAATGCAGAGCCCGTCAACGCAGAGCCCGTTAACGCAGAGCCCATCAACGCAGAGCCCATCAACATCGGGCCCATCAACATCGGGCCCATCAACACAGAGCCCATCAACACAGAGCCCATCAACACAGAGCCCGCCTGAAGCTCCCGCTCAGTACTTCCGCACCACGCCGATCACGACCCCGCGAATCTCCACCTCGTCGACGATGATCGGGCTCATGGTGGAGTTGGCGGGCTGAAGGCGGAACTGATCTCCCTCGCGGTAGAAGCGCTTCAGCGTCGCGTCCCCGTCTGGAAGGACCGCCACCACCGTCTCTCCGTCACGTGCGGATTGCCGGCGCTCGATGAGGACAATGTCCCCGTCCGCGATGGCGTCCTCGATCATCGACTCCCCCTGGACCTCGAGGGCATAGACGTCCTTACCCTCAGGTACGAGGTCCGCGAAGTCGAGCTGCTCGGGCTCCTCAATGGTCTCGATCGGAGCGCCCGCCGCGATCTTGCCAAGCACCGGGAGTGAGACCCCGCTCCCTGACTCGTCCTCGTCGTCGACGAGTTCAAGGCTCCGGCTCACTCCCTTGGCCCGTCGTCGAATCACGCCCTTGCGCTCCATCTCGGCCACGTGTCCGAAGATCGTGACCTTGTTGACGCCAAACTGGGCCGCGATCTCCTCAAGGGTCGGGCTGATGCCGTGCTCCTCGACATACGAGCGGAGGAACTGGATGATGTCCTGCTGTCGGCGGGTCAGGGGTAGGGTGCTCATGGCGTTGGAATAGGGTCGTGGGGTGTGCGTGGCAGAGCGCCAGCAAACGCGTAGATGGGAGCTACCCCCGAGCGAACTCGTGGGCAGCTCCCGGGGAGTCACTCCGATCGCTGAGGAGGGCGATGCGACGCGGAGTGGGGTGAGGGGGATCCTGGCGGCGACCAAGCTCGCCGCGGTGATCCTGGCCTCGGCGTTGCCGAGGCTCGGACCCTTTGCAGGAGTGCTTGGGGCTGCGCTGGAGTGATCATTGAATGAATCGGTCGGTTGCCGTCACTTCGGATCTTCGGAGTCTCTGAAGGGACGGGTTGGACCCTTGGTCCCGATCGGTCCATCGGAGATAGAGACCGCCGAGATAGAGGCCGCAAAAAATAGAGACAACGGGAGAGGGTCAGATGACAAAGGTGAAGGCCAGCATTGCCGCGACAAACATGTACGAGGCAGCAGCCGTCACCTGGTGCATCGAGCCCTCTCCCGAGGCCTCAGCCGATCGCAACCAGGTCGTTGCGCAGCTCCACTCAGGCTGCGCCTGAGTGGGGGTCGCCATGGGGAGAGTCTCGAGAGAGATCCGGCCCGTGGCTTCGATCATCTCGGCCGTCGCGTTCCGCACGTCGGCGGCGACCGGAGCGGCATGACGCGCCTCGACGCGCCGCCGCCGGATGATGATCGGCCGCTTACGGGCGACGGAGCGACTGCTCCGATCCTTGGCGGATCTGCCCGCGGCGGCGCGATGACCCGCAGCACGTCCGCACGACGTCGCTTCGGGGGTGCTGAGGAGAGCGGCGGCCCTGGGGGGGTGGGTCCGCAGCGTCCTGTCGAGGATGGCGAGCTCGCGGTCCTGGGAGGCGTTGAGATTGCGACCTCCGTTGGAGTGGCCGGGCCTCGAGAGCTGGCCGGGCCGGGAACCGTGCCGTTCGGCGCTCAGTTCGTTGGATGCGCCCTGGGCCCAGGCTCGATCCGTGAAGGCCGGCTCTTCGCTTTGCCCCGCAACTCCAGCGTCCGCTGCCTCGTCGTCCGTGATGCCAATCTCGCACCAGCGTCGCATCGCCGGGGTCGAGGGAGTGGAGTCATCCGCAGCATCCAGGGCCACCGGCGGGCCTCCAAAGAGGTCGTGCTGGAGGAGGGACGGTGCCTTGGGGGCGACGGGGAACGGTGAGCGAAGGAGGCGTGTCATGGCGGTTCGGGGCTGGAGTCGTCGGGAGCGGTTGAGCGCTCCCGAACGGGTGCCTAACCTAACCGAACCCTGAACCCGAACGGGTGCCGAACCTTGGTGTTTTGACTGACAGATACCTAACCGGCGGCAGGGGGAGGGGTTAGGTGGGCGTTAGGTGTCTCTCGCGCGACCTTGATCTGGCCGTAATGGGGTAGAAACTGCTCGGATTCGTCTCGGTTGGACGCGATCCGGGGGCGGTGCGGGTCCAACGAGGCGGCACCCGAACTAGACTGTCGGGCCGCTTCTCCGTCGCCTCGTCGCTCGTCGAGGCGCCCGCACCTCTTGGAACAGCTCCGCCGCCTCGATCTAGACCGCTACCTGGTTCCGTTCTCACTGCGCCAGGTCCCGCAGTACCGCTATGACGTGGTGGTCCTCGGTACGGGGGTGGCGGGTTGTGTCACCGCTCTGGCCGCCGCGCGGGCGGGGGCCTCGGTGGCCGTGCTCGCCAAGGACAGCGTGGGGGTCACCAATACCTCCTGGGCCAGGGGCGGGGTGGCAGCGGTCCTAGGGGACGACGACACCTTCGGTGCCCACCTCGCAGACACCGTGGACGTGGGGTGCGGCCTCGTGGATGAGGGGGTGGCCCGCCGGGTCATCGAGGGAGGCCCGGGTTCGGTGGCGCGGCTCGAGGCGCTCGGCGCCAGGTTCGACCGGGGGGAAGATGGCCGCCCTGACCTGTCCATGGAGGGCGGCCATAGCCACGCCCGGATCCTCCATGCCCGGGGCGACTCCACCGGCAAGGAGATCCAGGGCACGCTCGGCCAGGCCATCGAGGACGCGCCGGGCATTGACGTGTTCACAGAGATGTTCGGGATCGACGTCTTGAGTGACGATTCCGGGCGCACCGTGGGGGTCCTCTGTCGCAATCACCGGGGGGAGCTCACGGCCTATGGCGCGTCCCAGGTGGTGCTGGCGACTGGCGGTGGCGGGCAGATCTATCGAGAGACGACCAACCCGACCATCGCGACGGGGGACGGCATGGCGATGGGGTTCCGTGCCGGCGCCGCCGTGCGGGACATGGAGTTCATCCAGTTTCACCCGACCTGCTTGTACATCGCCGGCGCGGCGCGCGTCCTGATCTCCGAGATCGTGCGGGGCGCTGGCGGCGTGCTCCGTGACAAGGACGGCGTTCGGTTCATGCCGGAGGTCCATCCCGAGGCCGAACTGGCCCCGCGGGACACGGTCAGCCGTGCGGTGTCGCGGCGGATGGCCGAGACCGGATCAACGAGCGTCGGGCTCGACCTGACGGACGTGGACCGGGACCCTCACCTGGCCTTCCCCAGCATCAGTCGGATCTGTCGCTTCTTCGGGATCGACATCGCGAAGGACCCGATCCCCGTCCGCCCCGGCGCGCACTACATGATCGGGGGCCTTGCCGTCGACCCGTCCGGGCAGACGTCGGTCCCCGGACTCTGGGCTGTCGGGGAGTCTGCGAGCACGGGCCTACACGGGGCGAATCGAATGGGCTCGAACTCTCTGCTGGAGGGCATGGTCCTGGGCGAGACGGTCGGCCGTTCCGCGGCGGTTGCAGCGGAGGTCGCCGGTCGACCGGAGATCCAGAGCGCCTCTCAACGCATCCGAGAGGACGCACCGTCGGGAGTGCAGGTGAACATCGCTGACCTGACCTATTCGCTGAAGTCACTCATGTGGCGTCAGATGGGAGTCGAGCGGTCCGCCGCTGGGATGGAGGGTGCGCTGGAGACGTTCGACTTCTGGGCCCGGGCGGTTCGATCGCTCCGCCTCGACGACGACCGATCCGTCGAGCTCGTCAACATGCTCACCGTGGCGCGCCTGTCGACCCTTGGCGCCTGCCACCGAACCGAGTCTCGCGGGACTCACTTCCGGAGCGACTATCCGTCCAGGGACGACGCTGACTGGCGCGTTCACATCGAGCAGGTACCCGAACGCATGGTTGAGATCATTCGCTCTGTCGAGCTGAAGCAGACCCCGGTGCAAACCACCGAGGGCGTCCCGGCACCTTGAAGGAGCGCATCTGATGGGCGGCTCAGGATTCAGCACGGACCGCGCCAAGGAACGCCTGTTCACGTGTGGTGTTCTCCTCCCGGACCAGCCGCCGGAGAGCGACGGCCCGCTCTCCGAGGTCAAGGCCCTCGTCGAAGCGGCTGAAGCAGAGGTCGTGGGTGATGGGTTCACCCAGACGCGCAGCCGCCAGCACCCCGCCACGCTCTTCGGCAAGGGCAAGGTGGAGGAGATCGGAGAGGAGGCGAAGCGCCTCGAGGCCGACGGCATCGTTGTCGACAACGACCTCACTCCAGCCCAGGGACGCAACCTCGAGAAGGCGTGGTGCACGCGCGTGATCGATCGCTCGGAGCTGATCCTCGACATCTTCTCCCGTCGAGCCCAGACCCAGCAGGCGCGTCTACAGGTGGAGCTGGCCCAGAACATCTACCTCATGCCGCGTCTGCGCCGCATGTGGACGCACCTCGAGCGCATGGAGGGGGCCATCGGCACCCGCGGCCCCGGCGAGACGCAGCTGGAGACGGACAAGCGGCTCTTGAACAAGCGCATCACGGACCTGAAGCGAGAGCTTGGGGTCATCGAGCGCCGCAAGCAGCGCGAGGTGAGCGCCCGGGGCAGCGAGTTCGTGATCGGGCTCGTGGGGTACACGAATGCCGGCAAGTCGACCCTGCTGAACCGCCTCACGGGCTCCACCGAGTTTGCGGCGGACATGCCCTTCGCGACCCTGGATACCCGCACCCGCCGCTGGATCCTCCCGGACCGGCGAACGGTCCTGCTCTCCGACACCGTCGGCTTCCTCCAGCGCCTCCCTCACCACCTCGTCGCGTCCTTCCATGCGACGCTCGAGGAGACCCTCCACGCGGACCTGATCCTGCACGTGGTGGACGCCTCCAATCCGGACGCGCATCACCAGATGAACGCGGTGGACGAGGTCCTCGGAGACGTCTCCGGTCACCTCGCCCCTGACATCATCGTGCTCAACAAGGTGGACCGCGTCGGCGACCGTCTCGGGCTGGCGCTGCTCGACGGCGAGCTGCGCGATCGAGGGATCGAGGTGGTGCACGTGAGCGCTCACTCCGGCGAGGGCCTCGAGGGGCTGACCGACCTGGTGCGTCGGCGCCTGGACGATCGTTCGGGCCTCGTGGACGTGACCGCGCCGCCGGGGGACGGCCGTACCGTGGCGGTGGTCCGGGGGGCGGGGGCGGTCCTCGAGGAGGAGATCTCGGACGACGGGACCATCCGCATGCGGGTCCGCATGAGCCCGGGGGCTCTCGGGCTCATGAGGCGCAAGGCGGGCCCCGAGGCGACCTTCGCCGCCGCTGACGAGGCCGCAGGCGCGTGGCTCGGGTTGGCACAGGACTCCGAGAGTGACCAGATCGGTTCAAGCTGAGACGGAGGGACGTGTCGACCAATGACGGACGCGCCGAGCTTCACGGCGGGTGCCTGTCATGCCTTTCCCCGACCCAGCCATACCCTCCAGGGGTCACCAGCCTCTGGGTGGTCCTCTGGGTGATCCTCTGGGTCAGCCTCCGGGCCAGCCTCCGTGCCAGCCTCACCCTCTGTCGGTGGGGGATGCCCAGCCCGGGCCCGGGGCGTCGGCTCGGCAGCCCTCAGGCGAGGAGGCCGAGGGCCCTCCTCTAGAGGACCACTCGGCCAGCAGCGAGGCCGCGGAGAACCAGCCACCGGAGGCAGAGGCCTCGGGGTCGGGATCCATGGCGACCGGCCTGACCCTGGCGACGTTCGCCACGGTGATGGCCTTTGTCCTGGTCACCGTTTGCACCTTTGTGCTCAGCGAGAAGAGCGCCCTGCGGCGAGCGGATGCCGCGCACTTTGGCGCGCTCGTGGACCAGGCCACGCTCTCCATGTCCGAGGACCTGGTCGGGGCCGCGATGGGGGATGAGCTGGTGGCGGACCGTCTCCGCCGATCCCTGCGGCAGGTCGCAGGCATCAGCGGCGTCCGCCGTGCTTCACTCATGGTGCCCGGGGTGGAGGAGGCGTGGACAGAACTCAGCCCCGAGTTCGAGGGCCGCCAGGGCGCCGAGCCGATCGCGCTGGATGGTCCTCAACGTCAGCTTGATCCGGACCGCCTGATCGTCAAGCGGACCTTCCGCGCGGCAGGGCAGGACCGGATCCAGGCGACGCTCTTCCTCGAGGCCGGTTATCCCGGCGTAGATCGCCGGATGCGCGATCTCATCGGGCTAGCGGGGCGCATCGTCGGGCTCTCGGCTCTCTTCCTCGCCTTCCTCCTCCCTGTGCTGACGAGGGTCTGCTTCCGTCCCCTGACCGAGATCGCCGAGGCCGCGCGGGTCGGGCTGGTCCCGGTTGAACCGACGCTCCCCAGCGAGCTACAGGCCATCGGCCGGCGTCTCGAGGACGACGCTGCGCTGATGTCGCAGCTCGCGGGAGAGCGTGATGAGGCCATGCGCGCGGCCCGGGCGGAGGTCGAGGAGAGTGAGTTCGCGGCAGCCCAGCTGCAGTCCCGGCTCACCGACGCGGTGAAGGAGGGGCGCCGTGGGCATCGCGCCAAGGAGGCGTTCGTGGCGAACATGAGCCATGAGGTGCGGACCCCCCTCCACTCGATTCTGGGGACGACCAGTCTGCTCGCGGAGACCGAGCTGGACGCGGAGCAGCAGGCCCTCGCGGATCGAGCGCTGGGTTCATCCAGGGCGCTCCTCTCGCTGGTCGACGACATCATGGAGCTGACCAGGTTCGACACCCGATCGATCGAGCTGGAGTCCGCCGCCCTTGATGCCGGGAGCCTCCTAGAGGAGGTCGCCGAGCTGTCTGCCGACCTGGCGGCGGCGAAGGGGCTGAGCGTGACCACCTACGTGGACCCCGATGTCCCGTATCGCCTCATGGGGGATGAGGTTCGGATCCGTCAGGCCCTCATGCGCCTGGTCGATAACGCGATCAAGTTCACGGACTCTGGCGAGGTCACGCTCCAGGTGGCGACATCAACGGGCGAGGGTGGCTTCCCTGTCACCGTATTCAAGGTCTCGGATACGGGACTTGGGATCGATGACCGGGAGCGTGCGCGTCTCTTCCAGGCGTTCGAGCAGCTGGACAAGTCGGACACCCGCAAGCACGGCGGCGTCGGCCTCGGGCTGGCCCTGGTGGCGCGGATCGCCCGCGCTGCGGGTGGTGAGATCAGGCTCGAGAGCCGCCAAGGGCATGGCTCGACCTTCACGCTGGCGCTGCCGCTGGAGCTGGGACCCCAGGCTGGGGACGGGGCGAGTCGCCGGCTCGAACCACGTCATCAGGGGGTCCGCGTGATGCTCGTGGACTCGAACCAGGAGGGCGCCGCGCTGCTTGCGCGAATGCTCGAGGAGAGCGGCGCCGAGGTTCAGATCGAGCACAGCGCATACAGCGCGTTCGAGTCGCTCCTTCAAGAGGGGCGTGACGTGGTGCTGGTCGACCCGCGTGTCACGGGGAGCGAGGCGCTGTTCGAAGCCGTGGAGCAGGGCGACGCGCGGGTCGAGATCAAGGTCGGCCTGATCACGCCTCCCAACGCGATCAGGAGCCAACTTCAACCAGCGTTCCGCGGCGCGCGCGCCTCGGCGCGGCGCCCGCTTTCACGGGGCGGGCTGCTCGAGCTGGTGGACAAGGCGCTGGGCCGGGAAGCTCAGGCGGAGAGCCCCAAGGCGACTGCCAAGCCCGAGAGCCTCATCAACACCGACATTCGCGGCCGCCTCCGGATCCTCCTCGTGGAGGACAACCAGGCGAACCAGCAGCTGGTGCAGTACCTGCTCGGCCGACGTGGCTACAACGTTGACGTCGCGTCCAACGGGATGATCGCGGTGGAGGCCGCGACTCGAGTTCGCTACGACGCCATCTTGATGGACTGCCAGATGCCGGAGATGGACGGGTATGAGGCCACCCGACGGATCCGTACGATCGAGAGAATGGACCGCCGCCGGACCCCGATCCTGGCCATGACGGCGAGCATCCTCGAGGGGGATCGCGACAAGTGCCTTGAGGTTGGCATGGACGACACGATCGGCAAGCCCTTCCAGCCGAAGGAGATGATGGCCTGGCTTGAGCACTGGCTGCTCGCCGCATCGCGGGCGCGCCAGTCCGACGACCACGACGAGGACTTCGGTGTCCCCGTGGAGTCGAGGCCCAAGCCTCTCTCGGTGATGGAGGTCTTCGGCGCCACCGATGAGTCCGTGCTCGATGACGAGGGGGCCGAGGCTAGCGAGGATCAGGATCCGGCCCAGGATCCGGCCCAGGATCCGGCCCAGGAGCCAGCCCAGGAGCCAGCCCAGGAGCCAGCCCAGGAGCCTGTCGGAGCGCTCCCCGGAGAGGGCGGCCCGGATGCGTCAGCGGGCAGCGGCCACTCATCGGTCACGTCCGGGGCTGCCGATGCCGCGTCTGGAAGCCTCGCCCCGGAGCGCAAGACGCCCAACTTTACGGCGGTGACCGACATCCTTGATGTGAGCATCCTGGAGCCGCTCTTCGAGGACGAAGACGGTCGGGACCTGGCGCTCGAGCTCGTGGGGTCATTCCTCGACATGGCGCCAGCGCTGGTGAAGGACATGGAGGACGCCCTGGAAGAGGACGACCTCGAGGCTTGCGCGAGCGTGGCTCATCGCTTCGTGTCCACCAGCGGCACGGTCGGAGCGGTTCATCTTGCTCGCCTCCTGAAGCAGATCGAGGAGCAGGCCAAGGCCGGCAGCGCGGGCGATGCCGCCACGCTGCTCGTCACGTGTCATCAGCAGGTCGATCTCGCTGGGGAGGCGCTCCGTACGGCGCTCGCCGGCGAAGCGTCGTCCTCTCCGTGAGACTCCGGCGGAGACCCACCCGACGTGACCGCCAGGCCGCGGCGCGGCCATTGACTTCAGTCAGTGGCTCCAGCCAGTGACTCCCGTCAGCGCCTCTGGAAAAGGACCGCGGGGTCGGGGAGCAGCAAGACGTCACCGCTCTTGATGGCGTCGACGCTCTTCAGGTCGTTGTAGTCCGCCACCGCCTTGACGACCGACGAGAGGGGTCGGACCTCGTAGTGCGTCTGGCAGATCAGGCCCAAAGCGTCGTTGGGCTGGACGATGTAGCGCGCGTCCGAGGGGACCGGCCGGGGCTCGGGCGCCGGCGGGGCATCGATGATGGGAGGAGGTGCCGGGACCAATGTTTCGGGGCGTCGGAGCGGCTCAGCGCCGCTGGGGCGGCCCAGGACCAGGAGGTCCCAGGCCTCGCCCTCAACCGTCGCGTCTGTCCCGGAGCCTGATCCCTCCACGGCGCCCCAGGCGTCCTCTCGGTCGGTGCCCGCAGGCGGGCGCAGGGGCCCGCTATTTCGACTCTGCCACTCGCCGGCGAGGATCAGCAGCGCGCCGAGGATCAGGAGGGGGATGAGGGTTCGCATGGGGAGACCGCCCCATTGTGGCGGACGAGTTCATTGTGGCGGTCGGGTGGGGATCGAATCCAGCCCCCACCCTCGCATGCGGCGTCCCTCCAGCTTGCCCCGGCCCTCAAATGGCTGCGGGGCGCCCCCTCCATCAAGGAAGGGGCGCCCCGCTTGGCTCCTCGAGCAGGGCCGCGATCAGCTGGCCTCTGCGGCCTCGGCATCGGCCTCGCGGGCCATCCGGCGCTCCTCAAAGAGCAGCAGCGCGGGGCTCGCGACGAACATCGACGAGTAGGTTCCGACCACGACGCCGATGATGACCGCGAACGCGAAGCCCTCGAGGTCGTTCCTGCTACCGACGTTGAGCGCGAAGAGGATCGCCACGGAGAGGAGGGTCGTGACCGACGTGAGCAGCGTGCGGGCCAGGGTCTGGTTGATCGACTTGTCGATGATCTCGGAGAGGGCCCCTTTCATGCGCGGCCGGTTCTCGCGGATCCGGTCGAACACGACGATCGTGTCGTTCAGGGAGTAGCCGATGATCGTGAGGAAGGCCGCGATCATGACCAGGGAGATCTGCGCGTTGATCAGGTTCGACTGGATCGCGAGCGCGAGGAAGCCGAGGGTGATCAAGACGTCGTGCACCAGCGCCACGACCGCCGCGAAGCCGAAGCTGTACTCGGCGAAGCGGAAGCGGATGTACATGACGATCACGAAGAGCGAGAGGATGATCGCGAGGATCGCGTCATCGCGCAGCTCTTGCACGACCTGGGGGCCGACCGCCTCAGACTGGGGGATAGGCTGCGCGAGCTCGAAGGGCCGGCCGCCGGCATCCTTCCGGTTGGCGAAGGCGTCCACGATTCGCTGACCGATCTTGGAGTCCGTGTCGGTCGATGAGCAGGTGAACGCGAAGGTCCGGTCGGCGTTGGAGTCTCCGCTCGTCGCGGTGACGGTGACCTCACCGAGCGCGGCGCCCGTGAGGGCCGCCTCGACGTCGGCGGCGCTGTGCTGCCCTTCGAAGTAGACGGTGCCCGATACCGAGCCTTCGCCACGGGGGTCGAATGTGAAGCGGTTCGGTGAGAGGATGTCGGCGAGCCCGGTCGCGACGAGCTCGCGGTACTGACTCGTGACGTCACGATCGGTCTCCGTTCCCTCCGCCTTGAATTCGAGCTGGAACTTTCGATAGCCCTCGCCCTCCTTGGAGTTGAGGAGGGGCTGCACCTTGGCGTCCTGGAAGATGTCGCCGAGGCCGGTAATCGCAGCGAGCACGGCCTCTTGGGACTCGGGCGCTCGGGTGACGATTTGCATCGAGTTTCCGCCGAGGAAGTCGATGCTGTACTTGTCCACCTTCGGGAGGCTGGAGAAGAACGCGACGCCGCCGCAGATGAAGAGCAGCGACACAACCGCCGTCTTCTTAGCGAGCTTCATGAAGCCGATGCTCGTGTCGTTCACGAGGCGCAGCATCTTCCACTCATCGACACCCTTCTCGACCGCGAAGTGGACGAGGACGCGGGTGAAGACGAGCGCCGAGAACATCGAGGTGACGATTCCGACGGACAGCGTCGTCGCGAAGCCCTGCACGGGGCCAGAGCCGAACTGGTACAGGATGATCGCGGTGAGGAGCGTGGTGACGTTGGCGTCGACGATGGTCGAGGTCGCGTTCTTGAAGCCGTCCACAGCGGCCTGCGCCGCGCGGCGGCCTCGCAGGAGCTCCTCGCGGATACGCTCGTAGATGAGGATGTTCGCGTCGACCGCCATGCCGACGGTGAGGATGATCCCCGCCACGCCGGGCAGCGTGAGCGTTGCCTGGAGCATGGCCATGCTGCCCATGAGCAGGACGAGGTTGAAGACCAGGGAGAACGAGGCGAACACCCCGAGGCGCCGGTAGTAGGCCGAGATGAAGGCGAGCACGGCAGCGAGGCCGATGAGCACGCTCAGGAGCCCACTCCGGACGTACTCGGCGCCGAGGGAGGCGCCGACCGTGGCGCGGTCCTCGAAGCGAGGCTCCAGGTCGAGAGAGCCGGAGTTGATGACCTGGACGAGGTCGGTCACCTGCGCCTGGGTGAACCCGAAAGTGCCCCCAGTGATGATGCCGCCGCTGGAGAGAGGGGAGTTGAGCTGCGGATCAGTCACGATCTCGTTGTCGATGACGATTGCCATCTGTTCGCCCTCGTGCTCCGTGGTGAAGGCCTCGAAGTCATTCTGGCGCAGGAGCGCGATGTCGAAACCGACGGCGGGGGCGCCGTACTCGTCGTACGAGGGGAACACCCTCGGGAAGTCACCGCCCGAGAAGAGCCAGTCTTCATTCTCCTCGACCACAAGCGCGACCAGGCGCTCGGCCAGAGTTCGGTCAGCGCCTTGATCCTGCTCGGGGAAGAAGCGGAGACGCGACAGGGGCTGCCCCGCGTTCTCCGCAGCCAGCATTCCGTTGTACTCGCTGATCTTCGCGACAGGGTTCGCCGTGGCCCACTCGCGGGCCTTGTCGGTCTCGACGGCCAGGTCGTAGGTCCCCGCCGCGTCGAGCGTGCTGGCGTGCATCATCACCTCGAGCCGGCCGGTGTTCTCGATGAGCGCGCGCCAGGGGTCGCTCGCCTCCAGCGAGACGGCGGCGCCCGCGGGGAATGACCTCGCGGTGCTCCCGTCGGCGAAGGTCACCTCCTTGAGGCTCGACGCACCACGCCGCTGGTAGGCCAGCAGCTCGCCGTCGATCTTGATGCGACCCCCCGTGGGGAACTCTCCCTCCGTCATCGCGGCATCCAGCTGGAGCGCGGTGTCGTTCAGGTGGTCAAAGGGGGCGCTGAGGACCGAGTCCGCGTTCTGGGCGACCAGCGAGAGGTTGCCCGGGAGCTCAACGATGATGCGTTGCGCGCCGGACTTGCGCAGCTTCACGTCTCGCACTCCGTCGGGGTCGAGGCGCTCCCGCCAGATCGAGATCACCTCGCCGATCGCCTGGGCGTCGGTCTGGCTGGCGGGGATCTGCTTCGCCGCGCGCGCCGCGGCCAGGTCCACCGTGTAGGTGAGGCGAGTGCCACCCTGCAGGTCGAGTCCCAGGCGGAACGGGAGCAGCATGAGGGCGATCACGGCGACCGCGAGGAAGCCGAAGATCAGGGTGAGCTTGCGGTTGAGGTTGTCGACCATTGGATCGGCTGGGGCGTTGCTCTCTCGAGCGGGGCGGCGGCGCGATGGCTGCGCTGCCTGGGTGTCCCGCGCGGGGGACAGGGGAGGGGAGAGGCCTTGGGCCTCGGTCGTCGCGTCTGGGAGTCGGTCGTCGCGTCTGGGAGTCAGTCGTCGCGTCTGGACGTCCGTCGGCGCGTCTGAAGGTCAGTCGTCGCGTCCTGCAGCCAGTCGTCGCATCAGGCAGCCAGTCGTCGCATCAGGAAGGCCAGAGCGGCGCCGCCTTCCCGCTGAAGGGGGGGGCGGCGCCGCTCCGGGCGTCGGCGTCACTCGCCGTCTTCGCTCGAGGAGTCCTTGGCCGTGGAGGCCTGGGCGGTCCTGCGGGCCTTCTCGGCCTCGCGCTCTGCCCGGACCTTCTCGCCGAGACGCTCCTTCGTACGGGTGGACTTGCCGACCCGGTCACGCATGTAGAACAGCTTCGAGCGGCGCACGCGGCCGCGCTTGGTCACGCGGATGTCGTGGACTCGCGGGCTGTGGAGCGGGAACGTCCGCTCGACGCCCTCGCCCTGCACAATGCGGCGGACCACCATGGTCTTCCGGATGCCGCGGCCCTGGACGGCGAGGACCAGACCCTTGAAGGTCTGGATTCGCTCCTTGTCTCCCTCGCGGATGAGGTAGTCGACCTCGACGTCGTCTCCGACGTTGATTCTCGGGAGGGCGCCGGCGGGCTTGCCGAGCTCTGACTCGATTTGATGGATGATGTTCATGGCTCTCGATGCGCGCCGCGACGTTGCGTCCGGCGCCGGCTCCATGGTGTCGGGCCGGGCTCACACGAGCGAGGCCACGGTCCCAGAGGGAGCGCTTGGGGTTTCTGGTTGTCGGAACAGCGCGCGGGCTGCGCGCTGTGGGCTTTGGGGGGGGCGGCCCTGAAGGTCAGGGCCGGTCGCGGTCGTCGGAGAGGTCCGGGCGACGCGAGGCGGTTCGGTCTTCACGCTGAGCTCGGCGCCAGGCCGAGATCTTCGAGTGGTCCCCGTCGAGCAGGACCCCCGGGACTTCCAGGTCCCGGTACACGCGCGGCCGCGTGTAGTGGGGGTGATCGAGTCCGCCGTCGGCAGCGTCCGTGAAGGAGTCTTCGAGGGCGGAGCGGCCGTCTCCGAGGACCCCGGGGATCAGGCGCGACACCGACTCGAGCAGGACGAGCGCGGGGAGCTCACCGCCAGCGAGCACGTAGTCGCCGATGGAGAGCCGCTCGAACTTGTGCAGCTCGAGGATGCGTTCATCGAATCCTTCGTAGCGTCCGCAAAGCAGGAGCACGGGTCGTGGTTCGGCGCCGCCCTCGGGCGGCACGACGAACTCCTCGACCATGCCCTGGGAGAGGGGCGCTCCGTCGGGGGTCAGCGCGATTCGGCGGTGGGGGCCAAAGCGCTGCTCGATCCACTCGATGGCCTCCGTGATAGGCTCGGGCTTGAGGACCATGCCGGGCCCGCCGCCGAAGGGGCGGTCGTCCACCGTGCGGTGCCGGTCGCGAGCGAAGTCACGGAAGTTCACCGTGCGCGTGGTCAGAAGACCGCGGGCACGGGCGATCCCGAGAATGCCAACGTCCTGGTAGGACTCGATGGCCTCGGGGAAGAGCGTGAGGATGGAAAAGAGCACCGGAAGGCTCGGATAAAGGCCCAGCAGGGTAGTGCCGGGGCTCGCAGAGGTCAATATTCCTCCCTATACATGGGGCGGGTTGAGAGCCTCGTCCGGCCGGCCCAACCGGGGCGGTTGGGCCGGCCCTGCCTCCAGCCCGCCGCCCACGTCCCGTTTCTCCGCCTCCTCCCCACCAGCGCCATGTTCACCGGTCTCGTCGAAGCCGCCGTCCCGATCCGCTCCTACGAGGCCGTCGGGACCGGTGCCCGGCTGATCCTCCCATCACCGGGGGTGGCCGATCTGGCCTTGGAGGCGACCCCCGGGGGCTGGGGGGCGAGTTCCTCGGAGGTCTGGAGCGCGTCGATAGGAGATAGCATCGCGGTCTCCGGCGCCTGCCTGACGGTGGCCGAGCTGCTCGAGCCCCCGGACGAGGCCGGATCCGCCGGGCCGGACATGGCCTTTGATCTGACCGCCGAGACTCTCGAGCGGACCTGGTTCCGCGGCCGCGCCGGCGCCGGAGTGGCGGTCAACGTGGAGCGAGCCCTGCGGGTCGGGGATCGTCTCGGCGGCCACATGGTCAGCGGGCACGTGGACACCCTGGGGAGCGCTGTGGGCCGCCGCGACGTGGGGGACGGTGGGGCCGTCTTCTCCTTCGAGGTGCCGGAGGGCTTCGAGCGCTACCTCGTGGACAAGGGCAGCATCACGATCGACGGGATCAGCCTCACCGTCGTCGACCCCCGCGAACGCCACTTCGACGTCGCGGTCATTCCTCACACCCTCGCTCGCACTCACCTCGCCCATGTCGCTCCCGGGGACCCGACTCACCTTGAGGCGGACCTGGTCGCCAAGTGGGTTGAGCGGTTGACGCCCCAGCCCTGAGCCGCGCGCGCGGCCCAGGCGGGCGGAGCCGCTTCAGGGACTCAGAGCCCGCGGCAGCCGGGGATCAGAAGCCGCGGGAGCCGGGCGGCAGGAGCTGAGGAGGCCGGGGATCAGAATCCCAGGAAGACCGTGGAGAGGAACGTCGCGATGGGCGCGGCCTCTCGTTGCTCTTCGAGGCCGCCGGTCAGCGTCCTGAGGGCTCGTTCGATATCCGTGGCGATGGTGTCGTCGTTGATCAGGATGCCGAGGGTGCCGCGCTGCTCCTTGATCGCCGCAGCCGCGTCGGCCGCGTCTGCGGAGAGGGCCAGCAGGTTCTCGTAGATATCCGGCTCGTTCAGGAGTCGGCCGACGGTGCCCTCGGGGTTATTGAAGCCCTTGAGCGCGACCTCTAGCTCGTTGGCGATGGCCGGGTCATTGATGAGCCTCGCCAGCGTCCCGTCACCGCGGTCGACCTTCTCGGACGCCGAGCGCACCGACTCGACGATCGCACGGGCGCTCGCCGCGACCTCCTCGTCATAGATCAGGGTCGAGAGCACTCCTTCCCCGTCCCTCGCGTCTGCCATGAGCTTGCGCGCATCAGCCACCGCCTCGTCGAGTCCGAGCACAAACGTCTCGATGTCGTTGTAGAGCTTCTCGTCGTAGATCAGCTTGCCGATGGTCCCCTGTCCGCCGCGCAGCTCCTCGGTGAGGGCCTCGATGTTATCGAAGGTGCCCTGGGCGGACTCGATCGTCGCGACCACCGTGTTGGCGGTCTGCTCGTCGTTGAGCAGGCGCCCGAAGGTCCCCTCGGCGCCGTTCAGGCTCGCCATCACCTGCTCGAGGCCGGCGACGGAGTTGCGGATGGACTCGCGGTTCTCGTCCACGAGCTCCCCGAGGGCGGCGAGCACGTCGGGCGCGCTCGAGGCGCGGAGGGGCGCGTCGAGGTCCACCGAGCCCGTGTCGCGCGAGCCGGGGTCGATGCTCAGCTGGACGCCGCCGAGCACAGACGCCGACTCGATCCGCACCACGTGATCCCCGAAGAGGACGATGGGCTGGTCGAGGGTGATATCGACGCGGACTCGCTCGGCGCGCGGTCGCTCGAGGTCGGGCGCCACGGCCTCGACCTTGCCCCACCGGACGCCCGCGAAGAGCACCGGCGCCCCCTTCCGCAGCCCGCGCGCGTCCTCGGCGTAGGCGACGATGCTCTGCTTGCTCTCGAACAGCGAGAAGTCCGTCTTGAACAGGGTGTAGTACGAGAGGATCGAGATGGCGCTCAGGAAGAGCAGCCCGAGGGAGAGGTGTCGGCGGGGAGTCATGGCGGTCAGTTCAGGGCGTCCGGCCCGAGGAACTCGATCAGGCGGGGGTGCGAGGGGCGCAGGAACTCCTCGGTGGGTTGGTGCACGATGGCCTCGCCCTCGTGGAGGAAGACGACCTCGTCGCACACGGTGCGGATGCAGTCGACGCGGTGCTCGACGACCAGCGCCGTGCTCTCGTGGCTCTCGGCGATCTCGCGCATGAGCTCGTTGATGGAGCGTGAGATCTCCGGGTCGAGGCCGGCGTTGGGCTCGTCGTAGAGGAGGATGTCCGGCTCGACGATGAGGGCTCGGGCGAGGCCGACGCGCTTCTTCATGCCGCCGGAGATCTCGGAGGGGAGCTTCTTGCCCGCATCGGGGATGTGGACCATGGCCAGCTTCTCGGCGACGCGGTCGGCGATCTCGCCGCGGCCGAGCTCCGTGTTCTCCACGAGCGGCAGGGCCAGGTTCTCCTCGACCGTGAGCCAGTTGATGAGCGCGCCCTCCTGGAAGACGTAGCCCATGCGCTTGCGGAGCTCGCTGAGGTCGTGGCCGCTCAGGTCGGGGACGTTTCGGCCCTCCACCTCCACGCGGCCCGAGTCGGGCTGGAGCAGGCCGATGACGTGGCGCAGGGCCACGGACTTGCCAGTGCCAGAGCCGCCCATGATCCCGAGGACCTTGCCCCGCTGGACGTCGAAGGACAGCCCCCGAAGCACCCGCTGGGCGCCGAAGGCCTTGTGGACGTCCTCGAAGCGCAGGATGACGTCCTGCGCGGCGGACCGCTCTGTGGTGGGGGCGGCGGTGGTCATCGGTAAAGGAACCACGTGAGGAAGTAGTTGGCGACGATCACCGCGATGATCGAGTCCCGCACAGCGCGGCTCGTCGCTCGTCCCACGCCGAGCGCGCCGCCCCGAGCCACGAGGCCGCTGGCGCAGGAGATGATCGCGATGAGCCCGCCGAAGATGACCGACTTGAACAGGCCCGAGTAGACGTCCATGGGGACCGGGATGAGGGCCCCCTTCTCCTGGAGCGCATCCAGGGCGGTCTCGGTGTACTGGGCGAGGGGGACGCCGAGCTGGCTGGAGGCGACAAAGCCGCCACCGACGATGCCGATCGTGTCGCAGAGGACCGTCAGGACCGGCGCGATGATCATGAGCGCCGCCACGCGCGGCACCACCAGGAAGGAGACCCGGTCCACCGACATGACCTCCAGGGCCGAGAGCTCGTCGGAGACTGACATCGTTCCGAGCTCCGCGGCCAGCGCGCTGCCCGTCGTCGCGGCGAGGACGACCGAGGTGATGAACGGGCCCATCTCCCGGGTCATGCTCGCGGCGACGATCGTGCCGATCTGGTCCTGCTGGCCGAAGCGGGAGAGCTCGATCCCGGTCTGCAGGGACACGATCATCCCCATGAAGAGCCCCACCAGCAGCACCACGTGCATGTTCCGGACGCCTGCAGCGAAGAGCTGCTCCATCAGCCAGCGCGAGCGCCGCGGCAGGTGATGGAGGCGCATGGCCGTGGCGCCGGCCAGCTCCAGGATCGAGCCCATCTCGACCACGGTCGCGCGGAACCACGCGGCCTGCAGCAGGACGTACGCCAGCCCCGCCGCGAAGGCGAAGGGGAGGGCGTCCGCGAGCCACCCGGGAGGGGCGGCCAGGAGGTGGGCTGGCGGGGTCATCACGGGCACGATCAGGGCCTGGGGAGCCGGAATCAACGACTCGGCGGGGAATCGGCAGCCAAACCCAGCGGGGGGAGCGCCGCATCGACGTCAACCCTCGGCGCAGGTCCAAGGCTGGCGGCGGTCGGGCCAGGGGCCCCCTCTGATGGCGGCGCAGGCTCCAGCGCAGGCTCCAGCGCAGGGTCCAGCGCGGGGCCGAGAGTGGGGCCGAGAGCGGGGGCGGTGGATGACGGTGTCCTGCGCATGGGCCAGCCCGGGCCGGGGAAGGAGGGGCGGAGCAGCTCGAAGCCCCCGGCGTCGGTCGAGCGGTACCGGAGCAGCCCGAAGAGCAGCGACCGCTCGCGGGCGCGCTGGCCGGCGCGCGTGTAGTCCCTCGCGGACCACAGGAAGCTCAGGGACCGACGATCCTCGTCCGCGTCCTTCTCGCGCCTCCACAGGCCGAGCCAGGAGCGAGAGCGGACCTCGTCGCCGTTCCGGCGCCGGGTGTAGAGCTCCCAGAGCCAGGCGTAGTGCTCGTCCACGAACTCGTAGTCGGGGAACGGATTGAGGTCAATGACGTGCACGTCGCTCTGTCCAGGCGCCGTCCGGACGCGGCCGAAGGGCCAGGCCTTGCGGTAGCGCTCGGTCCCCAGCGGCCCGGTGGACTCGGGCGTCACGAAGGTCCGCTCTCGCTCGTAGCTACGCCAGAGCGGGAAGGCCTTGAAGGTGTCCTTGGTTCCGTCGTCGTAGTCCTCATGGCGCCAGTTCACCAGCGGCCAGGCCACCCACTTGGAGGTCATGCCGTCGCCTTTGTAGGAGGAGTAGAAGGGCCACACACGCTTGCGCGTGGCGCGCTCGGGGTCGCCGCCCTGGAAGACCACGAGCGGCCAGGGGCCATCCCACGCCCAGAAGCCCGTGCGCTTGTCCTTGGCATAGCCGAAGAGCGGCCAGAGGAAGGAGGTGCTCGTGGCCTGCTCGCGGCGGGCCTGCCCTCCGAGGGGCCAGATCATCCACGACGAGCGCTGCTGCTCGTCCCCGAATTGGACATCGTTGCGCTGCCAGTGGAAGAACGGCCAGAGGAAGAACCAGCGGTCGTACCTGCCGTCCCAGCTCCGGTTGCCGATGAGGGGCCAGGCGCGCCAGGCGGTCCCGCCGGCTCCGTAGGAGTAGGAGAAGAACGGCCAGAGGAAGTGGTCGGTCGTCCGGCCGGAGCGCTCGGTCCGTAGCCAGAGCGGGAACAGCACGAAGGTGCCGCGGTCGAGGGAGAGGAACTTCTCCACCACCCCGCCGAACGGGAAGAAGGCGCGCTGGACCCGGCCGTCTTCATGGGACGACAGGTAGATCCCCGGGAGGATGAGCAGGGACCACGTCTTGAAGCCGTTGTCCTCCACCTGGCTGGCGTATCGAACCAGCGGGATGAACTGGGACACCTCGGACTGCTGGGAGGCGTCCTTCTTGATCTGGCCGAACGGCGGGATGAACCACGCCCGCTCGTCGCCGTTCGCGTCCGTGCGGTTGGACAGGATGGGCCGCACGGCCCAGTAGCGGCGGTCGCCGGAGTTGGGGTCCCGGCGGGTCACGACCGCGCCCCCGAGCGCCTCCACCTCCGGCACGCCACCTGCGGCGGAGTGCGAGGAGAAGAGCGGCGACAGATTACGCTCGGTCGACGGGCCGGCGCAGGCGGCGCAGAGACTCAGCGCGGCGGCCAAGATGCCGCGACGCCATGGCCGCGGACGTCCGGCCCGGCGGCTCCGAGGAGCGCGCCCCGCAGGGCTCCGGAAGCAGGAGCCAAGTTGGGATTCGTGAACGGCGGGCATGGGGCTCCCGGAGATTCTGTCGGGCTCACGTGGGGGATACCACATGAACCGGTGGTGCCTTGGGCGGAAGCGGCTCCCTGACGGGCGAGATGTGGCTACCGGGCGATGGCGTGGGCGTGGAGAAGGGCAGCCGGTCGCGGGGCGGGGCGACGGGCGACCCCGGTCCGGCCCGGCTCACGACTCCGCGTCGCTGGCTGGCGGGATTCCTCCGCGGCGCGGGCTTGACGCGCCGGATCCGCGGGGCACGGTGTGGGCGATATGACCACAGCAACGCCGACCACCCTCTCGGGAATTCAGCCCAGCGGACTGCAGCACCTCGGCAACTACTTCGGTGCGATCCGGCAGCACGTGGCCTCCCAGGCCACCCCGGGCGAGCACTTCTTCTTCATCGCGGACTACCACGCGCTGACGACCATCCACGACGCAGAGACGCTGCGTGGTCACGTGCGCGACCTGGCCGCGACCTACCTCGCGCTGGGGCTCGATCCGGAGCAGGCGGTGTTCTTCAGGCAATCGGATGTGCCCGAGGTGACCGAGCTGACGTGGCTGCTGTCCACCGTCACGGGCATGGGGCTGCTGGAGCGAGCGCACTCCTACAAGGACAAGACCGCCAAGGGGATCAAGCCCTCGGTGGGGCTGTTCACCTATCCGATCCTGATGGCGGCGGACATCCTCGCGTACGACTCGACGGTGGTGCCGGTCGGGAAGGATCAGGTCCAGCACGTGGAGATGGCGCAGGACATGGCGACCCACTTCAACTCCCGGTTTGGAGAGGTCTTCACCCGGCCGGAGGCCCGGATCCCCGAGCGTGCAGACATGGCCAAGGTGCCTGGTCTGGACGGGCAGAAGATGTCCAAGTCGTACGGCAACCACCTGTGGATCTTCGAGGAGGGGAAGAAGCTGAAGAAGGCCATCGGACGGATCGCCACGGACAGCCGCCCGCCGGAGGAGCCGAAGGACCCGGCGAGCGTGGCGCTCTTTGACTTCCTGGCGCTCTTTCTCGACCAGACCGAGTTGGACCAGTGGAAGGGGCGCGTTGAGCTTGGCGGCGAGGGCGCGCCGGGTTACGGCCACCTCAAGGTCCGTCTCGTGGAGGCCATGGACGCTCACTTCGCCGAGCCCAGGGAGCGCCGCCGCGCCCTCCTCGATGACCCTGCCGAGCTAGACCGGATCCTCGCGAGGGGCGCGGAGCGCGCGCGCGAGCGGGCCACGGCGGTGCGGGATCGGGCCTACAGGGCCTGCGGGCTGCGCTGATCGGTCGAGTCGGGGCGGCGATGGGAGGCTGGGCACAAGGACGTCGGTGATCCTGCCGATAGACCCCATGTCAGGCCCCTTGACCCCCTCGACCTCCATGACGATTCGCTACATCGGCGCCCTGACGGCGCTTCTGCTCCTCACTCCCGGGTGCCGCTCGGCCGGCACCACCGCGCAGGAGCGGTTCACCGCTCCTGACGATGGTGCCGTCTCCGCCCAGGAGTCTTCAGGCGAGACAGACGGCTGGACGGAGCCCGAGGCCAACGTGCCCGCCCCGCCGCCCGAGTGGACCGGCGCCTTCGGGGAGACGGCGGTCCTCCTGGCGAACACGCTCCGCATCGAGGGGCCGGCGCCGCTCATCGAGCACGTGGTGGCGAGCTCCGACAAGGAGCTCTACGACCGCCGTGTGACCACCACGCCCCTCGGGTTTGTCCAGGTCATCAAGCGCCGCTCGACCTCCAGCCGTGAGGTCCGCGTCCAGCTGGACGCCTGGAGCCTGGCAGCCATCGATGAGGTCACCATCGTGGAGACCGCAGCCCAGGGGCCGGTCAAGGTCATCGCCAACGGGAAGGCGATCTGGAGAGACCTCGACGCGCGCCTGATGCAGGGCGAGCGGCTACAGTTCACGGGTGCGATCGGAGACGAATCCCCATTCATGCCGCCTCCGAGCGGTGACACCCGCTGAGGTGGACCCCGCTGAGGTGGACCCCGCTGAGGCCGGCTCTGCTGATGTCGTGACCCTCGCGTCCGATCCCCCCCGGGTCCGGCGTCGGCTGTCTCGCGTGAGCTCAGCGCTGGGCGAGAGGGTGCGGCTGCTGAGGCCCGCGCTCATGGCGGCGGGACTCGTCTTTTGGGGAGCGGGGTGCGCAGCCCGGACCGAGGTCTGGGAGGCGACCTGGGACGCGCCCTACGCGGCGTTCGGACCTGATGAGCGAGCCCAGTTTTCCCAGGTCCGGCAGCTCCTCGATCGAGGGCAGCGGCTGGACGGGTTGGGAGCTCTGCAGGTGCTCGTGAATGAGGATGGGGACAACCTGGAACTCGCCTGCTGGCTGCAGGACCTGGAGGCCGAGCTGCTCCTCGACGGGGTGGAGCCGCGTCGGGTCTTCCCGGAGGCCGATGAGCCCCTCGACCGCGCCGCGGCGGAAGTCGGTGATCCGGCGGAGGATCTTCGGCGCGTCTACGCGGCCCGCGCCGCGGAGCTGCCCACGGTCCAGGCGTTGATCCTGGCCGCTCGGGTCGAGACCGATGGCCCCGCCGCGGAGTCCTTGCTCCGCCGGGCGCTCGAGCTGGATCCGGTTTGCTCCTGGGCCCACTATGGGCTCAGCCACGTCCTCCTCGAGAAGCGCTCGCAGCCAGACCGCTGGAGCCTGGCGAGGGACGCCCTGGACCGGGCTCTGGAGATCGAGCCGGGCAACCTTCGCGCCCGGCGACTGGAGGCCTGGATGCTGGCGGAGGAGGGGAGCCGTGACGTCGCGGAGAAGCAGCTTCGGCGTTGGCTGGAGGAGTCCGCCGAGGACCCGCGCGTCTCACGGGTGGAGGCGGTGGAGGCGCGCCTGGACCTCGCGCTCCTGTTGCTGCTGCGCGGGGAGGATCGTCGCGCGGCCAGGCTGCTCGAAGACCTCGAGGGTGAGCCCGTGGGGCGCGCGCGCCGCTGGATGCTGCTCACCGTCGCGCGCCAGGAGGGCGGTGACCTGCTCGGCGCTTTGGACGCGACGTTGCGCGCCCAGGGCGCGGCGGCGGGGGATGTGCTGCCGCTCGTCCAGGAGGCGCTGCTCAGTGAGGCGTTCCTGGATCGGCCAGAGGTCGCGAGTGCCCTCTGGGAAGAGGTGGCGGAGCTCGCGGAAGACGGGGCCACGATTGGTGACCTCGTGCAGGGGCTCCGCGCGCGGGTTCGCATGGAGCGGAGCCGCTCAGCGGCGGAGGAGGAGACCCCTTGAGGGTGGTGCTCCAGAGAACGCAGAGGGCTGCTGTGCGCGTGGAGGGCGAGGTGGTGGGCGCCATTGGCTCCGGGGTCCTCGTGCTGCTCGGCGTGATGGAGGGAGACGGAGCTGCCGAGGTCGAACGACTCGCCTCCAAGGTGGCGCAGTTTCGATTCTTCGGTGACGCCGAGGGGCGAATGAACCTGTCCGCGCTGGACCTGCTCGAGGCAGGGCAGGAGGTGGGCGTGCTGGTGGTCAGTCAGTTCACCCTCGCCGCCGACGGTCGGAAGGGGCGGCGCCCGTCCTTCGACAAGGCCGCGGCGCCCGCCCTCGCGGAGCCCCTCTACGAGCGCTTCTGCGCCTGCCTGAGGACTCAGGGACTTCCCGTGGAAACAGGCGTCTTCGGAGCCTCCATGGCGATTGAGCTCATCAACGACGGCCCAGCGACCTTCGTCCTCGATGACCCTGCAGGCTGACGTTGATGAGTACGAGCGATCAGGAGGGGTTGCTGCGCTTGGGGCCTGCGGATTGTCCGTATGGTGCGGGTCCTTGACGCAGTGCCGGATCAGTGAGAGCATCAGGTAGACCCGTGCGCCGCGCCGCTGCACGTCGCACGCCGGTCTCGTCGACAGAGCCCATGACGGAATCCCAGTCCAGAACCATCACCAAGCGCGAGCTGGTGAATCGCATTGCAGAGGAGACGGACCTGACCAAGGTCGCGGTGCGCGATGTGATCCAGAGCTTCCTCGACTCCATCGTCGATGAACTCTCGCAGGGGAACCGGCTCGAGTTCCGCGAGTTCGGGGTCTTCGAGGTGCGGGAGCGCGCCGCCAGGCTGGCGCAAAACCCCAAGACCCTCGAGAAGGTCGAGGTGCCCGCCAAGCGCGTCGTCAAGTTCAAGGTGGGCCGGGTGATGCGGCAGCGCGTTTGCGACGAGATCGGTCCGGACGAGATCGAGGCGACCCCCGCGCCGGCCGAGCCGTCGAGCGAGGCCGCCGCGCCCCGTCCGCAGCCGCCGACCCCGCCGCCGACGAAGCCTGGCTCGCCGTTCTGACGGCTCCTGACTGACGGCTCTCGGCTGACGGCTCTCGGCTGGCGGCTGGCGGCTCCGGACTGACGGCTTCGGGCCGACGGTCCCTGGCCACGGGGCCGGTTCGCATGTTCGCAGCTTCTCTTGTGGCGTCGGGCCTCGGGCCCGTGGGCGGCTGGGCCTCCGGCCCGGCCACGGCTTCGATCCCATGAGCCCAGCCGTGTCGCAGCTGGAGCTCGGGCCCTGCGTGGATCCTGGACCCCGCCTGGGCCTCGGACCTCGCGGAGCCCATGGTCACGCGAAGCCCATGGTCACGCGGAGGGGGGGCACGCTGAGGCGGGGGTCACCCGGAGGCGGGGGTCACTTGGCGGTGAGGGTCTGAGGCGTCGGGGCCGCGGGGCTCAGGGCGCAGTTGCGGCTCAGAATCAGACTCGGCCCCTTCGAGCGAGTGGGCCCCTTCCAGCGAGTGGACCGCTTCGAGCGGGTGGACCCAGTCGAGCGAGTGGACCCAGTCGAGCGGGTGGGGGCATGGGCCGGGCCGACTCAGAACTGCGGACCGCCGGCCGGTGGTTGCGGCCGGCGGTACGCGGGAGTCAGGCTCGGACGCCCGCGGACCGGGCGGCCTGTTCGAGGGCCTGGGCCACGTCGATGAGCAGGTCGTCGACGTTCTCGATGCCCACCGACAGCCTCACCAGTCCATCCGCGAGGCCAGCGGCGCGGCGAACCTCCGCCGGGATCGACGCGTGCGTCATGGACGGGGGGACCTCCACGAGAGACTCCACGCCGCCAAGAGACTCGGCCAGGGTGAAGATCTTTGTGGCGGTGGCGAAGGCATTAGCGGCCTCGACGCCCCCCTTCAACTCGAAGGACACCATGCCTCCCGGCTGGGACATCTGGCGCTGGGCGATCGTGAGCTGCGGGTGATCGGGCAGGCCCGGATAGATCACGCGGTCCACCAGTTCATGCTCGGAGAGCGCCTCGGCGACGGCCTGGGCGTTGGAGCAGTGTCGGTCCATGCGGACGCCAAGGGTCTTCGTACCGCGTAGCACGAGGAAGGCGTCGAGCGGTGCGAGGCATCCGCCGACCGCGTTTTGATAGAACGCGAGCTCATCGCGGGTCTTCTCGTCGCGCCCGATCAGGGCGCCACCAATCAGGTCCGAGTGACCGCCGAGGTACTTCGACAGCGAATGGAGGACGATATCCGCGCCGTGCTCAAGGGGGCGCTGGAGGTAGGGGGTCGCGAAGGTGTTGTCGACCACCAGCTGCGCGCCGCCAGCGTGGGCGATCTCCGCGGCAGCGGCGATGTCCGTCAGGCGCAGGAGCGGGTTCGAAGGGGTCTCGACGTAGACGTATCGAGTGTTCGACTTCATCGCCGCCTGGATGTTCGCGGCATCGGTGGTGTCGACGAAGCTGAACTCGACTCCGTAGCGCTCGAAGACCTTGGTGAAGATGCGGTAGGTGCCGCCGTAGAGGTCATTGCCCGCCACCACGTGATCCCCAGGATTCATCCGATCCATCAGGGCGTTCGTTGACGCGAGGCCCGACGCATAGCAGAGCCCCCAGTCGCCGCCCTCGAGGGAGGCCAGGTTGGCCTCGAGCGCCGTCCGGGTCGGGTTGGTCGTTCGCGAGTACTCGTACCCGTGGCGCGGGACCGCAGGGGCCTCCTGGGCGTAGGTGCTCGTCAGGTAGACGGGCGTCATCACGGCGCCATTGGTCGGGTCGGGCGACTGCCCGGCGTGGACCGCGCGGGTCTCGAATTTGGCGTCCTTGGGGATGTGATGCGAGTCAGTCATGGTGCTGGTGTTCCGGTCATCGGGCGCGATTATGGGGACGGAGTGTATCCGTTCAACGAGCCGTTCGACTCGCCGCTGCGCCGCTAGCTGACCCGGAGGGCAAAAGTGGTCCGTCCGGGACGCCCCCCGGAGGAGCGCTGGGCCTGCCGGCCCGGGCGTCGCCGACCGAGAGGGCCCCCGACTCCAGCGGCCAGCGCGCCAGAGGCCAGCACGCCAGCGGCCAGCACTCCAGCGGCCAGCACTCCGGGGTCCCGCGCTCTCAGGACATCAAGGTCCCAAGGCGCCGAGAGCCCCGAGGTCCGCGGGGCGCCGCCGTCCTCCAGGGTGCAGCCCGCCCCAGAGGCCACGTGAACCCAGAGGCCACGTGAACCCAGAGACCACGTGAACCCAGAGGCCACGTGAACCCAGAGACCACGTGAACCCAGAGGCCGGATGAACCCAGAGGTCACATAAACCCAGAGGTCACATGAACCCAAAGGCCACATGAATCCGGCTTCCAGACCAACTAAGAGGCCACGCTCTCTCCCGGGAACGACGCCTCGCTCGGTCGGACCACGTCGCCCCCGGTACCATGTCCAGCAGACCGCCAGGCGGCTCCAGCGAACGATGACTTCCGACTCACCAGGCTCTGGATCGCTCTTCGCCGAGCGCGTGCTCGAGCTCGCGGGGGTGCTCTCCCTCATCGCCGAGCACGCCGTGAGCTCGCTCGGCCGGCGTCACATCGGGAGCCTCTCGCCGCGCGGAGACGACGACGCCCGGGCGGCGCTCGTCCGCTGCGCCGAGATGGCAGCGCAGCTGGCCGCCGAGGACGCGCCCCCGATGGCCGGCGTCAGCGATCCGCTGCCCGAGGCGCCCGCCGGCCGGCTGACCGAGGACCGGATCGCGGCGCTGCGAGACTTTCTCGAGGCGAACCTGCGCCTGAAGAAGTGGGCCGCAGACCGCGAGGAAGTCGCGCCAGCGCTCGCGGCCCTGATGTCGGCGTCCCCCGAGACCTCCGCGCTCGTGGAGCGCATCGATCGGATCGTGGACGGGCGCGGCCGAGTGCGGGTGGAGGCGTCGGGGCGGCTCACCAACCTGCGTGACGCCATGTCCTCGGCGAGCGCGCGGATCGAGAGTCAGCTGAGGGTCGTGATGGCGCGCGGGGACGTCCGCGCCTCCCTGAGCGATGGCGGCGTCCACCG
The DNA here is from genome assembly GCA_905480285.1 of uncultured bacterium. Lineage (GTDB taxonomy): Bacteria > Planctomycetota > UBA1135 > UBA1135 > Saltatorellus. The sequence continues at coordinate 33,665 of CAJQPT010000315.1, forward strand.
CCGAGCGGGGCGGCCTGTGCTGGCGGTCAAGGCCAAGATGTCAGGGCGGGTCAAGGGGCTCGTGCATGACCGCTCGCAGACCGGCGAGTCGGTCTTCATCGAGCCCCAGGAGGTGGTCGAGCTCGGCAACCGGTTGGCCGAGGCACGCGCTGACGAGCGGCGCGAGGTGGAACGCATCCTGGTGGAGCTCTCCCGCGATGTGCTCGCCGCGAGGTCGGTGATTGACGGCGCGTCGCAGCGTGTCGGGCAGCTGGAGGTGGCGCTCGCGAGCGCGATCTGGGCTGCCTCAGTGGGGGCCCGGCCGGCGCTCCTGCCCGGGGAAGAGGGCGCCTCCGAGGGGCTCCTGCTGCGGGGGGCGCGGCACCCGCTCCTGATCGATCAGGTGCAGCGTGGTGCGCTCGATGAGGTCGTGCCCATCGACCTCCGGCTCGGGGTGGACTTTGACATGCTGCTGATCACCGGACCGAACACCGGTGGCAAGACGCTGGCGCTGAAGACCGCCGGCTTGTTCGCGCTCATGTCACGCGTCGGGCTGCCCGTCCCCGCAGAGGACGGCACGACGATTCCCCTGTACGACGGCATCGCCGCGGACATCGGCGACGAGCAGGAGATCCGGCAGAACCTCTCGACGTTCGCGTCACACCTCGTGCGCGTCTCCGATGCCCTGCAGCGGGCCACGCCCGACACGCTCGTCCTGCTGGACGAGCTCGGAGGTGGGACAGACCCGGACGAGGGGGGGGCGCTTGGCACGGCTGTGCTGGAGCGCCTGCTGACCGCGCGGGTGCCCACGCTCGTCTCCACCCACATCGGCAAGCTGAAGGAGTTCGCCTACCGGCATGCGCGCGCGGAGAACGCCTGTGCGGAGTTCGATCACGAGACGCTCGCCCCGCGCTACCGGCTGATGCTCGGGACTCCTGGCGAGTCATGCGCGCTCGTCATCGCCCGACGCATCGGCCTCTCCGAGTCGGTGGTCGAGGTCGCGAGGGCGCGGCTGGAGCGGAGGGAGGGCGAGCTCGAGGACCTCATGAGCGATGTGCGCTCCGCGCGCATGGCAGCGGAGGAGACGCGCCTGGGCGCCGAGGCGGAGCTGGCGCGGGCGCGCGAGCGGAGCCGCGTGGTGGACGAGCGCGAGGCGGTGCTCGAGCGGCGCATCGACCAGCTGGAGCGGGAGGCGCAGAAGGGAATTGAGGAGCGCGTCCGTGACGCCGCGCGGACGCTGGAGCGCGGCCGGCGGCTGCTGGATCAGCTCCCGCCGGAGACCCGGAGGGAGATGGAGGAGACGCTGGACCAGCTGGAAGCGGAGCTGACCGGGGCGTCTCTCACGGAGCGCCGCGAGGCCTTCATCGCAGGGCTCGGAAAGGGCTCGCTGGTGTACCTGCCGCGCTATCGCCAGCGGGTCCTCGTGCACAAGATCGACCGGGAGCGGCGGCAGGTGGTCGCGAAGCTGGGGTCCATGAAGGTCAAGGTGTCCTTCGACGAGGTGACCCCGTACGAGAGCCTCTGACGCTCGAGAGCC
>CAJQPT010000316.1 GCA_905480285.1 uncultured bacterium
CGGCGAGCTCGGTGGCGCGTGTCCGCCCTGCCCGGAGTTCCCCACGGCTCGCGCCCCGGACACGGAGGGGGACGAGGATGTTCTCGAGTGCGTTCAGGTAGTCGAGGAGCTCGAACTCCTGAAAGACCAGGCCGACCTGCCGGGCGCGCTCCCGGCGACGCTCCGCGTCCGTGAGCCGGTCGAGCCGCACTCCGCCCACCGAAATCTCCCCGCTCGAGGGCACGAGGATGCCGGCGCACAGGTGGACGAGGGTCGTCTTGCCCGAGCCGCTGGGGCCGATGACCGCCGCCGCCTCGCCCGCCCGTAGGGCGAGCTCCTCCACGTCGAGCCGGAAGGGCCGGGACCCCGCGCTCGGGGCGTAGGAGAAGGAGACGCCTCTCAGGAGCGTCCCGGCGGCGGACTCAGAGGTCATCGGGGACATCCTCCTCTGCTGACTCCTCCGCCGAGGGGACCGCGCGGTCTCCGAAGCGCCCCGCGCCCGCCATATCCACGTCGGAGAGGGGCGCGGCGTCCACCCGGCGCTGCGCGAGGACCTCGCTCGCCGCGATCCGCCACCCCTGCTCCGCGGCGTGCACGGTGTAGCGGGCCCTGTATTCGTTGGTGCGGGTGTGGGCGTGGCCCCAGTGATAGACGGCTCCGTCCACCTGCCAGGTCGCGTCCACCACGAACCCGGGGAGCGCGCGCTCCCCGACCACGCCCACGTCCTCGACGTCGAGGTCGAGGTGGCGGACCGAGGAGACCCGGCTGACCGCCCCGCCGGCCTCCTGCAGGACGAGGCTGCGGTAGACCTCGTCGTAGAGCCGCTCCAGCAGCGGGCCGTCGACGCTCTCCGCGAGGGCGTCGTACACGTCGCTCTCGTCGGTGTAGTCGAACGCCCGGTAGATGTTCTCGTGCAGCGGCTCGAAGACCGACATGGCCTCGGCCTCGCTGGGCAGGTCCACGCCCCGCCCGGCGAGCTGGACGCCCAAGAAGGCGACGCTCAGCAGGAGCAGCGGTCCCGTCGCTGCGCGCCGGAGCCGCGCGGGACCGAGGGCGAAGGCCATCAGAGCGGCCCCGAACAGGCTGAGCCCCGCGGCGGGCAGGGGCGGGCTCTCCTCCTGTCGGATCGGCGGCACCGGGGCCATGCGCGCGCCGTCCTCCTCGGCTGCCCGGTGCCAGATGAACTGGGGCTCCTCCTGCTGGAAGCGGACGATGCGGTCCACGCCACCCGCCGCGAGCCGACAGAGGATCTCGATGGGCGGGGCGACGCCCTCCTCGTCGGCGAGGGTCACGTTGTCGGGGTAGGTGCCCCAGATGATCGAAACTCGATCCGGCGGCGACTTGCACGGGTAGCGCAGCGTCAGGCGCGTCCGGGCGACCGCGCGGGCCCCGAAGTTGACGAAGTGAGGGATCAGGCTGGCGTCGCCCTGGTCGTACTCGAAGTCACGGTCAGGGTTGGGGGCCAGGGGCGCGACGACCGCGCCGTCCACCTTCACCTCCACGTCGCGGCGGAAGAGCTCCACGAGGGCGTCCATCGCCGCGGGCGCCTCGGACGGGTGGAGCGTGGACTCGTCCTCCCGATAGGCCTCCGTGGTTTCGTCCAGGAACGCGAGGTTCGTGATGATCTGGAAGCGCACCTCGTCGTCCTCGACGGCGATGCGGAGGTCCACGTCAGGGCCGTCCTTGGGGTCAAGGTCCCCGATCCCGCGGGCCGGCGCAGCTGCGATGCCGGCCGCGAGCGCGACGAGGGCGGCGCGGCGGAGTGGGTGCGGGGTGGACATGGGGGGGGACGACGGACCGCACTCGGAGGCAGCAGCGGGGGGGGGACCGAACGGCGAACTTACGCCGAGGGGGCGCCGTGACGCTTGTCCGGTCGGGCCATGGCATACGATAGGCGCCCGGCGCTCTGCTTCGAGCCACAGGCGCCGTTTCCCGACCCCCGGCGCTGCCTTTCCCTCGGCGCGACCCCCAGCCATGACCCACCCCGACGATCGCCCCCACCCCGCCCGCTCCGTCTCGCACGGCGCGATCCTGCTCGCGACCCTCTCCGCCCTCCCGGGCGCGGTGATGGGGCAGCAGGCCACCGTCGAAGGGGACGACTCCGTCGGGCGCGCGCTCATCGCCGAGGCGCTCGCGGAGGTGAGCGGGGAAGTGCGCACCTTCAATGACCACCTCACGATCCTCGCCAGCCCGTGGATGGAGGGGCGGCTCCCGGGCACCCGGGGCATGGAGCTGGCCAAGGAGTACATGGAATTCCAGTTCCGAGCATCGGGCCTGGTCCCGGGGGTGAAGCTGGACCCCTCGATGGGCTCTGGCGGTGAGTCTGCGAGCTTCCGTCAGCGCTTCAACCTCGGCTCGACCAACGAGGTGACGGCGGCCTCGCTCACGCTCGGCGCCTCGTCGTTCGAGCACGGCGAGGGCAAGGACTTCACGGTCACCGGGCTCGGTGTCGGCGGCGAGCTCGACGCCCCGCTTGTGTTCGTGGGCTACGGCATCGAGGACGGCCGCGACCGCTTCACGAGCTTCGAGGAGGGCACCGACCTGACGGGCAAGATTGCCGTGCTCCTGCGCTTCGAGCCCATGGATGGGGAAGGCAACAGCCTCTGGACGCGGCGTGACGGGAGCTGGTCCCGGCGCGCAGGCTTCAACGGGAAGCTGCAGGCGGTCGCCGAGCGCGGCGCCGTGGGGGCGATCATCGTCAACACCCCCGGCGCCAATGACGCCCGGGTCGACACGCTGCTCGACGCGGGCGGCGGCGGGCGAGCCATCGCGGAGATCCCGGTGCTGCACCTCTCCTCTGCGGCAGGCGAGCGCCTCGTCGCGGCTGGGACCGGGGGAGCGAAGACCCTCATCGAGCTGCGAGACGCGGCCAACGCTGGCGCAGCGGTGGTGGAGATGAAGGACTCCGCCCGGATCATCGCGGGGCTCGAGCGCCGCGCGGTCGTGGCCGAGAACGTAATCGGGCTGCTGCCTGGCAAGGGGACGCTCGCGGACGAGTACATCGTCGTCGGCGCGCACCTCGACCACCTTGGGCAGGGCAGCTTCGGGTCGCGGGATCGCAAGAATGCCGGCCGCCGGCTCCACCCCGGGGCCGACGACAATGCCTCCGGCAGCGCGGGGATCATCCTCATCGCCGACAAGATGGCCCGCGACTATGAGGCCGCCGGCGAGGGGGCCAGCCTCCGCTCCGTGCTCTTCATGGGCTTCAGCGCCGAGGAGTCGGGCCTGAACGGATCGAACTACTACGCGAACCACCCGATCGCGCCGATCGAGAAGCACGTCCTGATGATGAACTTCGACATGATCGGGCGCATCAAGGACCGCCGCCTGTCCCTGTCAGGGGCGGGGACCGGCGCTGGGTTGCAGGAGTTCCTGGACCCGATCATCGACGCCTCGCCCCTGGCGATCGTCCAGCCCGAGCGCATGAGCGGGGCGAGCGACCACACATCCTTCATGCGGAAGAAGATGCCGGTCCTTTTCGCGATCATCGCCGACTTCCACGCGGACTACCACACGCCCCGGGACGTCTCCAGCCTGATCAACCGCGTGGACGCGGTCCACGCGGCGAACCTCTTCTACGAGATCGCGCTGGCGGCCGCGCAGCGTCCGGAGGCGTTCCCCTTCGTCGAGCAGAGGTCGCGCCGGCGCCCACGCCGCAACGCGGCGCCGGCCGAGGCGGAGGAGAGCGGAGGGGGCGCCCCGCGCGCCGCCACCGTGCAGTTCGGTATCCGCCCCTCGTACACCGAGGACGGCGTCGTGGTCGAGGGCATCACGCCGGGGTCCCCCGCCGCGGCGGCGGGGCTCATGAAGAATGACCGGATCCGGACCTGGAACGGCGACGCCGTGGACCTCTCGGGCTTCAGCGAGAAGCTCAAGGCCGCCAAGCCGGGAGACAAGGTGAAGGTGGGCGTGACCCGGGCCAGCGGAGAAGCGGTCGACCTCGAGGTGGTCCTCAAGGCGCGCGGCGGCGGAGCTTGAGGACCGCCCCAGGAGGCCCGAGTCAGGGTCCTTTGTTCGGGCCGCGGGAGTCGCTAGTCTCGCCCCATGCACGAGGGGAACAACGAGGAGTCGGCTGAAGAGGGGGAGGGGAGGTCCCCTGGGGAGGCACCCGATGGCCCCCTCCCTCGGCGGACCCTGATCGCCGCCACGGTGGTGTTGATGGCCGCCACGGTCGCGATGGCGACGCGCAGCGGCGCAGGCCAGAGCCGCGCCGCTGGGCCGGGCGCGCTCCCGAGGCCGGACGTGATCATCGTCGCCGTCGACGGGCTGGGGACGGAAGATGTGGGCGCCCAGCGCACCCCGTTCCTGGAGGCGTTCAGCGGGGAGTCGGTCGTCTACCGCGACGCCTACGCCCCGTCGCCCTGGGCGAGCGAAGCCCTGCGCGGGCTCTTGACCGGCCAGCATCGCCCCGTGGACCGCCGCCCGGAGGGCCGGGCCCCCTGGATCGCCGACGAGCTGCAGCGCGCCGGGTACCGGACCGCGCTGGTCCCGGGCCACCGTCGCCACGCCCTCGCCGGCGCGGACGGGGCGCCGGTGCCGACGGGATACGCGAACGTGCTGTCGCCCGCGGGCCTCGACGACCCCGCTGGGGCGGAGGGCTCCTCCGTCGCGGCGACCGCCCTGGACTGGCTGGAGCAGAGCGAGCGGCCGGCCTTGTTGGTGGTCACGCTGGCCGACCCGCGCGCCCCGCACCACCACTACCACGGGGGGGCCGGCGGCCCCGACCCCGGGTATGACGGCCCCGTGGCATCGGGGCTGGCCCACGACGATCTGCTCCGCCTCGGCCCGAGCCTCGACGCGGCCGACAGGGCCCAGCTCGCGGCGCTACACGCCACCGAGATCGCCGCTGCCGACGCCTTCATTCGTCAGCTCGTCGCGGGCGCGCGAGCGCACCGCGGTGTCGCACCGGTCATCGCGGTGGCCGGACTTCGTCGGGCCGCGCTCGGGGAAGGCGGCCGCTTCGGGCTCGTGCCTTCCATGGAGCCCGAGGACCTACGGGTCCCGCTCTGGCTGCACGTCCCGGCGTCCAACGGGGCGGCGCTCCCGCTCCGCGGCGTTGTGGGCGCCCCGGTCTCCCTGCTCGACGTCGGCCCGACGCTGCTCTCTGCCCTCGGGCTGGTCCCGCAAGGCGGCCTGGATGGGGCCTCGGTCTACCCGGGGTCGTCGATCCCGGAGCGGCCGATCCGCGCCGTGACCTCCCGCGGTATCTGCGCCGCCGTCGGGCTCGACGGGGACCGTGCCGTGATCCTCGAGGCCGAGCCGCCCGCGGCGCTCGTCAGAGCGCGGAGCGTGGGCGAAGGCGGCGGCATGGAGGGGGGCTGGGCCCCCTCAGACGGTGTGACCGGGGCGGACGCGGACCTGCGGCTGGGGCTCGCGCGGTGGATGAAACGCGTGGGAATCGTGGTGCCTGGCGGCGGCGTTCCTGACCTCGAGGCGGCGCCCTTCGGCCCCTGAGCGGTCCCGGTGCGGGCCGGCGGTCAGTTTTGTGAGCCCTTGGCCCCGCACGGCCCGGGCGCGGGAGTAGCCTCTCTCGCCGCGAAGCGCGACCGGGGCCCAGCCCCGTTGTTCCCAGTCCCACAACTCGACCCCCTCCACCCGCTCCGAAGAGGGCGGGTCAAGACGATGTCCGACGCCGTTGAAGAGGCGCCCCTGGCGCAGTTCAAGTCCGCCCTGATCCTCAGCCTCGAGGAGAGCAACCTCGAGCTCTTCGAGGACCTCGTCAAGGAGGTCGCGAGCGAGACCGGGAAGTCCCCGGTCGACGTGGCCGCCGCCTGCGCGCGGCTGACCCGCCGGGCCCAGGAGCCCGACGTGCTGGAGCGCATCGCCGGCTACGAGCTGCAGAAGTCTCGCCCCGACGCGAAGGTCGTTCGACCGGTCACGGCCGGTGACGACAGCACGCCGTATCGCGGGCAAGGCACCCCGGAGTTCCGGCCCCGCGGCAACGACCGTCAGGACCAAGGCGACGGTCAGGGCTGGAAGCCCGTGGAGGAGGGGATGACCCGCCTCTTCGTCAACGTCGGCCGCATGGACGGCGTGCGACCCGGAGACCTGGTGGGGGCCATCGCCGGTGAGTCCGGCATCGAGGGCTCATCGATCGGCTCCATCGATATCTTCTCGCGCTATAGCTTCGTGGAGGTCCCCGAGGACAGGGGCGAGCAGGTGATCAGCTCGATCACCGGCGTCCAGGTCCGCGGCCGAGCCGTGCAGGCTCGCCCTGCAACGCCCCCCGGTGAGGGTGGCGAGGGCGGCGGTGGCGGCGGCTACCGCGGCGGCGGTGGCGGCGGCTACCGCGGCGGCGGCGGCGGCGGCGGCGGCCAGCATGGCGGCGGCGGTGGCGGCGGCGACTGGCAGCGCAGCAACGACTGAGCGAGCGGCGGCTCGGTTGGCCTCAAGTCCGCCAAGCCGCTGCATCCGCGAGCCATCGCCCGTCGGACTCCGACGGCTTGGCCCGCGGGGCGCCACGCCTTGACGCCCCGATCGCTCATACGTGGCGAGGATCGGTCTTGACCCGTATCGCCCCGTGTCCATCCCCGAGACCTTCCGACAGCTCCAGCCAGCGGCGCGCGCGTACCTGTACGGCTCCGCCTTCATGGGGGCGGCCCAGGCCGTGACGTGGTCCTTCCTCACCCGCTGGCTCAATGTCCAGGGGTACACGAAGACCGAGATCGGGACCTTCCAGTCCCTCGACAGCTGGGGGAAGGTCGCCGTGGCGCTGCCCGCCGCCTTCCTGCTCGCGCGTCGTCCGGCGCGCGGGGTGTTCGTCCTCTCGGCGCTCATCGCTGGAGCCGTGTACCTCGTGCTCCCGCACCTCCCCTCCCTGCGCTGGATGTACGCCGCGAACTTCGTCGCGGGCCTCGCCATGACGGTCCACTACGTGGCCATCGCCCCGTTCCTGTTCCGGCATACGAGCCAGCTCGATCGGGCGGGGGCCTTCTCCCTCGCGGAGGCGGCACGGACGCTGGCAGCCGTGGTGGGGGCGGGGCTCGCCGGGTTCGTGGTGGCGCGCCTGTCGGAACCCCTGGGTGGGGAGGTCCCTGCCACCAACGCGGTGATCAGCGCCGCTGGCGTTTGCTCGCTCATCGCAGCGCTCTTCTACGCCCGCATCGACGACCCTGAGCCGTCCATGCCCGTGGGCGCCCGGGTGTTGCCCGTCGTCCGCGAGAACGCGGCGCTGCTGATGCGCTTCGCCGCTCCCCAGTTCTTGATCGCGTGCGGCGCGGGGTTCTGCATCCCCTTCCTGCCCACTTACTTCCAGGAGCGCTTCGGTGTCGGCCCAGACGGGTGGGGCTACCTGTTCGCCAGCGGTCAGGTATTGATGACTGGCGGGTTCCTCATGACCCCGTTCATCCTCGCCCGCCTCGGCTTCGTGAAGAGCATGGTGGCGATCGAACTGTCCTCGCTTCCGTTCTTCCTTGCCCTGGCCTTCACCACCAGTCTGCCCGTCGCCATGTTCGCGTTCCTCATGCGCGGGGCGCTCATGAACGCGACCCACCCGATCATCAAGAACCTGATGATGCAGGCGACCCCCCCCGGCGCGAGGGAGGTCCAGACCGGTGTCAACGCCACGCTCTGGGGCGTGGGGTGGGTCGTGGGCCCGCTGGTGGCGGGGCGCGTGCTTGACGCCACCTCGGATGATTACGCTGTGCTGATGTGTACGACCGTCGGGCTCTACCTCCTCGCCGCGATCTTGACGTGGACGCTGCTCCGTAGCGTCGAGCGGCGGGTCATGGAGCAGGGACCCGCGGTCTCGGCGAGCGCCAGCGCGGGGTCGGGGGCGTGAGCGGCGCCGTTCAGGACGAGGCCATCGGCCCCCTGACCGAGCTCAAGGGGGTCGGTCACGCCAAGGCGGCGCGGCTCGCGCGCCTTGGGATCCGCTCCATTCGCGACCTGCTCCTGACCCAGCCGGTGCGGCTCGTGGTCTGGCCGGAGCCGGAGTCGATCCGCGCGGCCCGCGGGCGGAAGGGGGAGCGCGTCACCCTGCAGGGCACGATCCGGCGCTCGGTCCTCCAGCGGATCGGTGGCAAGCGCTCCCTCGTCCGGGCCACGCTCGAGGACGGGACGGCGGAGATGGACCTCGTGTTCTTCAACCAGCCGTGGATGAAGGAGCAGCTCTCTCCGGGCTCGGAGGTGATCGCGCACGGCCAGGTCGTCGACGTCCGCGGCCCGGGCCTCGCCTCACCGCGGCTCGGGACGGAGGAGCGCCCGCTCCCGCCGCCGGGCACCCTCGCACCCGAGTACGCCGGCGGAGACGGGATCTCCGGCGAGGTGGTGGGCGGGTTGATCCAGGACGCCCTGGATCGCTTCGGCGACCAGCTGACCGAGCCGCTCCCCGAGGTCTTCCTGGAGCGCGCCGCCGCGCTGCCCGCCAGGGAGTCGGCCTTCAGCCTCCATCGACCGAAGAGCGTGGCGGAGTTCGAGCGAGCCCGCCGCCGCTTCGGGCTCCAGCCGATCCTCGTGCTGCAGGCCCGGTGCCAGGCCCGGCGCCGCTCACTGTCGGGCGCCGCGCGGGCAGCGCGTATCAGCGGGTCCACCCACGAGAACATCCTGTCTCGCTTCCCGTTTGAGCTGACCGAAGCCCAGGCGAAGGTCGTGGGGGAGATCCGCGCCGACCTCGGACGTACCCGCCCGATGCGCCGGTTGCTGCAAGGGGACGTGGGCGCGGGCAAGACCGCCGTCGCGGCCTACGCGGCCATGGGAGTCGCAGAGAACGGCGGCCAGGTGGCGGTCATGGCGCCCACAGAGGTGCTGGCCTCCCAGCACGCCTACGGGCTCGCGCCGATCCTCGAGGCGCAGGGCCTGCGGACCTGCCTGATCACTGGCGCCATGCGCTCGGGCGAGCGGCGGGCCGCGGTCGAGCGGCTGAAGGCCGGAGAGATCGACGTCGCCTTTGGCACCCACGCGCTCTTCTCCAAGGACATCCAGTTCCGGCGGCTGGACCTCGCGGTGATCGATGAGCAGCACCGCTTCGGGGTGGCCCAGAGGGAGCAGCTGGCGGCCAAGGGAGACGAGGTCCACGTGCTGCTCATGACCGCGACACCGATCCCGCGGACGCTCGCGCTGACGGTCTACGGCGACCTCGAGGTGTCGGTTCTGGACGGTCTCCCGCCGGGGCGCGGGGAGATCGTGACCCGCTGGGCCCGGGGTGACGACCGCCGCAAGATGCCGCGCTTCCTGCGCGAGCGGCTCGAGGCCGGTGAGCAGATCTATTGGGTGGTGCCGCGAATCGGCGGCGACGGCGAGGGAGAGGAGGCGGCCTCCGCGGTGAGCGCGGAGCGGCGGCACGCTGACCTCCAGGCGCGCCCCGGGTTCTCCGCAGCTGGCATCGAGCTGGTCCACGGCCGGCTACCCGCCCCTGAGCGCGGGCATCGGCTTGATCGCTTCCGGCGCGGCGAGGTGGCGACCGTCGTCGCGACGACCGTGGTCGAGGTGGGGGTCGACGTCTCCAACGCGACGGTCATGGTGATCGAGGACGCGCATCGGCTCGGGCTCGCGCAGCTACACCAGCTTCGAGGCCGCGTGGGGCGCGGCAGCAAGGCGTCGTACTGCTTCCTGCTCGGGGACAAGAAGGCGGAGGAGAAGTTCCGCCTGCTGGAGCGCTCGCGAGACGGCTTCGAGCTGGCGGAGGAGGACCTGCGCCAGCGGGGCATGGGGGACCTGCTCGGGCTCCGCCAGTCCGGGGACAACCTCGAGGGACTGATCGACCCCGATCGTGACCTGCCGCTCCTGATCGCGGCGCGCGACCTGTTCCAGGAGCGGCCCGACCTCGTCCAGCACTTCCTCGGGAGCTGAGGGTACGCCGTGCAGAGCCCTGGAGGATTCGAGGAGTTCGAGCTGAGCGCGACGGAAGTCGTCTCGGGTGAGGAGGTCGTGCTGGCCCCGGGGGTGCTGCTGGTGCCGCTGCTGACCCCCTCGGCCTGCGAGGCCGTGCTGGCGGAGATCGAGGAGCGGCGTCGCTCCCTCGCTGCCCAGCGCCCGCCGAGCTCCATGCATGACCATGGGGTCATGCTGGGCAGCATCGGCCTGGACGGCCTCGTCGACCAGCTCAGCCGTCACCTGTCGCCGCTCATCACGGCCCACTTCCCCCTCCAGGGTGGCGGCGAGATCGATCACCACCACAGCTACCTGGTCGAGTACGGACGGGAGCTCGACGAGGACCTCGGGTTCCACGTGGACGACAGCGAGGTGACCTTGAACCTCTGCCTTGGCGAGGAGTTCTCCGGCGCGGAGCTGGTGCTGCTCGGCGCCCGCTGCGACGTGCACCGGCAGACGCCGGTGGCGGACTCGGAGGTGATCGAGATCGAGCACCAGCCCGGTCTGGCGGTGCTCCACGCGGGGCGGCAGCGACACCGGGTGGATCCCATCCTTCGGGGGAGGCGTCGCAATCTGATCGCCTGGTTGAGGAGCTCAGCGTATCGGGAGCGCGAGGAGGGGCATGGGCCCTCTTGCCGCCCCTGGTGTGGCCTGCACGGGCGTTGACCCCGATCCCGCTCCCGTTCCCGTCGGGCCCCCCGATTCGGGTGTATCCTCTGCCCCTTCAGCGGGGTACCGGATCCATCGAGGCCCCCTCTGCCTATGCCCATGACGCGCCACCTGCTTCTCCTCACGCTCTTTCTAGGGACGCCGAGCGTTCTCTGGGCCGCGCCCCAGCTCGACCTCCCCTCCAAGCGCTCCAGCAGGGCTCAGCAGGGCAGCGGCAAGATCGGCCGGCCTGTGACCAGCAACCTGGGAGGGGATGTCTCCGGCCCCTCCACCGGAGAGAAGGTCAAGGTCAAGGCCCTCGTGGACGCTGAGGGCCGCCCGATCGAGGGTGGCCAGGTGACCACACGGAGCGTCAACGTCCCGGTCGGAGCTCAGTCGAGGCGCGGTTCCCTGAGCATCCCCAGCGAAGGCCGGAGGGACCAGCCGCCCCTCAGCTTGCCCGGGGTCGCCGCCCCCCCCGAGGCGACCGCCCCGCTCGGGATCCCTGCGCCGGCCGTAACGCCGCTGTCCTCGGTCCCGGTGCCGGTGGGCTTTCCGTCAACCAGGAACTCAGCGCGTTTCCTCTACGAGCAGCTCCTCGCGGCCCCGAGGGTGGGGGATCCCGCCGTGGCCGAGGCGGCGGACCGCCTCGCGCGGCTCGGCGCCGACGGCGTCGAGGTGGCTCGCTTCGCCCTCCGGGAGAACAGGGATGTCCTGGCGTATGCCGGCGGACGCGCGCTCATCCAGGCGGGGAGCGCCAGCGACGGTGACGACGTGGTGCGACTTCTGCAGGGCAAGATGCCCGGGCTCTCGGCGCCGCCCACCCTCGAGTTCCTCGTGGCCAACGACCCCGTGCGAGGGAACACGGAGCTCCTCGCGAAGCTGCTTCGACACGACAGCGGCCCTCTCCGCCGAACCGCGAAGCGCGAGCTGAGACCGAAGCTGGACAGCAAGAACGCCGGCCTCCTGGGGCCTGCGCTGACGGACCGCCGATCGGACGTGCGTCGGGCCGCCACGGAGCTGCTCGCTGGATTGGAGGGCCCAGAAGTGAACCGGCTCCTGGTGGACCGTGTGAGCGACCGGAGCTCCGGTGTGGCCGCCATCGCGGTTCGCGCCCTGCGCGGCCGGCAGGGCGACGAGATCGACTTCGAGTTGCTGCGGCGGGCCATGGAGCGTGGCGAGATCCTTCGGCGTGAGGCGATGCTCCTCATCGCCATCACGGAACGCGAAGACCGGCAGGCCCGGGCGATCCTCGGACCCCAGCACACGGCCCCCCTGGTGCGCGGGCTTCAGAGCCCACTCCCCCTGGTCCAGGCGTCCTGCGCAGTGGCCCTGGCCGGCATCGGCTTCCGTAGCCCGAGGAGCGAGGCCACTCGGTGGCTGGACGTCTCCGTTCCCTCGGTGCTGGTGGGGGTCGCCGCGGGGTTCACCTTCTTCGACGGCTTCGAGGTCGTCCGAGACCCTGCCCTGCGCCGATTGCGTCGGATCACCGGCGTGAGCCACGGGAGCAACGGGCCGGCCTGGGCCCGCTGGTGGAGCGAGGGCAAGATCGGCTTCCGCGCCTCTCGCTCGGTGATCGAGGTCTCGGCCGAAGAAGAGCAGCGCATCGTGGTCACCTTCGAGGATCTCGGCACCGGTTCGCGCTACATCCTCGCCGGCCGCGCTCTCGCGTCCGACCCCGAGTGGATGGTGCTCGATGCGGGGGAGGAGCCCGGCTACCCCGCCCTCGCGCGGCTCGGCGAGGTGAGCTTCCTCACGGCCCCCCAGTCCACTGAGCTCTGCACGCTCCTTCGGGAGGAGGGTGTCTTCAGCGCCGAGCTACTGCCCGGCCCGCGCGGAGCCATCGGCACCGAGGGCAGGCAGCTCCGTGTCGCCACGAGCAGCGGGAGCAAGAGCTTCCGCTTCGGAGTGGGTCGCAGCTCCGCCTGGTTCGACCGGACCCTCGTCCGGCTCGAGGGGCTGAGAGAGCAGAACAGCTGGCAGCACTTCCCGGTCGCAGGCGAGCATGCGGACGCCCCCTCGCTCTTCCTCGAGGAGGTCGACTGGTGGGCCGCCGCGCGGGAGCCGTCGGAGCGCACCGCCCGCCTGAAGTCGCTGGTCCTGCGTCACCTGCTCTCGGTGCAGCCGGACGACCGGGATGAGGGGCTCGCTGAACTCGTTCGGATCTCCGCTTCAGGCGATGTCCTGGTCGCGGACGACATCCCGCCGATGCTCGACCTCCTGGTCGACGAGCCGCGCTTCAACAACCGGTCGCGCTCCCTGGTCGACCTCCTCAGGACTGCCGCCGCCTCCGGCGCGGACGAGCTCTCGGCGGAGGTGACCACGCAGATCATCGCGACGCTCCACGACAGGTTCGGACCCTCGGCCCTGCCGGCCATCAGGAGGCTCCTGGCAGAGCAGGGGCGCGAGGCGGTCCTGGTCGCTGCTGTGGACCGGCGCGGTCTCCTTCGTGTCGCCGCAGCGGGCGCGCTGGGTGAGGGAGAGGAAGAGCAGGACCTCGACCTCCTCGTCGGGCTCCTCGGAGACCGGGATCCTGACGTCCAGGTCGCCGCCATCCTGGCCCTGGGTGCCCGCAAGGCGGAAGCCGCCCAGGGGCGGGTGTTGGCGCTCACCGAATCAGAGATCCCGATGATCCGGACCGCGGCCCTGCGCTCCATCGGGCGTATCGGCGGCCCCGGCGCGATCGACGCGCTGGTTCGCGGGATCACCTCCCCGGACGAGCGCTACCACCTGCCGGCGGCCGAAGGGCTCGCGACCATCGGCGACGTGGAGGCGGCGCCGCTGCTGGTCTCGCTCTTGCGCGGTAGCTCGCGGCCGTCGATCCGAGCCCAGGCTCGCACGGGACTCCTGCAGCTGGGGGCGCTGGCCTCCGACGAGGTCTTCAGCGCCATGCGCTCGCCGGACTCCACGCTCCGCCGCGAGGCGGCCCTGCTGCTCGCGCGTCAGCTCGAACCGCGGGCGGTCAACGTCCTCGCGCGGACGCTCGCCGAGGACCCTGATGACGTTCGGGCCGGCGAGGAGCTCGTCATCCTGACCTGCGTGGACTACCGCAGTGACGGGCTCCCCGCAGAGAGCTGGTTCCAGTGGTGGGATGAGGTGGATCGCAGGGACCCGTTCTCCTGGTTCCTCGCGGCCCTGGAGCGGCGAAACATCGGCTACCCGCCCAGGGCGGAGTTCGATCTCGGCGGGACCAAGGAGGCGCGGCTCTTCCTGCTCTCGTTGATCGCTGAGCTGCCGGATCGACTGCTCGCGGAGCGCGCGCGCCGCGAGCTTGAGCGGCTGCACGGCGAGCTTCTCGAGCCGCTTCCCTTGGGCCTCAACGCCGTCGATGTCTGGGTGACCAGCACCCGGGAGATTGTCGCTCCGGCGCCCGCTGCAGGACCTGCTCCGGCGCCCGCTGCTGGGCCCGCTGCTGAAGACACCTCTGGGGACACCTCTGGGGACACCTCTGCGGAGGCCCCCGGGGTCGGTGGCGATCTGGATCCTGAAGGGAGTCGTTGAGGGACGCGGCGACGCGGACCTCCCCGGGATGAATCGAGACGCCATCCTCGGTGGGCTGTTCATCTTGATCGCCGTGGTCGGCGTGCCCGTGGCCGCTGGCGCTCTGCGAGTGGTTCATGGGGGGCATGTGCCGGATTCGTTCGAGCGCCTCCTTGGCCCGCTCAGGGAGATCAACGACGAGCGCGGGCTGGACAACGTCGAGGCGCGCTCCGCTTCGATCCGCGCGGCGTCCGCCGAGTCGGGTGTGCCGCCGCTGCTCCTCGGGGCGCTGATGTTCTCCGAGAGCCGGGGCCGGAGTGGCCAGAAGTCCACCGCGGGTGCGCTGGGTCTACTCCAGCTCATGCCCGCCGCCGCACGGGACGCAGCCCGCCGGCTGGATGTGACGCTGTCGGAGGACCCTGCGGCCCTCGAGCGGGCGCTGCTCGAGGATGAGGAGCTGAACATCCGTCTCGGCGCGGCGCACCTGCGCTGGCTCCTGGATCACCAGGGAGAGTGGACGCTTGAGGCGGTTCTTGTCTCCTACAACGCCGGGCGGGCGCGGCTCTTTGGCTGGATCGAGGACCACGGTACGTACGAGGCCTGGGTGAAGTCCGAGGAGGACGCGCGGGGGGAGGGCCGTTCGACCACCGGCGCGCTCGCCTACGCGCGGGAGGTGCTGCTGGCTCAGGAGGCACTCGAGGAGCGGGGCACCCTTTGACGCGGACCAGACACGGAGCCGCTAACACGGGCCGATTGATTCCGTAGCATGAGCCGCCGCATAGCGACGCCGCCCGGGGCCGCCGCCCCCGCGGGGCCCGCTCGCCCCACTGACCCAACCTTGCAGCCGTGACCGACACGAACCTCTCTTCGAACTCTGCCATCGAAGCTCAGATCGAGCGCACGAGCGCCTGGACCACGGAGCTGACCGGGGCGATGGGCGCGGTGCTGGTGGGCCAGAAGAAGCTCACCCGGAGCCTCGTCCTTGGGCTGCTCGCGGGCGGCCACATCCTCCTCGAGGGGGTCCCCGGCCTCGCCAAGTCCCTCGCTGTGGCGGCCATGGCGAAGGGCGTCAAGGGCTCCTTCGCCAGGCTCCAGTTCACGCCGGACCTCCTGCCGTCGGACCTCGTCGGCACGGAGATCTACAGCGTCAAGGACGGGAACTTCACCGTCCGAAAGGGGCCCATCTTCGCCAACTTCGTCCTGGCTGACGAGATCAACCGCGCGCCGGCCAAGGTGCAGTCCGCGCTGCTCGAGGGCATGCAGGAGCGCACCGTCTCCATCGGCGGCCAGACCTTCGAGCTGCCGCGACCGTTCCTCGTGCTCGCCACCCAGAACCCCCTCGAGCAGGAGGGGACCTACCCGCTCCCCGAGGCTCAGCTGGACCGCTTTGCGCTGAAGGTCCACCTCGAGTATCCCAGCCGCGAGGAGGAGCTTGAGATCCTCGACATGATGGCGCGCACCTCGCCGCCCGAACCGGTGTCCGAGGTGGTCTCCACGGACGACATCCTCGCGTCCCGCAAGCTCGTGGACCAGGTCTCCATCGCTCCGGCGCTGGCCTCTTACATCGTGTCGATCGTCGAGGCCACACGGGCCCCGGCCGCCCACAAGATGGCCGAGCTGGAGCCCCTGATTCAGTGCGGCGGCTCGCCCCGAGCTTCCATCTGGCTCGCGCTCATGACGCGCGCCTCGGCCTTCATGGCCGGGCGCGCGTACGGAACCCCCGAGGACGTCAAGGCCGTCGCGCACGAGGTGCTCCGCCACCGGATCCTGCCGACATACGAGGCCGAGGCGGAGGGGATTTCCACGGACGAGATCGTGACCAGGGTGCTCGAGCGCGTCCCGCTCGACCGCTAGGGATTGAGGCTTGGGCTGGCTCACGGGAAGTACGGCGAGCGGCGGCGCTGACGAGGTCGGAGGCGCGCCCCTGTTGTCCCCCGCGCTGATGGCGCGGGTGCGGCAGATTCAGATCCGGACGCATCGGCTGATGAACACGGCCCTCGCGGGAGGGTACCGCAGCACCTTCCGGGGACAGGGCGTGGAGTTCGAGGAGGTGCGCCCGTATCAACCGGGCGACGAGGTCCGCGTGATCGACTGGAACGTGACGGCTCGCACGGGTGAGCCCTTCGTGAAGTCCTACCGCGAGGAGCGCCAGCTCACCCTCCACCTGCTCGTGGACACGGCGCTCCCCATGGACTTCGCGACCTTCGGGGAGACCAAGCGCGACGCCGCGGCTCAGCTGGCAGCGCTCATCGCCTTCGTCGCGGTCCGGCACCAGGACCGGGTGGGCCTGACGCTGTTCGGAGCGGAGCCGGGGGCTCACCTCGGGCCAGGGCGCCAGTCGCGGCACATTCTCCGCCTCGTGCGGGAGATCCAAGCGGCGCCGGTGACGCCGGGTCACTCGAGCCTCCACGCGGTGCTGAAGGCGCAGGAGTCGACCCTGCGGCGGCGCGCCATGGTCTTCGTGCTTAGCGACTTCTCCAGCGTGGATCTCGACGGCAACGAGGGCGGCAGTAAGGAGTGGGTCGAGACCCTGGCGAGGCTCTCTCGGACGCACGACGTTATCTGCGTTCGCCTCGTGGATCGACTGGAGGAGGAGCTCCCGGCGACTGGCCTGCTGCGCCTCGTGCGCATGGAGGATGGCGAGGTCGCGGAGGTCGACGGTCGCCGGGCAGTGGAGCGCGAGGCGTGGAGCCAGCACGCCAGGGCGCGCCGCGATGCCCTGGGGGCTGCCTTCCGACGGGCCCGCGCCGAGTGGATTGACGTCCGAACGGACGGCGATTTCGCGGCGCCGCTGGTGCGTTTCTTCCGTAGGCGAGCTCAGGCGCGGGGGCCGCGCAGGAGCGGTGGCGGAGCATGATCACCCTCGTCCTGTCCACCGTCCTCTGCGGCTTCGCCCAGGCCCTGGAGGTCTCCACGAGGCTCGAGCCCGCTCCTGGAGCCTCCGCGGCTACGGGGCAGCCCCTGGAGTGGACGGTCAGCCTGAGCGGTCGTGATTCCAGGGACGCCGTCCTCGCGGGGCCCCCCGATCTTGGACCGGAGTGGGTGATCCTCGGGGGCCCGACGCCGGTGGTCGATAGTGACCTCGCGGCGGCGTCCCGTCCTGGCCTCGTGCTGCGCTGGCAGCTGATGGGCCTGGAGGCTGGCGAGCTCGAGACGCCGGAGGTCCGGTTTCAGATCGGGGATGAAGAGCCCATTGCCGCTGCGCCCGCGCGCATCGAACTCGCGGGGGCGTTGAGCGAGGCCGAGGACGCGCCGCGGCCGCTCGTGGGCTTCCGGGATGTCGAGGAGCCGGAGGGAGGGGACGCCGACCTCGTCCTCGTGGCGGCGGCCCTGCTGCTGCTCGCGGCTGGCTTTCCCCTGGCAGCTCGCGTTCGCCGCGGCCGGAGCGTCGCGGAGGCTCCGGTGGACCGCGAGCCCCGCCTGATAGAACGGATCGAGGCCCTCGATCCTGGCGCTGACCCGGCGGCGGCCATGGGAGCGCTGGGGCCACTCCTCCGCCGTGCCGTGGACGAGGCGAGGGGCGAGGACCTCGCGAGCCTCACAGATGGCGAGTGGGCGGCTTCGCTCGAAGGCGCGCCCGGGGTCTCACCTGAGCAGAGCGCAGAGCTCACGGCGCTGATCGAGGAGCTTGGCCGGGTCCGCTTCGGAGGCGCCCAGCCGAGCTCGTTCGCGGCCCGCGAGGCCGTGGGGCAGGCGGTGGATCACATCCGCGCCCTGGGCGGCGCCGGTTCCGAGAAGGCCGGAGGCACAGCATGATCCCCGTGCTCGCCCTGCAGGAGGCCACCCGCAGCACAGCGACTGGGCGCCTCGAGATCGGGGGGGTCACCTTCGCCGATCCCTGGTTCCTCGTGATCATCCCGGTCGCGGCGTTCCTCCTCTGGCGTGGCCGCGAGGCCAGGCGCCAGGTCGGCGCCCACGTACCCGCCCTGGGGCCTGCGCCTGGGGGGACCCGTGGGAGCCTCGCCTGGCTCCCCACCGCTCTCCGGATCGCCGCGGTCTCGCTGCTGGCTGTCGCGCTCAGCCGGCCGCTCGAGGGGCGAGTGTCCATGGCGCGCGAGACCGAGGGCATTGACATCGCGCTGCTGCTCGACCGCTCGAGCTCGATGGATCAGCGAGCACGCCCGGGGGCGCCGCGTCGCTTCGACATCGTCACCGAGGTCATCGCGGACTTTGCTCGGCGGCGGATGACCGACGAGGAGGGCGCGCGCGACAGCGTCGGGCTCTTTGGCTTCGCGGGCTTCGCGGACCTGCTGGTCCCGTTCACCCTCGACGTGGATGCGCTGACGGCTGTGCTGGATGAGACTGACATCGAGACCGAGCAGCGCCTCGACGGCACGGCCATCGGGAGCGCCCTGGCTCAGGCATGCGAGGTCTTGAGCCAGAGTGAGGCTCGCTCGCGGGTGGCGGTGCTCCTCACCGATGGCGAGGAGACGATCCACGTCATCGAGCCGATGGAGGCCGCGGAGGTGGCGTCCGAGCTCGGGATTCGTGTCTACACCGTCTACGCAGGACCTCGGGTTCAGCTGGTCCAGATGCCCTTCGGAGGGGCGCGGCGGGTCCAGGCTGACGTGGGCGAACTCCCCAGGATCGCCGAGCTGACCGGGGGGCTGTTCTTCCACGCCGAGAATCGCGAGGAGCTCGAAGCGGCCTACGCGGCCATCGAGGAGCTGGAGCGGACGCCGCGCTCGGAGGAGCGATTCGCCGAGCGCTACGACCTCTACCCGCTCCTCCTGGGGCCCGCGCTCGCGCTGCTGCTGCTGGCGTCGATCGCCGGGGCCACCGTCGCCCGGAGGGTCCCGTGATGGGCTTCGAGATCCTGCGCCCTGAGCTCGCCGCGGTGCTGGCAGCGGGGCTCGTCCCGCTGGCGCTCTGCCTCTGGGAGTTGCCGGGCCGGATCCGCGCGCTGCGCCTCGTGGCCGAGCCCCGGCACCTGCGCCGGGTCTTCCCCGGTCTCGCCGGGGCGGGGGACGACGCGCTGGGGTGGATCCGCCGCCGAGCATGGTCCCGGGCGGGCCTCGTGGCGACGGGGATGGCGCTCGTGGGCCTCGCCTGGATGGGTCCGACCCGAGGGTTCGCGCTGGTCCCCGTGGAGCAGCGACGGATCGACGTGGTCGTGGCCCTCGACACCTCGCGCTCGATGCTGGTCGAGGACGTGGAGCCCAGTCGCCTCGAGCGTGCGAAGGTCGAGATCGGGGCGCTGCTCGACGCCATGACCGGGGAGCGCGTCTCCCTGGTCGCCTTCGCGGGGAGCGCGCGCGACGTCGCGCCGCTAACCGCCGATCTGAACACGGTGCGCTACTTCCTCGATGGGCTCTCCCCCGAGGACAACCGGCGCGGTGGCACGGACCTGGGAGCCGCGCTCAAGCTCGCGCTCGAGCGCTTCGACGGCGAGAGCGGGTCGAGCGAGGCCATCATCCTGGTGACGGACGGGGAGGACCTCACGGGTGAGGGGTTGGCGGCGGCCGAGGTCGCGCGGGACCGCGGAGTGCGCGTGCACGTGCTCGGCATGGGGACCGCCGGCGGGGGCAAGGTCCCCGATGGCGAGGGCGGCTTCGTGGTGGATCCTGACGCGACCACCGGAGGGGGTGAGGTGGTCTCACAGCTTCGGTCCGAGTCCCTGCGGGCGATCGCAGATGCCACTGGCGGCATCTACCTCGAGGCGCGAGGGAGGGTGCTGCCCCTGGAGGAGCTGCACCGCCGGGCCATCGCCACCATGGAAGGCCGGGATATCGTCGATGGCAAGGAGCGGGTCCCTCGTGACCGCTACCAGTGGCCTCTGGTCCTCGGGCTGGCGCTCCTCGTTCTGGAGGGCGCGGCGCTGGACGCGCGGCGCGGCCGCGCCGCGGGCCTGTCGAAGAGAGGTCCGGCCGAGAGCGCCTCGTCCGGCGGTGCCCCCGCGCCGCAGACCGGTCCAGCCGGGGAAGAACAGTCATGAAGAACCGTCAGCAAACTACCGGTCGAGCGCCCTTCGGCGCGACGCTCATGTTGGCCTGCACGCTGCCCCTGGTGGGCTGCCCGGGCGGTGCAGATTCCGACCTGGAGCCCTGGCGTGGGACCCTCGCGGAGGGGCTCGCCGCCATGGAAGATCTCGCGGCCGAGGGACAGTTCGACGAGGCCCTCTTGGTCGCAGATCGAATGGACCGCGCCGGCGCCCTCGCGGCCCTGCGGGCCCGGGCGGCCGAGATCACCGCTGGCGCCTCGGAGGACCTCCTGGCTCCCCTTGACCGTAGCCTCTCGGGGCTCGGGCTCCCCGTGCTGACCTCGCCCGAGCGGGGTGAGATCCAGTTCGCGCGCGCCGTGGCTCTCCTCGGTTCGGCGGCGCAGTCCGCCGGGGGAACGGGCGCCACAGGGCCGGGGTCAGGCGGCGGCCCGGACGGCGGTCCAGACGGCGGTCCAGGCGGCGGCCCAGACGGCGGCCCAGACGGCGGCCCAGACGATGCTGCGGGACGCATGGACCGAGCCGTGGCAGCCTTCGAGCGGGCGCGCGCGTCCGGCGGCGGTGCAAGCCTCGACGCCGTCTACGACCTGGGCACCCTCGACCTGCTGACGGCCGAGGCCATCCGGCAGACCCTGCCCGAGATCTCCGGCGGCCCGCCGCCCCCCCCGGCGTCCGACAAGGACGCCGCAGGCGGCAAGGACGACCGGGACCCGTTGGACCTGGCCAGGGCCGCCTACCTCGCGTCTCGCGAGGGCTTCGTGGAGCGGCTCCGCATGGGCGCTGGCGAAGACGCCCGGGCGAACGCCGAGCTCGTCCTCCGCCGACTCCGTGAGCTGGACGAGATCGAACGGCAGCGCGAGGAGCAGCAAGAGCAGCAGGACCCCCAGGACGAGGGTGACCCCTCGGAGGAGTCCCAGGAGAACGAGAACTCAGAGGATCAAGACTCAGAGGATCAGGAGCAGGACCCTTCCGATTCAGAGGACCAGGAGCAGCAGGGGGACCAGGAGTCCGAGAGTGAGCAGCCTTCCGAGGACCAGGCCGAGGAGGACGGGCAGGAGCCGGAGGATCAGCCTGAGGACGACTCCGAGGAAGATTCAGAGGAAGGCTCCGCGGACGAGTCGCCGGACGAAGAAGAGGATGAGGGGGCGGACCCTGAGGGCGAGCCCGAGGAGGAGCGGCTCATGACGGCCGAAGAGCGCAGCCGGATCCTCGATCGCAATCGCAAGTACCAGGAGAATGGCGAGGAACTCCGGCGCATTCTGCGGCTGGGGCGCAAGGTGCCCGCAAGGAGGGACTGGTGATGATGCGTTGGATCCTGATTCTCTCGCTGGCAGCGGCACTGATGGCGCCTTCGCGTGCAACGCAGACCCCTTCGGAGGGCCTGCAGGTCTCCCTCTCCAGCGCCCTGGTCAAGCTCGGGGAGCCCGTCGGGATCGTGATCCGCGTGGAGGGCGATCGGCGGGTGCGGTTCGGACCGCTCCCCACCGTGAGCGGGTTGAGCTTCTCGAAGGTCACGCGCTCCGGGCGGCAGCAGTCCGTGAGCTACGACGCGCGGGGCCGGCCGGTGGTGGAGCAGCGGACCACCTTCGAGGTGCGTGTCCAGCCCACCAGCGTGGGTAAGTACTCGATCCCGCCGCTGGCGATCGAGCTGGACGGCCAATCGGTTCAGGCGCCCGATCAAGCCATGACCCTCGAGGTCGTGAAGGACATCGAGGCGAGCCAACTGCTGCTCTTCGAGCGAGCCGAAGTGCCTGGCCAGGTCTATGAGGGGCAGCCCTACACCCTGGAGCTGCGCTTCGGGTGGGACGTGACGCGCAAGCTCGCGGATGCCGAGCTGCAGCTCCCCTGGTGGGAGCGCCAGGAGGGGGTGATCGAGGTCACGTCGGAGGTCTCCCAGACCGGAACCTATGAGATTCCGATCCGCCCTGGCCGCCGCGCAGCGGCCATCGAGAAGCTCCCTCCGGTGGAGCGTGAAGGTCGGCGCTTCGACGTGTACCGGCTCCGCCGACGCTTCGTGGCCACCCGGCCCGGAACCGTCGAGTTCGGACGGTCGCTGTTCAAGTTCTCCGAGCTCGTGGGGCGTGGGGGGGTCTTCTCTCGTGGGGCCTCCCGGGACTACTATGCCCCCGTTGAGCCCTTCAAGATCGAGGTGCTTCCAGTGCCAGAGGAGGGGCGGCCCCTGGAGTGGAGCGGGGCGGTGGGCGAGATCGAGGCGGCGCGCAGCGTGCCTCGCCGTGACATCGACCTCGGCGACGCGATCGAGCTCGAGGTGCGCTGGTTCGGGGAGGGCAACCTGGAGTTCTTCGACCCGCCCGACCTGTCGCGGTTGCGGGCGTTCGATCAGTTCAGGGTGCTCGGGGTGGAGGATCGAAAGTCCCCGGACGAGCGCGTGGTCACCTACGACCTGGTCCCGCTCGACGCCGCTGTGGACGAGGTCCCGGGGGTTCCGCTCTCGGTCTTTGATACCGGGTCCGGCCGCTTCGCCGCGATCTCGACCGAGCCCCTGGAAATCAGGGTCACGCCCACCGCTGGTGCTGGCGAGGACCCCTTCGGCCCTGCGGTCGAGGCAGAGGCCCCCCTGGTGATGCGAGACATCCTCTCACGTCCGGCGACCGGTCGCGACGGGGCGGGGCCCGGCGGCCTCCTGGGCCTGGGCGCCCTCGCCGCGGCGGTGCTCGGTTGGGCGGCGCTCCGCTCGGCGGTGCGCCGCCGCGGTGACCCCGCGGGAATCCGTGCGCGGCAGCGCCGCGGTGCCCTCGGCCTCCTTCGACGCGAGCTACAAGGGGCCCGATCTCCGCAGGAGGTCTCCGCGTCCCTCGACCGCTTCCTCTCCCGTCGAAGCGGTCGCCCGCCGGAGTTCTGGATCGGTCGGTCGAGCCTCACCGGCGCGGGAGCCACCGAGGTCTCGGCTGAGCTGGAGCAGCGCTTCGAGGCGCTCAGGCGAGACCTGGACAGGGCGCTCTTCGGCGGCGAGGGGGAGGCCCCGGCCCAGCCGACCAGCGTCCTCGACTTTGCGCAGGTGGCTGTGAAGGAGGGACTCTGATGGGAGGGAATGTGGCAGGAAGAGCCGCCGCGGCGGTGGGCTGGATCGTGGGGTGCTGGCTGCTCTCGAGCGGCCTGGCGGCGGCCCCGGCTGCGGCCCCGGCTGTGGCTCCTGCTGTGGCTCCTGCTGGGGCCCCAGCTGTGGCCCCAGCTGTGGCCCCAGGTGCAGGCTCAGCCGCGGGCTCAGGGCGTGCGCTCGTCGCCGCGCCTGCGGGGGCGTCGCAGGGCCTGGAGGAGGCGGTCCCGGGTCCGGATGTGCGTGCGGAGGCCGGGGCCGATCGAGGTAGCGCTCTTTGGCGCGCCGGCGACCGTGACGGCGCCGTGGCTGCGTGGATGGCCGCGCTCGACGAGGCCGGAGCAGCGGGGGCTCCGCTCAAGGAGCGCGCGCGCCTGGCCTACAACCTGGGCGTGAGCGAGGCTGCGAGGGGGGAGGCCATGCGCTCTGTCGCCTGGTTCGAGGCGGCCCTGAGAGCCGCTCCGGGCCTGGGAGATGCTCGCTACAACCTGGACCTCGCCCGGGCCGAGGCTGGGCTCGGACCGCGAACAGGGGATGGGCTGCTGGAGTCACTGGAGGCCGCAGCGGGGGCCTTGACCCCCGGGGAGTCGGAATGGCTGGCGCTCCTCGGGGCCCTCCTCTTCGCGGGCGCTGGGCTGCTGGAGGCCCTGCGGGGTGGCCGCTGGGCGCGTCGATGGCTGGTGCTGGTGGCTGTTTCACAGCCGGTCTTCTTTGCTCCGTTGGCGCTCCACCTGTCAGAGCGTGGCTCGGAACCATTCATGGTCATCGATCCCTCGGGTGTCCAGCTCCGAGCGGCTCCCGAGGCCGGTGCCGAGCGGGTGGGCTCCCTTCCGGCGGGCGAGGTGGTCAGCTATCTCGACGAGCTCCCGGGCTGGACCAAGGTCCGGGTTGGCGGCGAGGCCCGCTGGGTCCCCTCTGAGGCCCTCTTCGAGCTTCGCTTGTGACGGAGCCCCGGCGCCTCCGATACTCTCGCGGGGCGCGCACGGGCTTCGCTCTGCGCACCTTGCCCATGAGCGTCTTCGCCACAATGACCCGCCAGCTGTTTTCCCAGCGGATTCACCAGCTGATTCGGCAGCCGGGCCTCCGGAAGCGTGGCCAGCTAAGTGGCCAGCGATGTGGCCAACAGTGTGCGCAGCCCGGCGGGCACCGGGTCGGCCGGGCAGCGCTGGCGGCGATCGCGACGGTCGTGGGTCTCTCATCGTGTGCCGACGACGTGAATTCCCTCGAGCGCGTCCGGTCTGGTGAGGTCGAGGTCACGGGGCAGGGCGTCCTGGTGATCGCCATCGATGGCCTTCGCTGGGACCACACCTCCCTCGCCGGCTACGACCGGAATACCACGCCAGCGATCAACCGTTTCGCGCAGGAGAGCGTGGTCTTCGAGAACGCATGGGGCGTGACGCCCACGCTTGTCGGCTCACACGTCGCGATCCTCTCGGGGGACGATCCGGGCATCGCGATCCCTCCGCCGCTCGGGGGGGCCGACTTCCCAGCCCGTGACATTGGTTCGGAGCAGGAGACCCGCTGGTTCTTGCCCGCCGACCTCAACCTCCTCGGGCGCCACTTCCTGGGGCAAGGTTGGAGCACCGCCGCCTTCGTGGACCACCCGATGATTGCGGAGCTGCGCGGCTTCGACCGCGGCTTCCGTGACTTCGTCGAGCACCGCGGTGAGCCAGGCGATCAGGTGCGCCAGGAGGGCGCGGTAGGCGTGGGGCGCCGCTTCATTCAATGGGTCAACGAGCGTGAGCTCGACGAGGACTGGTTCGCCTACCTCCAGATGCATGACCTCGAGCGAGCCTGGACATCCCAGAGCAAGAAGTCGCGGCTTCGAGGCGTCGACGAGGCTGTGGCGGAGTGGCGCGGGCGCCCCGAGCTCGCGTTTGTCCCGCCGCTTGGCCTGGCCGAGCGGGCCTTCCATACCCTGCCGCCGTCGCGCGCGAGCCGCGGGCAATCGGTGACCTTGGCGGAGTATGAGCTGCGCTACGACCGGGCGATCCGTGCGGTGGACGCCAGCGTGGCGAGGATCCTCTCGTCCGTGGAGGACTTCGGTCGCAAGCACAACCTGACGGTGATCCTGATGGGGAGCTTCGGGACCTCGATGGGCGAGCACGGCGTCTACCTTCGCGCCGGGCTTGCGGAGGATGCCGACCTCCACGTCCCCCTCCTCATTCGACCGTCCCAGGCCTTCCGGGAGGCTCTCGGCTGGGGAGCCGAAGGCGCGCCGCCGGTCCCGCGGATCGACGCGTTGGTGGGGTCCATCGACGTCGCACCGACGCTGGTCGACCTCCTGGGGGTCGGGGTGGACCGGCCGCTCCTCGGCACGTCTCTCCGTCCGCTGCTCGAGGGCGACCGCGCGGCTGTGCGGCGGCGTCTCCCGGTTCGCCCGTCGCTGGTGCCAGGCTTCGGTTTGGTCGAGGCGACCTCGAGGACGGTGGCCTACCACCCTGAGCTCGCAGCGGTGGCCGCGCGCCGATCCTGGTCCGGCGTCCCTGAATTCGAGGACAAGACGGGGGAAGTTGACGACCTCTGGACAAGGTGGGAGGAGCTGATCGAGCTGGAGCGCCGAGCGCTTCACTTCGGCATCGGAGTGGACAACGGCGAGCGGATCCAGGAGCTGCGCCTCATGCAGGGCCTTGAGGAGCCCCGGGATTCGGACGGTCCAGTCAGCGACTGACCGCCTGGCTTCCGATCACGCACCCCGACCTGAGCACGGACCCCGGACCCCGGATCCAGAGCCGGAACCCGAACGCGTCCGGCGCGCGACGGAGCTCCTTCCGCGCGGCAGAGCGCCGGGCGGCAAGCTGCGGGGGCCCTGGCTGGCGTTGGAGCCCGGGCTGCGCTGCGGGCCATCGCCGAGGAGTCGCCGAGGAGTCGCCGATCAGCGCAGCTGCGTGACCACGTCCTCGGGCGGGCCATCGAGGGGCTCGGCGGCGTGGGGCGCGCCGGGAGAGGGCGCGTTCGTCCGCTCCAGGATCCACCCGCCGACGGCGTCCCGGAGCAGGATCCCGTGGGCTGGCTCGAGGTCCATCCTGTGGCTCGCGCCGGGGCTGATGCCAATGGCAGCGGCCGTCAGAGCGCGGATGACCTGGCGGTGAGCGGTGACCACGGCCACGGCGCCCGCGGCCATCTGCGCTGCCTCGATGAGGGCTGGCCAGGCCCTCGTGACCAGCTGCTCCTCGGACTCGCCCCCGTGGCCACGCCAGGTCAACGGGGCGCTCCAGTAGGCGTCCCGCTCCCTGGCCCATCGGTCCGCGTACTCGGTTCGAGCCACCCCTTGCCACTGACCGCGGTGGAGCTCCTTCAGTCGGTCGGTGATCTGGAGCGGCGCGGAGGAGGCGCGGGCCACAGCCTCGCCCAGCCGCCGGGCTCGCTGGAGGGGCGAGGACAGGACGCCGCGTGGGCGCTGTGGCGCGAGGGACCCCGCCACCGCTTCGGTCTGATGGAGGCCCTCCTCGGAGAGGGGGACATCGGCGTCGCCATAGGCGGTATCCGGCGCGGTCACCCGACCGTGCCGGACCAGCCAGAGCTGCGCGCCGGTCCCGAGCGAGGGCCGCGGCGGGCGCTCGGGCTCGCCGGCGAAGTCCGCGGGCGGGGGAGGGGGAGAGAGCAGCATCGGATGAATTCGCGGGCCGCCGGGTTCTCTTGGCAGCCCTGGGGTCTCATCATGTCCCCCGCCGACGCGTCAGCCGGTCGGCCTTCCTGATTTTGAATCGCGTCGTCAATGTCGGCGGCGCTCCACCCGGGAACTCAATCGATGCCCAAGATCACATTCGCCTCCACCGGTGAGTCCCACGAGGTCCCCGACGGGACTCGCTTCCTCGATTTCTGCCAGGAGAACGACCTCCCGCACGACTTCGGTTGCACCGTCGGCAGCTGCGGCACCTGTGCCCTGGTGGTCACGGAGGGCGGGGAGGGTCTCGCCCCGGTGGGGGATGAGGAGGCCGAGACTGTGGAGATGGCCACGGACGAAGAGGGCGCGCGCCTTGGCTGCCAGATGGTGGTCAACTGCGACGTGACCCTTCGCGCCGCCGAGGTCTGATCGACCCCGGTCGAGACCTGGTCCGCAGCCGCTGATCGACTCGAAGGCCTGATCTGCTCAATC